>DATFGV010000138.1:0-4962 GCA_035249115.1 Vineibacter sp.
CCGATCTGGTGGCCCATGCGCCCCAAGCCGCCCATCTTCACGCCGAGCATGCGCCGCAACGGGCTGCGCGCACCATCGGCGGCGATGACGTAGCGCGCCCGGGTCCGGCCTTCCGTTCCGTCGCTCCGTCGCCACCGCAGGACGGCGCCGTCAGTGCCATCGTCGACGCCGACCACGTCGGTGCTGAACTTGGTCGTGACCGTGGCGTGCCGCTCGGCATGGCGCCGCAGGACCGGCTCGAGCACGTTCTGCGGGCAGGAACGCTTGACGCTCGGGCTGTAGCTGGCCTCCAGCGCGTCCGACACCGGATCGCCGCGATACAGCAAGGTGCCGATTTCCTCGCCGGCCAGCCGGGTCATGAAGGCGACGCCCTGGTGCCGCTCCAGCGGCACCGACGCCGCCGCGATGTCGGCCTCGACGCCCAGGGTGCGGAAGATCTCCATGCTGCGGGCATTGACCACGTGGCCGCGCGGATGTGTCGAGGTGCCTGGGTTGCGTTCGAACAGATGCGTGCGCACACCCAGCCCGCCGAGCATGATGGCGGCGCCGAGCCCCACCGGCCCGCCGCCGACGATGGCGACATCGACCCTCTCGATTGCCATGCGCCTCCCGTCGTCGGCCGCGGCGACCGACGCATGGCACGTTCTAGCTGCCTTCGGCCAACGCTGCCACAACGCCGCGGCCTTACGCGATCCGCCGCCCTCCAACTGACAATCCACATGTCGCCGTGCGATCGTGCGCCGGTGGAGTTGGGGAACGTGCGTCGATGCGCCTGCGACTTTGGTTGAGTTTAGTGACGGTGTGGGCGGCACTGGCGCTGTTAGCGCCGGCGGCCCGGGCGGAGCAGAAGCCGATCGTGGTGCGGCTTCATCATCCGGGCGAGAATCAGATCCCAGCCGCGATCACCGAGGTGCGGTTGATGACGGCGCACACCGAAGTCGTCGTGACAGCCCTGCGGCGCGCCGAACAGGTTTGCTGGACCGAGTCCGGGCCCGACGCCCCGTATCTACTGAGCGGCGGCAAGCGCTTTCGCTTTTTGGGCGGCGACAACATCAAGAGCTGCCCGGCGCGCCAGTCGTACCGGGCCAACGACGTCATGGTGCTGCGCTTCGTACCCTTGGACGGTGACTATCCGGAGCTGTCTTTGGTGGAAGGCGAAGGCGGCGAGAAGCAGGCGCTCGATCCGTCATCGTCGCGGATCCGCTACTGGAACTTCCTGCGCATCCGTTTCGACGGTGCGAAGCCGGCGACGAGGTGACGCCGGCACGGTCACGCCGCGGCGGCGCGGTCCAGCGCCGCAGCACCCTCGCGCAGGCGCGGGATCAGCTCGCGGCCGAACTCGACAGTGTCGTTGAACGGGTCAAAGCCGCGGATCAGGAAGGAGTGCAGGCCGAGCCTGTAGTATTCCAGCATGGCGTCGGCCACCTGCTCGGCCGTGCCGACCAGGCAGGAGGTGTTGCCGACCGCGCCGGTGGCCTCCGCGATCGGCATCCACAGCCGCGCATCGTGCACCTCGCCCTCGGCGGCGAAGCCCAGCAGGCGGCGGGCCGACTGGTCGAGCGGCTTGTTGGTCGGATTGAGACCGGTCGGGTTCTTCTGTCCCTGCACCGCCGCAAGAATGTGCTTGGCCTTGTCCCAGGCCGCGCCCTCGGTCGGCGCCAGGATCGGGCGGAACGACATGTTGTAGGTCGGCGTACGGCCGTAGGCGGCGGCGCGGGCGCGGAACTCGGCCATGCGCTGGCGGGTTGGCGCCAGCGGCTCGCCGAACATGGCGAACACGTCGCAGTGCTGCGCGCCCATCGCCAGCGCCGCCTCCGACGAACCACCGAAGAACAGCGGCGGATGCGGCTGCTGCAGCGGCCGCACATCGGATTGCGCGCCACGCACGTGGTAGAACTCGCCGTCGAAATCGAAACGCTTTGCCGACGACCACGCCCGTTTCATGACCTCGATGTATTCGCCGGCCCGGCGGTAGCGCACTTCCTTGGGCTGGAAGTCGCCGTCGCCCTCCTGCTCGGCGTCGCTGGCGCCCGAGATGATGTGGAGGGCGAGCCGGCCGCCGGTCAGGTGGTCGAAGGTGGCGATCTTGCGCGCCGCCAGGGTCGGCGCCACGAAGCCCGGCCGGTGCGCGATGAGGTAGCCCAGCCGGGTCGTGTGCTGGGCGGCGTATTGCGCCACCAGGAAACCCTCGGCCGACGAGGCGGTGTAGCCGACCAGCACCAGGTCGAAGTCGGCGTCCTCGTGCGCGCGGGCGAAATCGCGCAGGTAGTCGGCCGAAATGCCGCCCTTGATGACGTGTACCGACGCCGCGCCACCCGGCGGCGCCACGCCGATCATGCCGATGACGCGTACGGGCATCGGATCCTCCGTCGTTGCCGCCTACGCTAGGCGCCGGCCTCACCCGGGTCAACGCGCGACGGGGGAGCCGGCTTGGCGTAGAACGTGCCGCCCAGGGGAGCGACACCATGCCTGAACCACACCGCCGGGCGGGGCCGCCCGTGCTGCTCACGCCGCGTCTGCGGTTGCGACCGTTCGCGAACAGCGATCTGGATGACTTGCATGCGCTCTACGGCGATGCCGAGGCGATGCGGTACTGGACGTTCCCGCCGTCGCGCGACCGCGCCGAGACGGCGCGGCGCCTGCGCTGGCATGTCGGCCGCTACCAGCCCGCCTCGCACGCCAGCTGGGCCGTGACGCCGCGGCGCGGCCAGCAATGTATCGGCATGGTCACCTTTCATCACCGCGAGCCGCGCGACCATCGCCTGGAGGTCGGTTACATTCTCGCCCGCGCGCACTGGGGGCGCGGCCTGGCGACGGAGGCGGTGGCCGCTTTGCTGCGTCATTGCATCGACTCACTGGGGACGCACCGCGTCGAGGCCATGATCGCGGCGGAGAACGCCGCGTCGCGCCGCCTCGCCGAGCGGCTCGGTTTTTCGTACGAAGGCGGGCCCTTACGGGATCGCTGGCGCGTCGGCGACTCCTACCGTAGCGTGGTGGTGTACGGGCTGATCGCCGGGCAGGAAAAGACCGCGCCGCGACCAGGAGCAGCGCGAGGGAAGTCGGCATAGACGTTGCAACACAGGCTTCACAGGCACCGCGAGGTTGGGGATCAGATCATGGGCACGCATCGCTGGACTCGTTTCGCCGCTGTCGCCGCGCTCGCGACCGCCATCGCCGTGCCGGCATCGGCCCCAGCGCAGACCTTGAAGGTGGTGATGCACTCGGACGTGAAGATCCTCGATCCGATCTGGACCACGGCCTACATCGTGCGCAACCACGGCTACATGATCTACGACACCTTGCTGGCGGTGGACGAGAAACTCGCCATCCAGCCGCAGATGCTCGACAGCTGGAAGGTCAGCGACGACAAGCTGAC
This sequence comes from Vineibacter sp., assembly GCA_035249115.1. GTDB lineage: Bacteria > Pseudomonadota > Alphaproteobacteria > Reyranellales > Reyranellaceae > Vineibacter. The sequence continues at coordinate 3,377 of DATFGV010000138.1, forward strand.
CTGGACGTTCACCCTGCGGGACGGCCTGCTGTTCCACGATGGCGCGCCGGTGACGGCCGAAGATTGCGTCGCCTCGCTCAAGCGCTGGGGCTCGCGCGACGCCATGGGCCAGAAGCTGATGGGCTTCACCCAGGACCTGAAGGTGGTCGACGCCAAGACCTTCCAGCTGATCCTCAAGGAACCCTACGGCCTAGTGCTGCAGTCGCTGTCCAAGCCGAGCGCGCTGGTGCCGTTCATCATGCCCAAGCGGGTCGCCGAGACACCGGGCACGACGCAAATCTCCGAGTTCGTCGGCTCCGGCCCGTTCGTCTTCCGCCGCGACCTGTGGCGGCCGGGCGAGAAAGTCGTCTACGACAAGTTCAAGGACTACAAGCCGCGGTCGGAGCCGGCCTCGGGGCTGGCCGGCGGCAAGGTCGTGTACCTCGACCGGGTCGAGTGGGTCGCGATGCCCGACTCGCAGACCACGGTGAACGCCCTGATCAACGGCGAGATCGACCTGATCGAGCAGCCGGTGATCGAGCAGCTGCCGCTGCTGGAGGGCGACAAGAACATCGAGATCCGCGACTTCAATCCGCTGGGCAGCCAGTACAATTTCCGCTTCAACACCCTGCACAAGCCGTTCGACGATCCCAAGGCGCGCCAGGCGGTGCTCTATGCGCTGAACCAGCGCGACTTCCTGGTCGCCGGCATCGGCAATGCCAAGTACTACAAGGAGTGCAAGGCGCTGTTCATCTGCGGCACGTCGCTGGCCAGCGACAAGGGCTTCGAGGACAAGCTCAACTCCGACTTCACCAAGGCGCGGGCTCTCTTGAAGGAGGCCAGCTACGACGGCACGCCGATCGTGCTGCTCTACGCCACCGACACCAATACCGGAAGGCTGACGCCGGTGGTCAAGGCGCTGCTGGAGAAGGCCGGCTTCACCGTCGACATGCAGTCCATGGACTGGCAGACCGTGGTCAGCCGTCGCACCAAGAAGGATCCGCCGGGCGCCGGCGGCTGGCATGGCTTCATGACCTCGTGGGTGTCGGCCGACCTGCTCGATCCGATCATGTCGGCTTATGTCGGCGCCGCCTGCGACAAGGCGACCTTCGGCTGGCCGTGCGATCCCAAGATCGAGCAGCTGCGCGACGCCTTCGCGCGGGCCACCGACCCGGCGCAGCAGAAGGCGCTGGCCGAGGCCATCCAGGTGCGCATCTCGGAGTACCCGACGCACGTGCAGCTCGGCCAGTTCAACATCCCGATGGCGCGGCGGCGCAACATCACCGGCAACCTCGAGTCGCCGGCGCCGGTGTTCTGGAACGTGAAGAAGAACTAGGCGCCGCTGCCGCCGCGGCGAACGCCAGGATCGGGCAAGCCGCCGGACGCCGCTTCGCTGGTGAACGTGGCGGAGGCAACAGGGCTCCGCCCTCCCGGCTGACGATCCAGCCCCGGCGAATCGGTCTGGGACGGTCACGCTGGCGGCATTGCAAGTGACTTGCAATTGCACGCACGCCGGTTCAGATTGGGCCCATGCGATTGCGAGCCAGTCGCATATCAGAGGCAGGTGGCGAGTTGACCTGACCGCCCTAGTCTGGACCTGACGGCGA
>DATFGV010000139.1:0-6734 GCA_035249115.1 Vineibacter sp.
CGGCCGGTCGAGCGGTTGGCGCCTCCGCCGCCGCCACCCGCACCGCCACCGCCAGTCATATCGCGGCCGGCGCCGCCACCCGCACCGGCGCCCGCGCCAGCGCCAGCAGTGACGCCCACGGTACCGCCGCCGCCCCCGGCGCAGCCGCAACAGCAGCAACAGCAGCAGCAGGACGACCGGCGCAAACTGCTGGGCCGCTGACGGCCGTTCTGCTCGCGTCCAAGAACTGGGCCGACAGGATCGACGTCGGGCAGCCAACGAGGCCGCCCGGTGTCGTGCGCCAGTGGACCGGCGCGATCCGACCGGAAACGGGCTATGTCGCCGGCAGCACCGTGCCGGCGCAGGGGCCGAAGCCGATGCGCACGCGGCCGGCGGCGCTGCATGACGCGCGGAACGTGACGGTGTCGCCGTCCTCGAGGAAGGTGCGCGTCTCGCCGTTGGCCAGCTTGACCGGCACCTTGCCGCCCTGGCTGAGTTCGATCAGGGCGCCGGCCGTCTCGGGTTGCGGCCCGGACTGCGTGCCGCTGCCGAACAAATCGCCGGGCAGCAGGTTGCAGCCGTTCGACGCGTGGTGCGTCAGCATCTGCGCCCAGGTCCAGTAGCAGTCGCGGAAGTTCGAGCGCGACAGCAGCGCCGCGCCGGCGTTCTCGCGCCGCATGCGCTCGGTCTCGAGCCACACCTCGAGCGCGACGTCGATCGCGCCGCGGGCGCGGTTGTCGGCCGAGTCGAGATGCGGCAGCGGCTGCGGATCGCCGTCTTGCCGGGTCCACGCCACGCGGTAGGGCGCCAGCGCCGCCATGGTGACGATCCACGGCGAGATCGTGGTGGCGAAGCTCTTGGCCAGGAACGGCCCGAGCGGCTGGTACTCCCAGGCCTGGATGTCGCGCGCCGACCAGTCGTTGAGCAGCACCACGCCGAACAGGTGCCGCTCGGCGTCCGCCATGGCGATGGAGCTGCCGAGCGCGTTGCCGGGGCCGACGAAGGCGCCCATCTCCAGCTCGTAGTCCAGCCGCTTGCACGGTGCGTAGGTCGGCACGTTGCCGCCGGGCGCGGTGATCTGGCCCTTAGGGCGCGGGAAGCGCTGGCCGCTCACGCCGACCGACGAGGCGCGGCCGTGGTAGGCGATCGGCAGCCACTTGTAGTTGGGCATCAGCGGATTGTCCGGCCGGAACAGCCGGCCGACCGCGGTGGCGTGATGGATCGAGGCGTAGAAATCCGTGTAGTCGCCGACCTGCGCCGGCACGGTCATTTCGGCGTCGCGCTGCGCCACCAGCGCGCCGGCCAGCTTGCCGTGTGCCGGCGATCCGGCACGCAGGACGCGCGACAGCGCCAGCCGCAGCGCCGCCCACGCGGCCGGCCCCATGGCCATGAAGGCGTTCAGCTGCGGGCCGCTGGCGGCAACCAGCGCTGCCGCCGCGTCGCCCTCAACGATGCCGGCGGCGCGCAGCGCCATCAGGTCGAGGATCTGGTCGCCGATCGCCACGCCGCCGCGGAACGCTTCGCGCGTGCCGGCGCGGCGGAAGACGCCAAACGGCAGGTTCTGGACCGGGAAGTCGCTGTCGGCCGCGTTCGCCGACTCGACCCAGCTGCGCAGCGAAGGGTCATGGGTTTCGTCGAGGTTGGGCATGGCAGGAACGACTCCTTCAATTTCTCCCCTACGAAGTTGGTGCCGCCGGGGGCGCGCGACTCCAGTCGCGCGTCTTGGCCTTCCATGGCACATGACGCGTCACTGGAGTGACGCGCCCCCAGCGGCCCCAGCTTCACTGGGGGAGAGATGTGTTTTGATTACTTCTTGCCGGTGAAGTTGACCTTCAGGGCGTCCCAGGTCTTGTCGTAGTCGCGCTGGCGCTCGGCGGCTTCCATGGCGAAGCGGGTCGGCTTCAGCGCGTAACGGGTTTCGAACATGAAGGTCAGCGAGTTGTCGATCTTGTGCGGCCCTAGCGGGACGCTGCTCGCCTTGTCGAAGCTCGCCGCGTCCGGGCCGTGCGGCGCGAAGGCGTTGTGCAGGTGGGCGGCGCCCGGCCCGAAGCCCTCGGCGCGGGCGTCGTATTGGCCGTGCAGCAGGGCGACGAACTCGCTCATCACGTTGCGGTGGAACCACGGCGGCCTAAACGTGTCCTCGGCCACCATCCAGCGCGGCGCGAAGATCACGAAGTCGAGGTTGGCCCAGCCCGGCGTGTCGCTGGGCGCCGTCAGCACGGTGTAGATCGACGGATCGGGATGGTCGTAGCTCACCGTGCCCATGACGTTGAAGCGCGCCAGGTCGTAGCGGTAGGGCGCCAGGTTGCCGTGCCAGGCGACGACGTCGAGCGGCGAGCGGTCGCAATCGCTGACCCAAAGCCGGCCGCCGGTCTTGACCACCAGCTGGAAGGCGCCGGCGCGGTCCTCGTAGCACGCCACCGGCGTCTCGAAGTCGCGCGCGTTCGCCAGGCCATTCGAGCCGAACGGCCCCAGCTCCGGCAGCCGCAGATGCGTGCCGTAGTTCTCGCCGACGAAGCCATAGGACGGCCCGTCCGGCAACTCGATGCGAGAGCGCACGCCGCGCGGCAGCACGGCGATCTCGCCGGGCTTCGCCTCCAGCACGCCCATCTCGCTCAGCAGGCGCAGGCGGCCGGCCTGCGGCACGAACAGCATCTCGCCGTCGTGGTTGGCGAAGAAGCGGTCGGTCATCGAGCGGTCGGCGCGCCAGACGTGCACGGCGATGCCGGCCTGCATCGCGGCGTCGCCGTTGGCGCAGATCGTGGCGACGCCGTCGATGAAGTCGGTGCCGGCCGGCGGCATCGAGAAACGGCCCCAGCGCAGCCGGTCGGCCGGCAGCGGCACTTCCTCGGTGGGCCCGCTGCGCCACAAATTGGCGGCGTAGGGCCGGAACGGCGCGCCCTTGGCCGAGGGCCGGATGCGGTACAGCCAGGTGCGGCGGTTCGTGGCACGCGGCGCCAGGAACGAGCTGCCCGACAGCTGCTCGGCGTAGAGCCCGTAGGCCGGCCGCTGCGGCGAGTTGCGCCCGACCGGCAGGGCGCCGGCCAGCGCCTCGCTGGCGAACTCGTTGCCGAAGCCGGTCTGATAGGCGAGCCCGGTGGTACTGGACGCGGCGGCGCTGCGCCCGTCGGCGACGTCGGAAACGTGCATGGTGGCCTCCGGTGTGGGTGGGTTTGAGTAGCGCCGGGGGCGGGCGATGGCAACTCTCGAAAGGCGTTGGATGTGGGGGCGTCGGCGCCGTTGACCAAGTTGGACGTGCTCTTCTGCGCGGAAGCGCTGGCGCGGTTTGCCCGACAGCTTTCAACGTAGACCAGTTCGGCTGATCGACGGGCGCCGGTGCGGACTGAACAATGCGTTCATCGAGCGACCCTGGCGCAGCCTCGAGCGCGAGCACTTGTAACTGCAAGGCTCGACCGACGGCCGCGACGCGCGGGCCGGGATCGCCGGTCGCATCGCCTCCTGCAACGAGTTGCGACCGTACTAGGTGCCAGGCAATCGGACACCGGTAGTGCGGTTAGGCGCTGGCGTTAAGCCATGTGAGCCGCAGGCTCTCTGAGCCGGCACCGGCCGCGGCAGACGGCGATTGGACACGAAGCTTTGTCAGCGGGCCTGCTATGTAAACAAGAAGTCGGAAGATTGCAGGTTCGATGCTGTCACACCTTGCAATGTGATGCTGTTATCAGCGTCGTACGTGATGATCGTGTCCGCGCCTACTTGCTCCGCGTGCGACATTGCTGCCGCGAAGTTGGCGAAGAGCGTCTGGTCGATCATGATCCTGTCGTTGCTGAAATCCGTGACGACATCGTGGCCGAATGAGGGACCGAACACAAACGTGTCGTCAAGGTTGCCACCCGTCAATTGATCATTGCCCATTCCTCCGACGAGTATGTCGTTGCCCCCGCCTCCGGAGAGGGCGTCGTTGTCGGCTCCGCCGTCTAGGGAGTCATTGCCGTTGCCGCCGGAAAGCGTGTCGTTGCCGTTGCCGGCGGAAAGTGCGTCATTCCCGCCGCCTCCGTCGAGAGCGTCATTGCCCTCGCCGCCGGAGAGGCTGTCGTTGCCGTTGCCCGCAAGGAGCGTGTCATTCCCATTCCCGCCATCGAGCAAGTCATCGCCCCCACCGCCGTCGAGGGCGTCATTGCCGTCACCGCCAAAGAGGTTGTCATTGCCGTTGCCGGCCGAGAGGGCATCGTTGCCACCGCCGCCATCGAGGCTGTCATTGCCGCCGCCGCTGCTGAGGTTGTCTTCTTCACCCGTGCCAACGAGTGACTGGCTATTGTTCCCGGAGACGACCGTCTGCCCGACAACGTTGGTGACCGAGATCGCCACTGCCTGCGTTGTTTCACTGACTTCGTCAGTGGCATGGATGACAATATTGTAGACGTTGTCGCCACCAGCGTCGGCCGGCGCTTCGAAGTCGGGAGATGACAGGAACCGGACCTCACCGGTGCCGCTGTCGATCGCGAAAAAAGTTGCGTCCGCGCCGCTCAGCGCAAATTGCAACGCACCCACGGTATCGGGATCCGTCGCATTCGCATCATAGACAACAGTCGCTGCTGGCGTGTTCTCAGCCACGTTCCCTGTTGCGCCCGAAGTGATGGTCGGCGCGACGTCGTTCTCATCCGTTACCGTGATCGTGATAGCCTGGCTGTCCAGACCACCGGCACCGTCGGAGACTTCGACGACAACCTCATAAGCGTTGTCGCCGCCAGCGTCGGCCGGCGCTTCGAAGTCGGGGGATGACAGGAACCGGAGTTCACCGGTGCCACCATCGATCGCGAACAATGCTGCGTCAGCGCCGCCAGCAATCATATAGCTGAGACTTTGCCCCGGGTCTGAATCGTCGGCAGACACAATCGTAACTGCGGTTGTGTTCTCAACCACCTCAACACTTGCTATACTCCCGCCGCCATCCGATGTGATGATTGGGGGAGAATTGACACCAAAGTCAAATGTGGCCGTAACTGAACTTGACGTATTGTCATGACTGCCGAGGATTGTGATTTCGGCTCCGTCGACTTCGATCTGTGATGGAATGAAACCAGGCGGCAGCAAGAGTTCCTGCGTTACATCGAAAGTAACACCATCAATGGACTGCCCTATGTAGAATTTATCCGAGATAGTATCGGCCAAGATACAAATAATTTTTCCGTTTAGGACAGTAGCCGTTTGGAGTAATACACCGTTGCCTAAGATTGCTTGGTCATTAAAAAAGTTTATTCCGTCGGTAGAGAACGCGACTAGCATAGAGTATGTACCGGATGTGTAATCCCGGTAAAATGCTACGTACTGCTCGTTAAATCTAACCACTTCGACAATCTCATAGCCCTCTACCGACCCCACCTCTAGGCGGATCGGATCCTCGGGAATCGTCCAGGTCACGCCATCAGAAGAAGTGGCGTAGCCCCAGCCTCGCGCCGCACCAGGATCGTCCGACAAATTGGTGTTGTTTCCCCAGAACCACATCTTGAAGACACCGTCTTCAAACAGCACCGTCCCTGGGATGATGCGGAAGGATGCAAATGCGGGAGCGTCGTCGTGAGAGACGACGGGTTCACTTGAGTATCTTGTCCAAGTCACTCCGTCCGGCGAAGTCGCAAGTCCCAACTGAAAATCGTTGCTGCCTCCCATTCCGTAGTAATACATATAGTATTGTCCGTTCGCGAACAGGACGGCTGGAGCCGTCGCGCGGGTTGCATCAAACCCGTTGCCGTCTGGAGCGATCAAAATTGTCGGGCTGGTCGTCGGAATTTGATCCAGATCCGTCGGCATGATGGTCCCCCTATTTTCCCGTTGGATAAATCACGCAAGGCCAAGAACAACGAAGCTGCCTACACCAGGCATGCATCCGCGGAACTCCAACACGATCCTCTGCCGCAACTCCGTGGTGAATGCGCACAACCAGTGTTGACGGAATAGATTGCATCATCGTCCGCAGGTTTAGTTTCCCCACGAGACAAGCAAACGCATGCGTCTAAGCGAAGCAAGTACTAAATTGCTGCGAACTGGCGCATATTCTAGGAATGGTGGAGCTTATCCACAAGAAAAGCGGAGCTGAAAGGTACGCGCTGAATACTACCTGGAAGAGATGAGTTTTTGCCGACAGTCTCAACGTCGAGTGACCAAACTAACTTAGACGGTGTTGTTCAAGTTCCTAGACCTGTATCACTTCCAACGCCCCGCAACGGTAGTGAGGCACCTGCGAAGGCGGCTGCGTCATATCCGGAGTGTCCTGCAACTCCGAATGTCAGGGGACCGCCGCGGTTCGGCCGATTAGAAACTGGCCGGTCACTTCAACGTACCGCCACGGCGAAGCGGTCGTCCCATCTTTACCCACCGTCGCGCGTACCTCGCGGTTTCGCTCAATTCGAACGCACGGTGTTCGTCGCTAGCGCGTCGATTGCGCTGTCGCGGTACTCCACCTCCGCAAAACGTCAAGCGTGTACTCGCCGAGCCATAGCCCCATGCGGCGCGCGTCGACGGGCGCGCCGAACAGGCGCAGCGGGTTGTTGGCGGCCATGATCGTAGCCAGCCCGGGAAAATCCATCGCGACCACGCTCTGGCGGGCGATGGCGTACGGGTCGGCCAGCATGTCGCTAACCTTCTTGGCCGGCGCGAAGGGCACGCTATCCGGGATCAGGCGCGCCAGCAGGTGCTTGCATGTTTCGCGGGCGAAGGCGGCGCCGAGACGCGGCTCCAGCACGGCGCGGAGCGCAACCGTTCTGCGCCTGTGGCGACGCGCGGATCGGCCTTCGGCT
>DATFGV010000140.1:0-4107 GCA_035249115.1 Vineibacter sp.
CCATGCCGTAGGCGGAGCCGCCGGCGCCCACCACGATCGAGCCGCCAGCGCTCTCGCCGCCGCGCCCGAACAGCGTTGCCTCGAGTTGTCGGGCTTTCAGCAGGCAGGCGATCAGTGCGATCACGGTCGCAGCGGCCACGAAGTAGTTGAGGTACTCCGAAATCGTACCGGTGGAGTTCCACAGCGCGTGCAGCACCGAGGCGGTCAGCCAGCCGATCAGCAGGAGTTGCGGCGCCTTCTTGGGACGGATCACCGCCAGGCCGATGAAATAGGCGAAGATGCCGGCATAGGCCATGTGCCCGGCGAGGCCATTGATGACACGCGGGAACAACAGCATCAGGCCTAGCCCGAAAGCCCCGAGATCGTTGCCCTTGGTCGCCTTGAACACCTGGTTGACGATGTTCGGCACGTACTGGTCCCAGGTCTCGATGAAGATGAAGCCGGCGCCCGAGGCGACACCCATCAAGATCGCGTCCAACGGCCCGCGTACCCGCAGCAGCTCGAACAGGGTCGGCGGCACGCCGGTTCGCATCTTGGCGGCGAACATGGTCAGTGCCGCGCCGAACAACACCGGAATCGCCTTCATCAGCTCTTCCATCAGGCCCGCGCCGAAGAACATTCCGATGAAGGCGTTGAAGAAGATCGGCGACTTGGTCAGGTTCGAGCCGCCGGGCAGCAGCTCGCGGAAGACGTAAAAAAAGAACTTCAGGAACGGCGGCGTCAGCAGGATGCAGATCACCACGATCGGGAACACCAGGTACCAGATCTTCCGGTCGGTCCGCGAATAAGTGAAGATCAGGAACAGCGTCAGCATCAGCAGATACGCCGTGATCACCATCGTCAGGTTACGGAACACGCCGTAGCGCGCCGCCGGCGAAGGCGCGGCGATTAGCGCCTGCATCAGGCCGAACAGCAGCACTGTGGCGATTGCCGTGACGAGGCCGAAGATGAACAGCGGACTCTTGAAGATGCTGATCTTGCCGGACCGGATCGGCACGATCTCGGAGAACGACGCCTCGTCGTGATCGCGCGGAATCGGCGGCATGTTGTTGGCCATTACGGTTCCCCTATCCCCTCGTTACGCCGGCCGGCCCGACCCGTGCCAAACCACAGTACCACGCACGACATCCTCCCCCGCGAACCCATTGACTCATCAGGTCCAGACTGGTGGCCCCTGCCCCAGCGTCTGCACCGTGCCAGGAGCGTCCGGCAACGATACCTGCGCGCCGACGGCGAGGCACAAGGTTACGTCATCGCCGCTGCCACGCACCGTAACGTCGTTCAGCCATTTCTCCAGCTGCGCCAGGACGCCGTTCAGGCCCAGCTTGCGGATCGAGGCACGATACTCGCGCGCAATCGACTGGAACGTCGCCTCGTCGGAGAACGACTTGGCCACACCGTCGGTCGAGAGCATCACGAAATCCGGCCACGGCTGCCCGGCGTCCGGCCGGCTTTCCCAGACGCGAAATCGCGTGGCCGCGTCGTCGAGACAAAGCGAATAGGTCTGCTCGCCGACCAGTCCTTTGTCGTCGGGCAGCGGCCTGACGACCCGGCCGTCGGGATAGCCGAACAACATGTCGCCATCGCCGATCTGCAGGGCGATCAGCCGGTCCGGACCGATCGCCACCGCCGCCAGCGTGGCACCGTAGGGAAGCAGCTTTTCCTGCTCGGATTCGACCCAGTCGCCCTCGCTGGCGATGGGATTGCCGGCCAAGTCGTGCATGACGGCCTGGCGCCAGGCGGCCAGCACCTCGGCGGCCACGGCACGGGCGCCGGCCTGCGGCGGCGGCGCTTCGAGAAAACGGACAAGGACCGCCATCGCCGTCTCGACCGCCAACCGCGCGCCGACATCCGAGCGGTAGTAGGCCGCCCCGCCGTGGCCATCCGAAATGGCGGCCGCGAAGCCGTGCGCCGCCGTGCCGTTGGGCACGCACAGCCAGCCGACGGCGTCCTGGTTGGGTTGGCCGCGGCGGACATGGGCGGCACCGCGCACCGTGGCGCCGCCCAGCGACCAGGCCATGCCGTTGCCGGTCATCGGCCTTGCCATTGCGGCTGCGGCCGCGCGGCGGCCGGCACCGCGGCCATCACCCGACCCGTGCGGCGTCCGAAGTCAAACACCGCGCCGTGCGAGATGCGCACCGCCCGGCCCGGCTCGACCGTCACGCCGCCGGCCTCCGGCAAGGTGGCGCGCCACGGCTTGCTGGTCAGGTTGCGCAGGCCCCAGATGTTCGGCCGGTCCGGATGCGCCTCGATGACGGCGCCGTGGCTGGTGAAGTCCAGCGCCCGATCGGGGTCGATATGGCGCAACGCGATGCGCCCACCCGGCGACAGTGTCACGATCTCGCGACCGAACAGCATCACCGGCGGATGGCTCAGCGGCGCGCCGCAACTCAGGCAGCGTGACGGCCCCAGCGATTGACCACTGGCCTCGAGATAGAGCGATTGCTCGAAGCTGCAGGCCCTGCACGTCACCACGGCGTCGATCATGCGCGCGAAGGCGCCCCGCCACTCCGGTTCCAGGACACGCTCGCCCGGCTGCCGCAGGCCGGTGGTGAATGAACGGGTGAACAGCGTCCGGATGGCCGGCGACAGCGAATTCCACCGCGCCACGATCGGGTCGTGGAAACCCGGCACCGGCCCGTTCGACGGGTCGGTCGGGTCGAACAGGAACGTCGGATGGCTGCCGTACAGCCCGACTTCGGCCGACGAGTCCATGATCTGGATCTCGGCCTCGCGCTTGCCGTCGAGCGGGTGCCAGCCGTGCAGGATGTAGAAGAACAGCACCGCCATCGAAAAGAGGTCGGTCTTGGTGCTGGGCAGGGCGCGGCGCATCACCACTTCCGGCGCCATGAACTTGCGCGTCCCGAATACCGAGGCGTCCATGCCATCGACGTCGACGTTGTCGTTGTCGCAGATCACGACGTCGCCGCTGTCGGGGTTCAGGAAGATGTTGCCGAAATTGATGTCCTGGTAGCAGAAGCCGCGGGCGTGCAGCTCGAGGAAATTGTGCGCCACGCTATGGCAGACCCGCAGCCGGCGCGCCAGCGCCAGCTCAAGGCGGTTGGGTGGCCGCGCGATCAGGCCGCGCATGCCGGCGTACTCCGCCTGGCGCAGCGGCATCACGTAGCCGAAGCTTGAGCTGTTGGCGACCTCGACCAGGTCGATCGGCCATAGGAAGCGGTCGGTCGGCGGCCCGACGCCGATGGCGCGCGACAGCCGGTCGCGCAGGGTGCGATCGATGCGCACGATGCTGTCGTGGTACCACTTAAGGGCGAAGCGGCCGCCGTCGATGTCGACGGTATAGACCGCGCCCTGCCCGCCGGCGCCGAGCAACTCGACGACGCGGCCCTGGCGGCGGCCGCGCAGGGTCTGGAACGAGGTGCCGACCGGCAGGTCTTCGGCCCGCCCGGTCATGGCGCGCTATGCCCCGAGCCACGGTCGTGTTCGGCCGGCCCCGCCGCCCGCAGGTCCGGACGCCGGACCGCGCGTGACCGGGACACACCCTTACCCATCGCCGCCCATTCCCCTGCGCGCCCTCAAACCGGCGCGACGCCATCCGTCCGGTAAGCGCAGTGGCGCAAGCCCCGGACAAAGGCGGATTTTACCCCAGCGGCGCCCGACTGACTAGGCGATCAGGCCGCTACGCCCAAGGTTCCATCGACGCAGGTAACGCAGTGGCCGCCCAGGCGCACAACGCCGTGGCCGTCGATCTCGACCTGAATCCGGCCATTGCGGCCAACCCGGCAGCCTTGTGCCGCGACATAGCGGCGGCCGAGAGCCTCGGTCAGGCCGCTGTCGCGCACAAATACGGCGACGCAGCCATTGCCGCTGCCGCAGACCGGGTCCTCGATCACGCCGCTGCCCGGGGCGAAGGTGCGGACCTCGATCGCAGCCGGGCCGGCCGGGGGATGACGGCCGAAGACCGTGACCCCGGTCGCGTTCACCGCGTTGCCGTGCGCCGCCACGCGCGCCATGTCCGGCTGCAACCCGATCACGGTGGCGGCATCCGCCATTTGCGCCACGATCCAGCGCGGCCCGACATCGATGATGCGCGGCGTCGGCGTCGCGTTGACGGGGGCGCCAAGTGCCTGGGCGAGAGACTCGATC
>DATFGV010000141.1:0-2458 GCA_035249115.1 Vineibacter sp.
CGGCAACTGGATCGGCAAGTTGCCGGGGTTGGCGCCCCTGAGGATGCGGTCGACGTAGCCGGCCGCGCCGCGGTACATGTCGGCGGCATCGTTGCCGTAGGACAGAAGTCCGCCGGCCTCGACATTCTCGCGCCAGCCGAAAGCGCTGGGCAGCCTCGCGCCGAGGGCGAGGTCGGCGATCAGTCGCCGATGCTCCCGCGTCTCGCCCGATGTCGCCACCCAGACCGAGTCGACGCCCTGGCGGGCCATGTCGTCAAAGGCGCGGCGGATGGCGGCCGCGTCGATCGGCGCGTCCAGCACCACCTCGAGCAGCGTCATCCCCACAAGCCGCGCGGACTCGCGCGTGGTGTCGGTGAGCAGCGGGTCCATCATCCGTCGCGGCGCCAGCCCCGCTATGCGCGACGCCGTCGGAACGGCCTGCCTGAAGAGCTCCAGCCGCTTGCCGACCAGCTCCGGGCCAGTGATGGTACTGAAGCCGGTGACGTTGCCGCCTGGGCGTGCCAAGCTGGCCGCGACGCCGGAACCGACCGGATCCGAAATTACCGCCACCACCGGCGTTTGGGCGGCCACCGTCTTCAGGATGGCTGCCATCCGTACGTCGGGCGTGTAGATCGCATCTGGCTTGTGTGCCGCGACACGTCGCGCGAGGTCGGCCGCGCCTGCGGCGTCAAGCTGCGAGGCGTGCCACGCCACGGCGAGGTTGCGGCCTTCCTCGTAGCCCAGGCGGCGCAGCTCGTCGAAGAACGCCGTCCAATGCCGCTCGCGCTTTCCGGTCGTGCGATCGACCGGTTCGCTCGGTGCCAGGATCGCCAGCGTGTAGAGTCTGTCGCGCTGCTGCGCGCGCGCAATGAACGGCCACGACAGCGTGGCGCCGCTGCACAGCGTTGCGAACGCCCGGCGCCTCATTCGATCACCTCGTCACCCTCCCCCGGGTGAGCGGTCCGATGGAAATGCTATCGCAAGGGGTCACGGAGGCCAAGCCGGCCCGGAAGCGAAGCACGCCCAAGCCGACGGCCGCCATTCGCCCGTGCGGCGCTTTGCCCGTGTCGCGGCTGTAACTCCTCGGCGTGCGGGCGTCTCGCCCGCTCACGAGCGGGCCGGAGGCCCGCGCTCCCGGGATTAGGCCTGTGCCGGCTGGGCGGACGTCGCGCGGCGGGCGGCGAGGAGGCTGGCCAGCAAGGCGGCCACGAGCGCGAGGGCCAACAAGCCGAGGCCGCGGAACAGTGCGTTCCACAATGGTGCCCGCGCCTCGGCGGCAGGCAGGTCGACGAACACCCGCCAGCCCAGGGTCGGGACGACGGCATGGACCGATACCATGGATGCTGCAGCATGCCCGCCCTCCACCGACCGGCCCTCGACCAATTCGCCGGTCGGCGGCGCCGACAGCGCGGCGGCGACCTGCGGCACGGTCGACACATCGGTCATGCGCAACGCCAGGTCGGCGTCGCGGTGGGCGATCAGGCGGCCCTGGCGATCGACGATGTAGGCGAAGCCGGCCTCGCCGATCTTGATCGTGTCGATCAGGCCCCACAGCGTCTTGAGGTTGACCTCGGCCAGAGTCGCGCCGCTGTTGCGTCCGGTTCGGGCGATGGCGATTGACATGTACGGCTCGGTCCGCTTGCGGAAGTAGACCGGGCCGAGATACGTGCCGCGCGCCTGCGCCTCGGTGAACCTTACGTCCCCGCTGTAATCGGTGCCGCTGTCGATCTTGTCCATGGCCAGTCGCGACACCTGGAGCACTTCCTTGCCGTCGCCGTTGACTTGCGCCAGCTCCGTGATCGCCGCCACTTGGCGCAGCAAGCGGATGTAGTCGAACCGGCGCTGCTCAATCGGGGCCACGGCCCATTGGGCCGCCGTGGTCCAGCCGACCTGCTGTTTGATGTCAGTAACGAACAGCTCGATCCGCGTCGCGACGGCCTCCGCCTTTTCACGGTGCAGGCGCGCCATCAGCGCCTCGGTCTGGCGCCAGGTAGTCCACACATCGATCGCGCAGCCGACGAGCAGGGCGCTGCCGACCAGCAGCAAGGCCGGCAGCACCAGCTTGCCGGCGGCGACGCGCAGCAGGGTCATGGTTCTCTCCCGCAGATCGAGGGCGACGAGCGACGCGGTGCCGTTCTCCACCAGGCGGACGCTCGGATCGACGGCCCGGGCGAACAGGGCGACGTTGGTGAGGCCGGCCAGGTAGCGCAGGTCGGCCGCGAGATGCGACGCGACCATGGCCCAGGCGTCATCGCCCAGCCGCTGGTTCACGCCTTGATGGGTGCGGACATAGCGCTCCGACAGGTCGCCCAGCCGGCTGTCGTCGGCTGGCGCCCGCAGGCACACTGCGGCAAGTCGCTCCAGTGAAAGCGGCGCCCGGCCGGGCGCGACGCGAAGGTTCGACCACGTCGTTCTCAGACCGCCGAAGAGCTGCCTGGCCATGTCAGGCTCCCTGTGGTGCGAAGGCGCCGGCGCGCAG
>DATFGV010000142.1:0-2538 GCA_035249115.1 Vineibacter sp.
CGCCTGGCCAAGTGGAGCGGCACGGTGGATGCGAGCTACGAGCATGACCTTACGGGAAGGCTGAAGGGTTTCGCCAGCGGGTCGCTCGATTTTGCCAGCAAGACGCTCCTGCAGTTCGTCACGCTTCCCGACGCACCGTTCGAGAAGAGCCGCCAGCTTCTCAATGCGAAGATCGGCGTTCGTGACGACACGTTGGGATGGGAGCTGGCGGTGATAGGCACGAACCTCCTGGATCAGCGGTTCGTCACCTTCACCACGCCGCACCCGGCAGGAGGCGCCGGCATCGGCCGCCGCGCGTTCAACGGAACGATCAACCGGCCGCGGGTGGTGGCCATCCAACTCACGCTCAGACGCTGAGCCGGTACGGCAGCCCGGTACGTAAGATGTGCGAGTGAAAGGCCGCGCTCGACGCGCGCGCCACAAGGCGGAGGCGGGGTAGCCGACCACACGGCCGGTTCGCAGTGTAACGAAACATTTGCGAAAAGGGGTTAGCTCGGCAATTGGCCGTTCTTGGGAGGCGCCGCATCCTGCGCTAAGGATGGGCCGGGGGACCCTGCCTATGCCATTGATCGGCCTGTCGATCGTCGTCCAGCTGTTGTGTGCCGTCCATTGCGTGCGCAACCGTCGCAACGGCATGTGGCTGACGGTAATCATCTTCCTGTCGCTGCCGGGCTGCCTGGCTTATGCGATGTTCGAGATTTTCCCTGCTTATGCCGGGAGCCGCCAGGTGCGCAGCGTCAAGGCCGCTGCGGTCCGCAAGCTTGATCCGGAGCGGGATTTGCGCGCTGCCAAAGATGCGCTCGATCTTGCCGACACGGCGGCGAACCGGATCGCGCTTGGCGACGCGCTGGTCGAAGCCGGATCGCACAAGCAGGCGATCGGCCATTATCGAACGGCGATGGCCAAGACCCCGACCGCCGACCGCGCGACGCAGCTCAAGCTTGCGCGTGCCGAGCTGGAGGCCGGCGATGCCGCCGCGGCGCGCCAGCATCTCGAAACGCTGCCTGAATCCGGATCGGCGAGCGAGAACGACCGCGCCCGCCTGTTGCTGGCGCGCGCCTTGCAGGAATGCGGCGAAAATGAACAAGCGCTCGCGCTGTTCAGCGATGTCAGCGCGCGATTGCCGGGCGGCGAGGCGCATTGCCGCCGCGCAGCCTTGCTGCTGACGCTGGGCCGCACCGCCGACGCGCGCCTGGCGCTCGAGCAAGTCGAATGGGTGGTGAAGCGGCTCGATAAATATGAGCGCGGTCAGCATAAGGACATGTACGACTGGGCGGCGCGCACGCTCGCCGAGCTGCGTGCTGGTTAAGTTCAGGCCGGCGGTTGTCGGTGGAAAACGGAAGGTCTTGCTTGCTGCGCTACGCCTGAAACGTCGGCCGGTTCTCGGATGGGCCGGAAGCAGCCCGCCTTAATTCGGCAACTGCCCGTTCTTCCGCAATATCTCGCCGGCCAGATAGAGCGATCCAAGGACCAGCACCACCGGCGGCTGCGCCCGGTCGGCGTGGCGGGCGATCCAGCCCAGGGCATCCTCAACTCCCGTGGCGGCCATCGCGCTGAGGTCGGCGGCGCGCGCGGCGGCGGCAAGGTCGGCGGGGTCATGATGCGCATGACCGGCGACCGGAATGGCGTGCAAGGTGATCGAACGGTTGCGGAACGGCTTGATCAGCCCGCCCATATCCTTGTTCTGGAGCAGGCCCAGGACGATGTGGAACGGCCGGCCGCTGCCGACATGGCCACGGAAAAAGTCGGCGATCGCGCGCGCTGCGGCGGGATTGTGGCCGCCGTCGAGCCAGAGCTCCGATCCGGTCGGAAGCATCGCGTGCAGCGGCCCGGCCGACAAACGCTGCAGCCGGGCGGGCCATTCCGCCCAGCCCATGGCGGCGCGCATCGCCGCGTCCGGGATCGGCAACGCCTGCTGGTGGCGCAGCATGGCGATCGCGAGCCCCGCGTTGAGCGCCTGATGGGCGCCGCTGAGGCGGGGCAAGGGCAGGTCGAGCTGGCCGCGCCGGTCGCGATAGTGAAGCTTGCCCTGATAGACGCCGGCGTTCCATTGGTGGCCGCGCGGCAGCCAAAGCGCGCCCGCCTCCGCCGCCGCGGCGCCGATCCGCTCGGCGATCCTGGCCGGATAATGCTGCGTGACGAGCGCGACGCCGCGCTTGGCGATCCCGGCCTTTTCGCCGGCGATGATCTCGAGATTGGGGCCGAGCATCGCCTGATGATCGATGGCGAGCTGGGTGATGCCGCAGACGGCGGGCCGCTCGATGATGTTGGTCGCGTCCAGCCTGCCGCCGACGCCGACCTCGACGATGCAGGCGTCCGCCTTGGTGCGCGAGAAGCCGAGCAGCGCCGCCGCGGTCGTCGCTTCGAAAAAGGTCGGGTGAATGTCCGCCGATGCATCGAGCACCTCGGCCAGCAGGTAGGCGAGCGGATCGTCGCCGATGAGCGTGCCGGCGAGCCGGATCCGTTCGTTGAAGCGCACCAGATGCGGGCTGGTATAGACATGCGCGCTGAGCCCTGCCGCCTCGATCGCCGCGCGCA
>DATFGV010000143.1:0-2584 GCA_035249115.1 Vineibacter sp.
GAACACCAGCTGCAACAGCAGCGGATGGCGCAGGACCAGCGGCTCCAGCGGCGCCTCCAGCCAGCGCGCCAGCGCCTCGCGGCCGCGGGCCGTCGGCGAATAGACCTTGCGGTCGGGTCTGCCGTCGCCCGGCACGGCCTCGACGCTGACCAGACCCTCGCGCTGCAGCGCATGCAGCTCGCGGTAGATCTGGCTCTGGGTCGCCGTCCAGAACGACCGGACCGAGCCGTCGAAGCGCTGCTTCAGGGTGTAGCCGCTGGTCGGGTCGAGCGACAGGAACCCGAGGATGGCGGCGCGCAACGACATACGAGGATATATGACACATGTTATATATATGTCCAGTGTTATATTACGTCTCGCGGCGACGCCGCGACGCGGAGCAGCTGCGGCGAGACGGGACTGTTCAGGCCAGAGCGGGAACGATAAGAACGCCGCCGTACCGACGGAGAAATGTGTGTCCAGACTTCAGCCCGTGCGCGGCACCAACGACATCCTGCCCGACGAATTCCCGCGCTTCGCGCATGTCGTGGACACGGCGCGCGACGTGGCGCGGCTGTACGGCTATCGCGAGATGGCGACGCCGGTCTTCGAGTTCACCGAACTGTTCGCGCGCGGCATTGGCGAGACCTCCGACGTGGTGTCGAAGGAGATGTACACCTTCGCCGACCGCGGCGATGAGAGCCTGACCTTGCGGCCGGAGTACACCGCCGGCATCTGCCGTGCCTTCGTCTCCAACGGCATCCTGCAGCAGCAGACGCCGCTGAAGCTGTTCGCGCACGGGCCGATGTTCCGCTACGAGCGGCCGCAGAAGGGCCGCTACCGCCAGTTCCACCAGATCGACCTCGAGGTGCTGGGCGCGCCGGAGCCGGAATGCGACGTCGAGGTGATCTCGGTCGCCGCCGACATCCTCGACCGGCTCGACATCCTGGAGCGCTGCACGCTGAAGCTGAACTCGCTGGGCGATCCCGAGAGCCGGGCCGCCTACCGCAAGGTGCTGGTCGACTACTACCGCGCCCACCAGGCGAGCCTGTCGGAGGACTCGCTGCGGCGGCTCGAACGCAACCCGATGCGCATCCTCGACAGCAAGGACGAGGGCGACAAGGCGGTCAACACCAACGCCCCGTCGCTGGCCGACCACCTCAACGCCGCCTCGCGCGACTTCTTCGACACCGTGCGCGCCGGGCTGGACGCGTCCGGCTTCACCTACGAGGTCGACCCGGCGCTGGTGCGCGGCCTGGACTACTACACCCACACCGCCTTCGAGTTCGTCACCACGCACCTGGGGGCGCAGGGCACGGTGATCGGCGGCGGCCGTTACGACGGGCTGATCGAGCAGCTGGGCGGCACGCCGACCGCCGGCATCGGCTGGGCCGGCGGCATCGAACGGCTGGCGATGCTGGCCAACGATCCGCCCGAACCGGATCGGCCGGTGGCGGTCATCCCGATGGGCGACGCCGCCGCGCGCCGCGCGCTGGCGCTGGCGCGCGAGCTGCGGCAGTCCGACATCGCCGTCGAGCTGGCCTATCGCGGCAACATGAAGCGCCGCCTGCAGCGCGCCGGCAAGCTCAACGCCTCGCACGCGCTGATCCTCGGCGACAGCGAGCTCGCCAAGGGCGTGGTCGCGCTGAAGGACCTCGATTCCGGCGCGCAGCTGGACGTGCCGCTCGACCAGGTTGCCGATGTGCTGCACGCGCAGGCGCTGGAAACGCTGGCCGACCTCATCAAGGCCGACGCCGATGATGGGCGGTAAGGAATGACAACGCTCTTCGAAGCCACCACACGCCTCACCCTGAGGAGCCGGCCGAAGGCCGGCGTCTCGAAGGGTGGCCGTCGCACCGCCGGTGTGAGAGCAAAGCGATCGGACCTGTCACCCACCCTTCGAGACGGCCGCTGCGCGGCCTCCTCAGGGTGAGGAGCGTCGCGCATGTCCCTCGACACCAAACTCGACCAGGTCGTGCACCGGCACGCCGAATTGCAGGCCATGCTGTCCGGCGGCGCGCTCGATTCGGCGAGGTTCGGCCAGGTGTCGAAGGAATACGCCGACCTGACGCCGCTGGTCGAGGCGGTGGGCGCGCTGCGCAAGGCGCAGTCCGAGGCCGCCGACCTCGCCGGCATGATCGCCGATCCGGCGACCGACAAGGACATGCGGTCGATGGCCGAGGAGGAGTTCGCGGCGCTGAAGGAGCGCGTGCCGGCGCTCGACCGGCAGATCCGGGTCATGTTGCTGCCGCGTGACGCCGCTGACGCCAAGAACGCCATCCTCGAGGTGCGGGCCGGCACCGGCGGCGAGGAAGCCGGCCTGTTCGCCGCCGACCTGTTCCGCATGTACCAGCGCTATGCCGCGCTGCGCGGCTGGAAGTTCGAGGTCATGGAGCTGTCGGAGACCGGCCTGGGTGGCTACCGCGAGGCCGTTGCCGAGATCACCGGCAAGGAGGTCTTCGCGCGCCTGAAATTCGAGTCCGGCGTGCACCGCGTGCAGCGGGTGCCGGAAACCGAGGCCGGCGGACGTATCCATACGTCGGCGGCGACAGTCGCCGTGCTGCCGGAGGCCGAGGAGGTCGACATCGAAATCCGGGCCGAGGAC
>DATFGV010000144.1:0-14937 GCA_035249115.1 Vineibacter sp.
GCGACCTCGCGGTCGAGCTGCATGTCGCGCGCGCGATAGGTGATCCCGAAGGCCCCCTGGCCGAGCACCGCATGCATCTCGTATTTGCCGACGCGCGCGCCGGGCGCGAGCGTCGTCAGGTTATCGCCGCCCCCGTCGCCCTCCGACGCCGCGCGCGGCGGGAAGTCCGGTGGTTGAAGACCTCGCACCATCGTCCCGGGTCGCCCAGGTTAGTGACGCATGCCTGCAAATTTCCCCCGCCGGGTCTCCGAGCGCAAGTCGGACGGTCCGGCGGCGACATCGTGTTTCATTTTGCGTGGATTGTACCAGTTCACGATGAACCTGCGTCTTGCTGATTGCGCCCGAGTGCGGCCACTGCGACGAAAAGCGAGGGGCGTCCGCCGACCGACGGCCGGGCGCCCAGATCGACGACGGGCCTGAGCCGGGGCGCACGATGTGACGCCAACCGCCTTGCCGCGCGACGGGCCCGTGCCATAGGGCATGCAGGCCATTGATGCACCGCAGCAAAAGCCGCACAGGCAGCGCCGCTGGCCACCGGATGGTCACTTCCGGCCTCGCAAGGCGCGGCCGATGCTGAACGATCGCATGGGTCGCACGGGGGCGGCACCAATGGTCGAATGGTCGGCACCAGCGCGCGTCTGGCCGCAGTGCCGGGTGCTTGGCATCCCGGCGATCCAGACCTTATGCGGAGAGACCCGTGTTCAACTCAGTCAAGGAATCCGCGCTGAGGATCGCCCGCTCGTTCGGTTATGACATCGTTCCCTTGCGCGAAGTGAAGGAGCGCGATTTCGCGCTTCACCTGCGTCAGCTTTTCGAGTTGCTGGAGATCGACTGCGTGCTCGATGTCGGCGCCAACGCCGGCCAGTACCGTGACTTCCTGCGCCATCGCGTGCGCTACGACGGCACCATCGTTTCGTTCGAGTCCGTCAGTCGCCACGTCGAGCACCTCAAGTCCCGGTCCCTCGGCGACGCCCGCTGGCACATCGAGGGCTATGCGCTTGGCCGGGAGCCCGGCCGGCTGCCGGTCAATCGCACGCCGTCGGATCAGATCAGCTACTTCGCGGAACCCGACAGCCGACGAAGGTCGGCCTTCCGCCCGCTCAACGCGCCACGCCAGGCGGAGTCTGTGCCTGTGCGGACGTTGGATGAGGCGCTGCCGCGACTGCAGGAGATCCTTGGCTATCGCCGTCCGTACCTCAAGTTGGATACCCACGGCTTGGACCTCGAGGTGTTGGGCGGCGCGAAGGCGACCCTGCCGACGGTTCTCGCGCTGCAGACCGAGGCCTCCATCATCTCGGTCCACGAGGGACTGCCGGGATACATGGACACGATCAGGTATCTCAACGCCCGTGGCTTCGAGATCACCGGGCTCTATCCGGTCAGCCGGGACGAGAGCCTTCGCCTGATCGAGTTCGACTGCGTCATGGTCAACGCCGATCCGGCCCCGCGGCGCAGATGATATCAACTGACCTCGCTGTCGATCGCTTCATGGTGAGCTTGTCGAACCATGAAGCTCCACACGACCGTTGGTGCGAGAGCCTTCATGGTTCGACAAGGCTCACCATGAAGGCTCTCGGCGACGAGTCTTCAATGGCGTTCGCTGGTGTAACCCGGAGTTACCGATAGCGCTCGGTCGCGGCGGCGTGCCGACGGGATCAGGTTGTTGCTGACTGCCGGGCTCTGGCCATGTTGCCGGCGGCTGATCGGCTTTGATCAGCGAGGACCGGGGACCCCGTCCTGGACCAGCGCTCGTCGAGGTTGGCGCAAAGCGCCGTAATTTCGTCACCGGCGACAAAGTCGCCGCGCGGCCGGCTGGCGAGACGCTCACGCCTGGCTTCATATTCGGCCGGGTCGAGAGTGTCGAAGAACCGGTAGAGCGACTCCTCAAGCGGGTCGCCGAAGGTCCAGCCGGTCCCCAGTCGCTCGATCATGTCGCCGACCTCGAAGCCTCGCACCGCGAGGCTGGGAACTCCGAAGTATCCGGCTTCATAGAACCGGCAGGGCAGCAGCCATCGGGAATTGTGGTCGGTGTGCTCAAGATCCAGCGCCCAGGCGAAATCGACGTCACCATATAGCCGGCCGAGATCCTCGTGCGGCAGGTACGGTCCCTCGAAGCGCATGTTGCGGTGGCGCGACAGCGCATCGAGGAACTTGGCTTCGTCGACTGTGGTCAGCACGCCGCGGAACTGGAACTCCACCCGATCGCGCAAGCGCGCCGCCAGCCGGGTCATCAGCGCAAACGTGTCGTCGCCGCGGATCAGGCCGAAATACGCCACCTTCCAGCGACGCTGCGCCCGGCGCGCCCGCGCCGCCAGCTGGCTGCCGGGAACCGGCGCCGGCGCCTGCATGATCGACGGATGCAGCTTGTTCTCGAGCAGGAACCAGTCGCCGGCGAACTTCTGGTAGGCGGCATAGTAGTGGCGATGGAACCCGGGCGAAGACAGCACCAGGGTCCGGATGCGACGCATGCAATACCGCTCGAGCGCCCGCAGCATCCGCGAACTCACGCTGCGGCCGGTCAGGATCGGCGGGATGTCCAGCACCTCGTAGGCGATCGGCGCCGCCGACCCGACCAAGCGACGCGCCAGCAGCGCCAGGACAAGCTGGTCGATGTTGCGGGCGTAGATGATGGAAGCGGGTCCCACGCGTCGCCGGTTGGAAACGACCGCCGGCAGCGCCCGCAGCAGCGCCCACAGCCGCTGGCCGTAGCGGCCATCCGACGTCTCGCCGAGCGGCACGTGCGGCCACGCCGGCGTGTAGTCCCGGTTGTAGCGCTCGCGACGAAAGCCGAAGACCGTGACGAGATAGCCTTGATCCTGGAACTGTTGGACGCGCTTGAGCGTCGTGGCGTCCGTAACATCCGGACAGAACAGGGCCACCTCGCGTCCGTTCCCTGCAACGTCACCCACCTGGCTGCTCCACGCTGTCACGAGGCGGGCCAACCGCGGTCGGCCCGGCGCGTCCGGTCGCGCGTCTTCGACGACGTCGACGCAACGGTGCGCCTGCGCCGCGATTATCGGGCTCGCGGCCGGTGCCATCTTGTGATCAATCTGTGCCTCCGGCCGATCGCATTGCCCGCGTCGCCGTCGCCCGGCTCAACCCCGACCGGCAAGCCTGACGGGGTGCATGTCCCTGCGCATCACCATACGTTCACCGTGGCGCCATTCGGGCGCTGCGATCGATAGCCACCGTCTCGACCGCTCCCGGCACGGGACGCGCGGTGGCGGCGACCGCGCGCGGGGGCCTGGACGCCAGCGTTGCCGGCGCGCTGTGCGTCGCCGATGTGTGCGCGCCGCCTGGCCGTTCCAGCGACGCGGCGCGCGCGGTTCGATCCATGGTCTACCCTTGTCAAGAAGCCCTGCCCTGTTCGTTGTTTACGCCGTCGCCGATCGCGACGCGTCGCGGTGGTGTCGTGGTGCGACGCCTTCCCGCCGCACCAGCATTGACTGCCGGCGCGTCAGCGGCACGTGACCAATCGGTGATCTTTGCCGTGCCGTCGTGCGCGCCGCCGGAGCCTCGTTCGGCGCGCTGCGGCAGGCCGCCGCAGGTGGCGCTGCCGGTCATCGCACGCCGTCACATCATGATCACTGGCCGCGCCGTCCATCGCGATGCTTCCATGGCCTGCCCTTGCGTTCGACCCGCCATGCAGAAGGACGACGGTGTCGCGAGAATGACGGCCGCCGCGGAACAAAATGGTGCGCGCCACAACATGAAGCCACGGTTCGAGCGTATCGCGATGACATCGGTCTTCGGCGATCCGCTGAACCCGGCGACGTGGTCCGGCGCGCCGAAAAACCTGGCGGACGCGTTGGGTCGCATCGGCTTCTCCGTAACGGGGTTGCACGCGCGCCACGGGTCGGCCGGGAAGGCGAACATCGCGCTGCGCAATTTCGTCGCCGGCCATGGCCAGCCGATCAGCGGCGAGCAGCTGCTGCGCAGCGAGCTGTCGCGACGGCGGCTCGCGACTCAGGTGGCGCAGGCGGTGCGGGACCTCGGCATTCGGCATGTGCTGCATACCGGCACCTTCGACCTGCCGGCCGTCGATCTCGCGGGCGGCACCAGGCACTACCTCTATTGCGACCACAGCTGGTCGCTGGCGCAGGCGCATCACGTCGAAGCACGGCGCTACTCGCGCAAGGCGTTGGAGGCCTACGAGCGCGCCGAACACCTGTCGCTGGCCGGCCTCGAGCACATTTTCACCTTCGGCGCCTATGTTCGCGACAACCTGATCAGCCACTACGGGGTGCCACCCGATCGTGTCACCGCCGTCGGCTCGGGCAAGGGGCAAATCCAGCCGTACTTCGAACCCAAGGACTACAACCGGCCGGCATTGCTGTTCGTCGCCAAACACTATTTCCAGGCGAAGGGTGGCGGGCTGCTGGTCGAGGCCTTCCAGCGCGCGCGGCGGACCCGGCCGGACCTGACCCTTGATATCGTCGGCGACGCCGCGAGCCGGCGTCACGTGCCGCCGATTCCCGGCATCCGTTTCCACGCGCGCCTGCCCTGGACGATGTTGCAGCAGCTGTTCCGCGACGCGACGCTGCTGGTGCAACCGATGCTCAACGATCCCTGGGGCCAGGTCTACCTCGAGGCGCTCGCCTCGCGCACGCCGGTGCTAGGGCTTCGCCGGCACGGCCTGCCGGAGATCACCGCCGACGGCCGCTACGGCTTTCTGGTCGAGCAGCCTGACGCCGGCCTGCTGTCCGCCGCCATCCTCGACGCGCTGGGCGATCCGGACCGCCTGGCGCGCATGGCGGCGCAGGGCCAACGTCACGTGCTCGACACGTATTCATGGGACGTCGTCGCGAAAAAAATTGCCTCCCGGTGGGACGACGGTCCCGCCGCGACGCGGCACACCCCGCATTTGGAAGCGGCGACGAACCGCGGCGGGAACATATCGGCCGAGGTGACGCTCGGCGCCGAACAATCAAAGGGTGCAATGTATGTCTGACAAAGTCGCACTGATTACCGGCATCACCGGACAGGACGGTGCCTACCTCGCCGACCTGTTGCTGGCGCGCGGCTACACCGTGCATGGTATCAAGCGGCGTTCCTCGTCGATCAACACCGATCGCATCGACTACCTCTACCGCGATCGCCACGAGGTCGGCGTCCGGCTGTTCCTGCACTACGGCGACATGACGGACGGTGCGGCGCTGATCCGGCTGCTCAACGAAGTGCGGCCGGTCGAGATCTACAATCTCGCGGCCCAGAGCCACGTGCAGGTCAGCTTCGAAACGCCGGAGTACACCGCCAACACCGACGCGCTCGGCACGCTGCGCATCCTCGAGGCGATCCGCATCCTGAAGATGGAGGACCGTGTCCGCTTCTACCAGGCTTCGACCTCGGAGCTGTTCGGCAAGGTGCACGAGACGCCGCAACGCGAGGTAACCCCGT
The DNA here is from genome assembly GCA_035249115.1 of Vineibacter sp. Lineage (GTDB taxonomy): Bacteria > Pseudomonadota > Alphaproteobacteria > Reyranellales > Reyranellaceae > Vineibacter. The sequence continues at coordinate 5,398 of DATFGV010000144.1, forward strand.
TCTATCCGCGCAGCCCCTATGCGGTGGCCAAGCTTTATGCTTACTGGATCACCGTGAACTACCGCGAGGCCTATGGCCTGCACGCCTCCAACGGCATCCTGTTCAACCACGAATCGCCGATTCGCGGCGAGACCTTCGTGACCCGCAAGATTTCGCGCGCCGTCGCGGCGATCGAGGCCGGCCTGCAGCCGCGCCTCTACCTCGGCAACCTCGACGCCAAGCGCGACTGGGGCCACGCGCGCGACTATGTCGAGGGCATGTGGCTGATCCTGCAGCAGGAGACGCCGGACGACTACGTGCTGGCCACCGGCCAGACGCACACGGTGCGCGAGTTCGTCGAGCTGGCGTTCCACTGCATCGGCCGGCCGATCGTCTGGCGCGGGCGAGGCGACGACGAGACCGGACGCTGCCGGCGCACCGGCGAAGTCCTGGTCGCGCTGGACGCGGCCTACCGCCGCCTGACCGAAGTCGACCTGTTGCTGGGCGATCCGGCCAAGGCCCGCGAGAAGCTTGGCTGGACGCACCGCACCAGCTTCGAGCAGCTCGTCACCGAAATGGTTGAAGCCGATCGCGCGACACTGCGCATGGGGAACCACAGTGCCCACGAACCCTTGCTACACGCTGCGCAGTAAGCGCGTCTGGGTCGCGGGCCACCGCGGCCTGGTCGGCGGCGCGCTGGTGCGCCGCCTGCAGGCCGAGGACTGCGACGTCCAGGTCGCGCCGCGCGAACGGTGCGACCTGCGCGACGCGGCCCAGGTCGAGCGCTTCATGCGCGAGGCGAAGCCGCAGGCGGTCTTCCTGGCCGCCGCGCGCGTCGGCGGCATCCACGCCAACAACACGCGGCCGGCCGATTTCATCGGCGACAACCTGATGATCCAGACCAACGTGATCGACGCCGCGCGGCGGCACGGCGTCGAGAAGATGGTCTTCCTCGGATCGTCCTGCATCTACCCCCGGATGGCGCCGCAACCGATCCAGGAGGAAGCGCTGCTGAGTGGTCCGCTGGAGCCGACCAACGAGTGGTACGCGATCGCCAAGATCGCCGGCATCAAGATGTGCCAGGCCTATCGCCGCCAGCACGGCTGCGACTTCATCTCGGTGATGCCGACCAATCTCTACGGGCCGGGTGACAATTTCGACCTGATGCAAAGCCACGTCCTGCCGGCCCTGCTCGCCAAGGCGTACGCCGCCAAAGTGGCGCGGGCCGACGCCATGGAGGTCTGGGGTACCGGCCGGCCCTTGCGTGAGTTCCTGCATGTCGACGACGCGGCCGACGGGCTGGTGTTCCTGATGCGGCACTATTCAGCCGAACCGATCGTCAACCTGGGCACGGGCAAGGACATATCGATCGCCGACCTGGCCCGCCTTGTGTGCCGAACCGTCGGTTTTGAAGGCAGTATCCGGTTCGACCACACCCGCCCGGACGGCACGCCGCGCAAGGTGCTGGACGTGTCGCGCCTGACGGCGATGGGCTGGCAGGCGCGTACGCCGCTTGAGAAGGGCCTCGCCCAGACGTGGCAGTGGTATCAGAGCCACAAGGCCGACCGATTGGAAGCCAACGCCGCGGTCGCCTGAGGCGATGCCGAAAGAACCGTGTCGTCGACCGGCGGGTACGGATCATGACCGCCGCCGGTCTGCGATCGCCATTGGACGTGAGGCGTGATGACCATGGATCAGACGGCCCGGGATGTGCTGCTGCAGCGACTGCGCTGGCAGGCCGCGCTGTGCAGCTCATCGCGCGGCGCGAGGCTGCGGCACCTGCCGCTTCGGCTGATGCTGCCGCGGCTGCTGCGCGCGACGGGAATGACGCGGCGCGCCACCGCCACGACCTTTTTCGGCCACCAGATGCAGGTGCATCTGCCCGACCTTGTCGGCACCAAGCTTTACCAGTACGGCTTCTTCGAAGAAGGGCTGACACAGGCGATCATCGACAGGTTGCCGGCCGGCGGGGTGTTCGTCGATATCGGCGCCCATGTCGGCTACTACTCGGTCCTGGCGTCGCTTCTGGTCGGCGCCAAGGGACAGGTGATCGCCTTCGAACCGACGCCCCGCACCCGCGTCGAGCTGTCGCGCAACACGGCCGGCCTGGGCAACGTCAGCATCGTTCCGCTGGCCGCCTGGGATACGCCGGCCACGCTCACGCTGCAGGACTTCGGCTGGCGGCAATCCAGCTTCAACAGCGTCATGGCGCCGCGCCTCGCCGGCAGCCCCCGGTGCCAGAGCATCGAGGTCGAGGCGATCGCCGTCGACGACTGGCTGGAGCGGCACGGCATCGTTCCGAGCTTCATCAAGATCGACGCCGAGTCGGCAGAGCATCGCGTGCTCAAGGGATTGCAGCGCACGATCGACCGCCACCGCCCGATCCTGTCGCTCGAGATGGGCGACTACAACCTCCCGGGCGTGCCTCGCTCGAACGAGCTCGTGCGCACGGTGATCGCCGCTGGCTACGAGGCCTGGCAAAGCCTCGACGGAAGACTCGTCAGGCACAACGTTGCCGACCACTACGGTTATGACAATCTGCTCTTCATGCCGCCCGGCCGGGTCGCGAGCGACCAGCTGGCGGCGGGCGTGCGCCCGACCGGTTAGGTCCTGCGCCTGACCGGCGCCATGAGCTCCTGAGGGAACAGCATTGGACAGCCTTGCCGAGGCGAACGGCGGCGGCCGGATCACGCATACTCGGGCGAACAGCGGAAGCCCCAAGTGAAGCGCGCGCTTGTAACAGGAGCCTATGGTTTTGTCGGCCGTCATGTGGCGCGAGCCGCGGCGGCGCGCGGCCATCACGTCACGGCGATGGGGCACGGCAGTTGGGGTCGCGACGAATGGAAGGGCTGGGGCATCTCCGACTGGCACGCGGTCGACGTCACCGTCGACACGTTGACCACCTACGCCGGCAAGCCCGACGTCGTGTTCCATTGTGCCGGCAGCGGGTCGGTCGCCTTTTCGATGGCCTACCCCTATCACGACTACCAGCGAACCGTCGCGACGACCCTCTCCGTGCTCGAATACCTGCGCACCACCCACGCCGGCGCCCGGCTGGTGATTCCGTCGAGCGCCGGTGTCTATGGCGTGGCCGAAGAAATGCCGATACGAGTCGCCGATCGGCTCAATCCGGTGTCGCCTTACGGTATCCACAAGAAGATGGCGGAGGACCTATGCCGATCCTATGGCCGGCACTTTGGCATTCAAGTGGCGCTGATACGCCTGTTTTCCGTATACGGCGCGGGAATGCGCAAGCAGTTGCTGTGGGACGCCTGCCGCAAGATCTCCGAGGGAGATCTGGTGTTCGGCGGAACCGGCGAGGAAACCCGTGACTGGCTGCATGTCGACGACGCCGCCGCGCTGATGCTGCTCGCCGCCGATCACGCCAGTGACCTTTGCCCGGTCGCCAACGGCGGCACCGGCGAACCCCGAACGATTCGTGAAGTCGTCGATCTCGTCGCCCGCCAGCTCGGATGCGCGCAGCGCCCGTCCTTCTCGCGCTCCGTGCGCGCCGGCGATCCGATGCACTATCACGCCGATATCTCGGAGCCGCTGTCGTGGGGCTGGCGAGCGCAGCGCCGCTGGCTCGAAGAGGTCGCCGGTTACGTCAGGTGGTTCAGGGATGACGCGCCATGATACGCGTGGGCTTTGTCAGCGCCTACAACGGCGAAGGCTGGATGGGAGGGACGAACTACCTGTCGAACCTGTTGCACGCGATCCGATCCGTCGAGGGCCGCCGCATCGAGCCCGTGCTGATGGTGCCGCCCGGAACACCGGACACGGCGCTTGCCGGCTTTCCTGACATCGAAGTCATTCGTACCGGGCTCGTCGAACCCTCCAGCCGGATCGGGGCCGCCGGCAAGATTGCCAGGCGCGTGTTGGGGCGCAACGTCGTGATGGAGAGACTGCTGCGGTCCAAGGGGATTTCCCTGCTGTCGCACTCGATCGGCCTGGGGCGAAACTCGGCCATTCCCAGCATCTGCTGGGTGCCGGACTTCCAGCACCGCAGGCTGCCGGAATTCTTCACCGCCGAGGAGATCCGCGAGCGCGACGCTGTCTACAAACGCCTCGCCTGCAACGCGTCGCGGATCGTTCTCAGCAGCTTTGACGCCCGGCGCGACCTCGAAAGCTTCGCCCCCGGCGCGATCGAGAGAAGCCGGGTATTGCACTTTGTCTCCGGCTTTGGCGGCGCGGACGAGGCCATCTCGTTGGCCGAGCTGCGCGCCAGGTACAAGTTCGAGGGCGGTTACTTTCACGTTCCCAATCAATTCTGGGTCCATAAGAATCATCGCATCGTCATTGACGCCTTGGCCCTCTTGCGGGCGCGCGGCCGGCCGGCCCTTGTCCTTGCGACCGGCCATCCCAATGACCACCGCAATCCAGGTCACTTCAAAAGCATCACGGACCACGCCAGGTCGCGAGCTGTTCAGGATAGTTTTCGAGTGCTCGGCCTGGTGCCCTACGAGCATTTGCACGCGCTGATCCGCCATTCGATGGCGGTGATCAATCCCTCGTTCTTCGAAGGTTGGAGTACCACCGTCGAAGAAGCCAAGTCCCTGGGGAAACAGGTGCTCCTTTCGGACATTCCGGTCCATCGGGAGCAGGCGCCGGCGCGCGCCATTTATTTTCCGCCGGCATCGGCGAACGATCTCGCGGACGCCATGGAGCGGGTCATGGCAGAGTTTGCCGCGGCCGACGAGGAGCGGCACCGCGACGAGGCGGCAAGCGCCCTGACCTCCCGCTTCCAGGCGTTCGGCAGGCAATACGAGGCGATCGCGCTCGAAACCATGCATCGGCCATAGCGAGATCGCCCCGCTGCCTACCGGATGCGCTCATCTTGAGGCGGCGCGCGAAAGCCATCGCCGGATAAACCAGGCGTAGGATGGCAGAACGAGCACGCCATATGCGACGACCGTCGCCCACACGATGCCGCCGGCGCCGAACACCGGCGCGGCCAGGAGCTTGAGGGCGAACGCCGCGACGCCGAAGCAGAGCGCCAGGACGACCTGAAAGCGCAGAACGTTGGCGCCATTCAGCAACATCGCTCCGACAACGCCGACGGCCTGCAACACCAGCCAGGCGGCGTTGGGCCACAGGATGCTGGCGGGCAAAACGGCATCCGGTCCCAGCAATAGCGCTACGGCGCGGTTGGTTCCGACCAGGAAGATGGCCGCCAGGACCGCGCTGGCGCAGAGGCTCGCCAGCGCACCGAGGCATAGGGTTCGGCGTATCCAGGCCTCGTCGCGGCGTGCGATCGCGTCGGCAAAGGCCGGCCACAGCGGCACCAGCGCGACGCTGAGCACGGCGTGGCCGACAGTGAACACCTTGCCGGCCAGCGCAAGCTCCGCGGTTGCGGCCGCGCCGAGCAGTCGGATCGCCACGAGATTGTCGGCCGCGCTGGACAGAATGATGGCCAGGTTCAGCGTGCAGTACAGCACCCCGACCCGCAGCAAGGGCCGCAACTGCTTGGCGTCGAATTCACGCAGCCGCGGCGCCGTGCGGCGACCGCCGAGGCTGATCCAGTTGCCGAGCGCCGAGAGCACGGGACCGAGCCCGCTAGCGAGGAGCAGTCCCGGCAACGCCGCACCGGCCCGCCACGCAAGATAGAACAGGACCAGCGAGACCAGGACGCCAACGGCATCCCAAGCGTTGTTGACATAGTTCTCCTGTCGCCCGGTTCTCAGCTTGTTGATCACGCCGAGCGGCAGCAGCACGGCCCGGCAGGCGGCGTACGTGGCCACCGCCAATGCGGGGGCGTAAGCGGCATCCGGCGGCAACCGGAACCATGCCACCCAATCGATCCAGACGCAGGCCAGGGCCACGATCCCCGCCAGGACCGCGGCGGCGACGGCCAGCGAGACGACGACCGTTGCCACGGCGCGCCGCGCCGAGGCCTCGTCCTCCTTTCCCAGCGCCGATGCGATCACGGTGATCAGAGCGTTGCCGATACCCAGGTCGGCCAGGGCGATGATCGGTGCCAGTGCGGTGACGGCGGCCCACAGGCCGAAGCCCTCCGATCCGAGCGCCTGCCAGGCGAGGCTGACGAGTATCAATCCACCAACGGCCTGGACGCCGAAGACCGGCAGGCCGGTCACGATGGACAGAAGAATGCGCCGGCCGCGGCGGGTTCCGGGCGCGGGAGCCGCGATGGTCACCGAGCGGACCTCCGCTGCGATCCGGGTGCCGTTGCGCCGCGCGGGTCATTTGAGCCGGCCGGCAGGTTCCATGCCGAGGACATCGCAATGCCCGCTGTGGAATGGCGCGACAGGTCATGAACGAGCCGCGCGGCGGACACCGTTGCCGACACCTAGGCCTGGCCTCCCACGACGGCGCCGTCCTGGTCCGACGCCGGCGTGCCGTTCTTGATCCGCAAACGTCCTTCCTTGTCGACCCAAAGATGATGCTGGCCGAGCCGCGCCAGGTTCGAACTGTCCCACCGCGAGCCCAGCCGCACACCGCCGCCGCCCAGCTCAAGCGCCTCGAAGTTGTTGAGATATTCGATCCTGCCGGATGATCCGATGATCGTCGCGCCGGCACCCTTTTGGCCGCCGATCTTGGCGAGCCCGGCGCGCTTGGCGCGTTGATCGCCATGCCCGACGCAGCCGACCAGCACCAGTTCACCAACCACGAAGGCGCTGATCAGGCTGGTTTGATTGTAGATCGAGTAGGCCGTGCAGCCGACCAGCGTGCCGAAATTCTGCAGCATGACGCCGCCGTCGCCCGCCTCGAAACCCGAGGCGGACTGGTGGTTGTTCTCAAAGCCGCAGTTGGTCAGCAGTGTACAGCCGTTCGCCGCGGCCAAACCGTATTTGCCACTGAGCAGGAAGTAGCAGCCGTGAAAACTGACGTCGTAGGAATTGTTGATCAGCGCCGCGCCATGTCGACCGTTCTCGCCGAACACGCAGCCATAGACGTGGATCGCGGAGAGTATGCCCTTCCGGAAGCCATGGCCGAACGTGACGCCATTGCCCTTGTTGTTGCGAAAGTAGCTGTTGAACAGCTGGCCTTCGAAGACATTGCCGACCAGGCGACAGCCGTCGCCGCCACAACCCTGGACCACCGTGTCGCGCAGACAGAAATTGTAGAGGAAGTGTTCGTTGTGCTCGCACTCGAGATGGATGCCGTTGCCTTCGCGACCATTCCCTTGCACATCCAGGCCCTCGAACAGCAGGAAGCGCACGGTCGAGTGGCTGACGAATTCGATGACATTCGAGCCGTCGGTGATTTCCGACGTCAGCTGCGCGCCATGGGCGGTGATGCCGCCATGGCGAACGACGTTGCCTTCGGCGCCGGCCCTGGACGCGACCCGCAATGGGCGGGTGATTCTGTATCGACCGGGCGGGATGAGAAGGTATTTGGGCCCACCGGGCGCGAACGTCGCATCGAGCGCCGCCTGCAGCGCCCGGCTGTCGTCGGCAACGCCGTCGCCCTTGGCGCCGAATGCTGCCGCCGACAGCATCCGACGCGCCTCTGGCCCCGGTCCGCCGGCCGGCTGCGCCGCCGCCGCGGCTGGCAGGCCCGCGAGCGCAAGCCCGGCACCCACGCCAAGGACGCTACGACGGCCGGCCTGATGACGCGCATCCATGGGTTCAGGGCCCCTTGCCCGCCAAGAGGATCGGGCGCGTCCGGCCGGACGGCACGGAGCCGCGCTGAGCGGCTAGCGGGGTCGGTACGCGCCGGGACAACACCGCGCCGGCGGCGGCGATCAGCAGCACGGCCCAGGTTCTCGGCCCGACATAGGCGCCGGAGGCCTGTCCGAGAATCACCCATACCGACCAGCAGTACAGCACGCTGGGTGCGCCAAGCAGTCTGAGCCAGACGCTCAGCGCGCCGAGCATCGCGGTTCCCCACACCAGGCCAAGATAGATCCAATGGAGCCAGAAATAGTTGGTGAGCGCTTCCGCGACGTTGGAGATGCGCCACGCCGAGGAGAACTGGCCCGAGTTGTTGTAAACGGTCAGCACCTGGTCGGCGATCGACTGCTCGCCCGTCAGGCCGGCCCCCGCCCACGGCTGATTCTTGAACACGTCGAACGCGACCAGCATCGGCCCGGTGACGCGATAGAAGAAGCTCGCATCGCCGCCACTGGAGAACTCGCGGATCCGTTCGGCGAACAGCGACCCGCCGACGATGACGGCTCCGGTACCCAGGATCACCGACACGGCTAGGCCAACGAACAGGCGTATCGGGCTCACGCCACTCTCCGGCGCTCGCCGTCGGCCACCCAGGAAAATGAGATACGGGACGGCCAGCATCAGCATGAGCAGCAGGGTCGGACCCGGCATCAGCAGCAAGCCGACGCCCGTGAGAACGACATACCCGACCAGCTTCCATCGCCACTGGCTGGTCGCCAGCCACGCGAAGCAGTAGTGCGTGTAAGCGAACGTCACAGCGGAAGGTTCCGACGTGAAGAGCTTCGGCCGGACCCGGCCGTAGAGCACCAGATCGCGCACGTCCGCTTCGTAGACCTGGCTTGAATCGTAGAGCCGCTCGCGCACCCTGTCGCTGAACCCGCGCAAGCCGGCATACTGCTCCAGCAAGACGCCGATTGCGATCGCGACGCAGAACCACAGGAAGATCCGCGCGATCTGCTGGCGCTCGGCATTGATCAAAGTGATGAAGAGCGCGTAGCTGATCACCAGCGAGTAGGTCAGCTGCACCAGCCCGGTAAAGCGCTTGCTGAGGAACTCGTAGTTGCTCACCGAAAGGATCGTGGCGAGGTACAGCGCGATGATCGCCAGCAAGCCGGCCAGGTGAACCGGGTCGATCCGGTCCCGCCGACGCCACAAAAGGATCAAGCCCGCGAACCCGGAAGGCGCGCAGGTCAATGGAATCTTGGATGTGATCTGGAGCGAGACGCTGAGATAGAGGCCGAGCAGGAACACCACCACAAGCGTGGTGTCGAACCAGCCGAGGCGCTCCTCTGTGACCTGCTGGCTCATGGTCCGGCGATGGCGGCACGTAGCTGCCGGCCGCGGCTGGCCCAGTCAAAGCCGCCGCTGCAGGCGGCGAACGCCCGCTGCTGGATACGGTTGAGCAGATCGACATCGTCCATTGCGTCGAGAACGCCCTGGGCAAGCGCGGCGTGGTCCGGCAGAAGCATGATGCCGTCGTCATGCCGTAGCGGCACACCGGCAACCGACCCCGACAGTCCGAAGATCGGCAGCCGGTTGAACACGTACTCCAGCACCTTTAGCTTGAAGCCGCCGCCGTTGCGTTCGGGCACGATGGCGATGCGGGCGTTGTCCATGTAGCCGGTCACGTCGTCGACCGTCCCGGTGAGCGTCGTCGCCGCCACGCGACGCCGCAGTCCGGCAAGAAACGACTCGTCGGCACTGCCGATGACAAATAGCTCGGCGCCGCGAGCGGCGAACATCGGATCGGCGACGCGCAGAAACTCCTCGAGGTTCATGCGCTTGGCGATCCAGTCGAAACTGCCGACGATGACCGCGCGACGCGGCAGGTCGGCCGTGATCCGGCGCGCCGCGACGCGACGTCCTCGATAGCCGGGCGTAAGCACATCCATCGGCTTGTCCGGCCTGCGCTGGCGGTAGAGCCTGA
>DATFGV010000145.1:0-6226 GCA_035249115.1 Vineibacter sp.
CCCGCGCGACCTGCCGTTCTTCCTCGGCCTGATGGACCACCTGGCGGCGCGCGGCGTGCCCTGCCCGACGCCGGTGCACGGCCGCGACGGCAGCGCCTTGCGCACCCTGGCCGGCCGGCCGGCGGCGATCACCACCTTCCTGCGCGGCCTGTGGCCGCGGCGCATCGCGGTCGACCACTGCGCGCCGGTGGGCGAGGCCCTGGCGCGCCTGCACCTGGCGGCGGCGGATTTCGACCGCCGGCGGCCCAACGCGCTGTCGGTCGGTGGCTGGCGGCCGCTGCTTGATGCCTCGCGCGATCGCGCGCACGAGGTGGTACCCGGGCTTGCCGACGAGCTGGCAGCTGATCTCGCGGCCCTGGAGCGCGACTGGCCGCGGGCGCTGCCGGCCGGCGTCATTCACGCCGACCTGTTCCAGGACAACGTGCTCTTCCTGCACGAGAAGCTGAGCGGCGTGATCGACTTCTACTTCGCCTGCAACGACCTGCTGGCATACGACGTCGCGATCTGCCTCAACGCGTGGTGCTTCGAGCCCGACCGCAGCTTCAATGTCACCAAGGCGCGCGCCCTGGTCGGCGGCTATCAGCGCCTGCGCGTGCTGTCGGCCGAGGAGCGCGCGGCGCTGCCGCTGCTGGCACGCGGTGCAGCGCTGCGTTTCCTGCTGACGCGGCTCTACGACTGGCTCTACACCCCGGCCGACGCCATGGTGCGGCGGAAAGACCCACTGGAGTACCTTGTCCGCCTGCGCTTCCACCGCGGCGTGGCGAGCGCCGGCGACTACGGCATATGAACGACGCGTCCGATCACGCCGAGGTCGAGATCTTCACCGACGGCGCCTGCAGCGGCAATCCCGGGCCGGGCGGCTGGGGCGCGCTGCTGCGCTTCAAGTCGACCGAACGCGAGCTGTCCGGTGCCGAGGCGCACACCACCAACAACCGCATGGAGATGATGGCGGCGATCGCGGCGCTGGAGGCGCTGACCCGGCCGTGTCGCGCGCGGTTGACCACCGACAGCGTCTATCTGCGCGATGGCATCACCAAGTGGATTCATGGCTGGAAGCGCAACGGCTGGCGCACGGCCGACAAGAAGCCGGTGAAGAACGCCGATCTCTGGCAGCGGCTGGAGGCAGCGCTGGCGCCGCACCGCGTCGACTGGCGCTGGGTGAAGGGCCACGCCGGCCACGCCGAGAACGAGCGCGCCGACGCGCTGGCACGGGCCGCGATCGCCAGGCTGCGTGGCGACCCGCCGACGACGGACAACCCTTCGACGTAGCGGCAAACGCGTCGAGGCGGACCGGGGGTCCGCGGTGGCCTACCGGTGCTGCGTCAGGTCAAGCGCCGCCCAGAGCGTTTCGAATTGTTTCAGGTGCTCGCTTGTGTAGGCGGCGAAATCGACGCCACCGACCGTCGGCATCATCTCGGCCACCATGCTCCACATCGACTCGCGCAGCTGCGCGGCGCACTTCATGGCGGCGTAGCGGCGGCGCAGGTCGTCGTCGACGGCGTGATCGAAATAACCGGCCAGCAGCGCTTCCTCCTGGGCCGGCGCGAAACCATTGTTCGACGCCAGGCCGCCGAGGTCGAACAGGGCCGCGCCAAAACCGGCGTAATCCCAGTCGATCAGCCACAGCCGGCTGCCATCGTCGATCAGGTTGGCGGCCAGCAGATCGTTGTGGCCGAACACCAGGTCGACGGCGCCCACCGCGGTTTCGAGCGCCGCGGCGCGCGACATCAGCCGGCCGAGCTGCGCCGCATAGGGGCTGCCGCCCTGCCGCAAGGTCGCGGCGTAGTCGCGCACGACGTGGAAAACGTTGAACGCCAGCACCGGCCCGCGCAGGTGGCGCGGCACCTCGTGATGGCAGCGCAACAGCAGGCCGACCAGCGCCTCCAGCCGCGCCGGCTCGCGCACATCCTCGGGCGTCAGGGTGCGGCCCTCGACGAAGCGCAACACCATCAAACCCGGCGCGGCGTAGACGACCTCGGGCGACAGGCCGGCCAGATGCGCGGCGCGGCTGGCGGCCAGCTCGTTGAAGCGCAGCACGCCGTGCTCGGGAATGTCCTGGCCGAGCCGCACCACGAAGCGCCCGGCGGCGTCACGCACCAGCAGGTTGCGGTTGGTCATGCCGCCGTCCAGTGGCGCAATCTCGACCTGCCCGCGCCAGCAGGGCAGCGCCGCGACGCGCGCTTCCAGGACAGGATCGAGCCTTTCGGGCATGCGGCCAGCCTATCACGGGAGCGCGTCCGGCGCGCCGCGACGAGCGCCGGAAAACGAAAGGGCGGCCGCAGCCGCCCTTGCGCACGTCGCCGTTGTGGCGGCTACAGCGCTTTCAGGATCGCCTCGCCGCTCGACACCTCGAAAGCGCCCGGCGCCTCGACGTTGAGCGTCTTGATGACGCCGTTGTCGACCACCATCGCATAGCGCTGCGAGCGCTTGCCCAGGCCGAACTTCGAGCCGTCCATGGTCAGGCCCATCTTCTCGGCGAAATCGCCGTTGCCGTCGGCCAGCATCAGCACCTTGCCGTCGCTCTTCTGCTCCTTGCCCCAGGCGTCCATCACGAAGGCATCGTTGACCGATACGCAGGCCACGGTGTCGACGCCCTTTGCCTTCAGCGCATCGTAGTTGATCAGGAAGCTGGGCACGTGCTTGGCCGAGCAGGTCGGCGTGAAGGCGCCGGGCACGGCGAAAAACACCACCTTCTTGCCAGGCGCAAAGAGCTCGTCGGTCGACATCGGCTTGATGCCGTCGGCGCCCTTGTGCATGAAGGTCGCGCTGGGAACCTTGTCGCCTACCTTTGCCATCGATCTCTCCATTGTCGCGGTAGCGGATACTTACGCCACTGGACCACAGCACGGTTTGGCGCAAAACGAAAGGCGGGATCGTCGCGACCCCGCCTTCGCCCGGCAATCATCCCCTGTGGCTAGAGGGTCTTCAGCACTGCTTCCGCCGACGAGACATCGAAGGCACCGGGCTGCTCGACATACAGGCCCTTGATGACGCCGCTCTCGACGACCATTGCATAGCGTCGGGAACGCTTGCCCATGCCCATCCGCGTGGCGTCAAGCACCAGACCCATCATTTCCGTGAATTCGCCGTTGCCGTCGCTCAGCATCATGATCTTGTCATCGGTGCCCTGTTCCTTGCCCCAGGCGCCCATGACGAATGGATCGTTGACGGCAATGCAGGCGATCGTATCGATCCCCTTGGCCTTGATTGCGTCGTGGTTGGCCAGAAAACCTGGCACATGCTTGGCGCTTCACGTGGGGGTGAATGCTCCCGGCAGCGCGAAGGCCACGACCTTCTTGCCCGGCGCGAACAACTCGTCGGTCGTGATCGCCTTTGGGCCGTCCGAACCCGCGTAGCGAAGCGTCGCCGACGGAACCTTGTTACCGACACTGACCATGTTGCGCTCGTCCTCCATGTCGTTGGCGCCCGCTTCTTTCCGCACGCGCCGCTGGAAGGCTAGTCAGGCGCCCGCCGATTGTCCACGCCTGCGCCGCGGCGGCTCGCGGTAGAGCGCGTTCGCATCGCCGATCGGATCGCCGAAGCGCTCGACCATGACGTCGGCCAGCTTCCTGTCGCGATGTGTTACCCAGCCGCCCGAGCGAACGGTGTACGCCTCGGGACGCGCCGCCTCCGGCGGTTCGACCCCATCCTGCAGCGCCTTGGCGCCCTCCAGCATCAGGCGGCGGAAACGCATGATGGCGAGATCGGTCGGTCCGAGGATTTCGCGGGTGCGGTCGTGGATCAGGCCCTGGCTGTCCTGGATGGCGGCGTCCTGTTCGGAAATGCCGGTGATGCCGCTGTAGCTGTGCGTGCGCTGCGCCTCGCGGTCGATCAGGTAGTCGTTCGCCCGGTTGCGCACCGGAACAAAATTCTCGTCGACCTGCGAATGCACGCCATGGCCATTGGCCATCTGCTGGCGTTCCGCCTCGGTCAACTGCCGCTCGGGGTGCCAGGCGTAGGTGAAGATCCAGCAGCTGGTGTCGGTGATCGGCACCCAGGTCTGGCCGTAGTGGATCTCACCGGGGAACGCCGCCGGCGCGAAGGAATGGTTGGGCACCAGGAACTGGGTGATGCGCCAATACAGCTGGTCGTCGTCGGCGAGGCGCGAAGCACCGATCAGCAGGCCGCCGCCATGCTGCACCACCTCGAAGCGCGGCATCGGATCGTCGCGCACCCAGCGCACCCGGTCGTTCTTGACCGCCTGGTCGCCCATGGCGGCGCCCTTCATGAAGGTCTCGGCCTCGGCGGCCGCCTGCGGGATCACCATGTGCAGGAACGAGAAATGCGCGGTATCGATGCCGCCCTCGACCGACTGCGCCCAGTTGCACTCCTGCAGCTTCTTGCTGACGTAGCGCTGCGTCGCCGGCAGCAAGGCAAACTCGAGATGCGGCAGCTCGGGCTGGCGCTCGGCCGGACCCATATAGGCCCAGATGATTTCGCCGAACTCGCTGGTCGGATACGCCTTGATCGAAACCTTGTGACGGAAGTCGGAGTCGCGCGGCAGGGTCGGCGTTTCCAGGCACTTGCCGTCGACGTCGAACTTCCAGCCGTGGAAGGCGCAGCGCAGGCCGCATTCGCCGTTGCGGCCGAAATACAGATCGGCGCCGCGGTGCGGACAGCGCGGTTCAACCAGACCGACCCTCCCGCTGCTGTCGCGGAACGCCAGCAGGTTCTCGCCCATCACGCGCACGCGCCTGGGTGCGCTGTCCGGTCCGGGCAGCTCGCGTGACAACAGCACGGGTTGCCAGAAGCGGCGGAAGTAGTCGCCCATCGCCGTGCCGGCATCGGTTTGCGTCAGCCTGTCGTTGTCCTGGCGGCTCAGCATGAACGGCTCCCTCCGCTGCGACGCCCGCCGGCGGTCGCGGCTGACCGGCGACGCCCCAGCCTCGCCTGTGACTGTCATTTCACCCCGGCGACGGGCCGCCCGGCTAGGCAAAACCGCGCAACGCCGCCATGCCGGCGCACCGGCGGCCGATTGATGGAAGCATATGGACCTCGCCCCAACGGGGGAGAGGTCGGGCCGCGAAGCGGACCGGGTGAGGGGGTCGCGCGACAACTACGATGTTCATGAGGGAGCACCGCGATTGCGGCGCCGCCCCTCACCCGCCGCGCTGCGCGCGTCGACCTCTCCCCGGCGGGGAGAGGTCATGAACCGTGTCCTGGCGGTCATATGGCGATTGCCCGACGCGTCAGTGGGGACGCCACCAGCGCGCTCGATCAATTTCTCGGCGATAGCATCGAGCCTCCCGGCTACGACGACTTGGCGCGTTAGTGCGCGGCTCCGCTTGCCTCGGCGCGCGTGGCCGGCAAGACTGGCGATCCATTGGCTCTGACGAACGGGCGAGGTGAACCATGCGCCAGGCAATCGCGGCTTTGCGAGCGGTCTACAAAGCGACGCTGATTGCGGCGATGCTGGGCTGTGCCACGACCGCGTTGGCGGGACCGTACGAAGACGGTCTGGCGGCGCGCGACCGCCAGGACTACGCGACGGCGCTGCGGCTGTGGCGTCCGCTGGCGGAGCAGGGCAATGCGTCCGCCCAGGTCAGTATCGGCCTGTTGTATTCGCGCGGCCACGGCGTGCCGCAAGACTACGCGCAGGCCGCGATTTGGTACCGGCGCGCGGCCGAGCAGGGCAGCGCCTCGGGCCAGTTCAACCTCGGTTTCATGTACGACGAGGGCCGCGGCGTGCCGCAGGATTTCGTCGAGGCGGCCAAGTGGTACCGGCTGGCCGCCGCGCAGAACAGGTCCGCCGCCCAGTACAATCTCGCCCTGATGCTCGAGGAAGGTCGAGGCGTCGCGCAGGATTTTGCCGAGGCGGCAAGATTGTACAGATATGCCGCCGAACAAGGCGACGCCGACTCGCAGACCCGGCTCGGCCTCCTGTATGCCCGAGGCCGGGGCGTGCCGCAGGACGACGCCGAGGCCCTCAAGTGGTACCGGTTGGCCGCCGATCAGGGCAACGCGACTGCCCGGGTCAATCTCGGCCGTATGTACTCCCAGGGCCGTGGCGTGAAGCAGGACTACGCCGAGGCGGTGAAGTGGTACCGGCTGGCGGCCGCGCAGGACAACGTCACCGCCCAGTTCAACCTCGGCTACATGTACGACGAGGGCCGCGGCGTGTCGCAGGACCATGTCGAGGCGGTGAAGTGGTACCGGCTGGCCGCCGAGCGCGGCAGCACCAGCGCGCAGTTCAACCTTGGCCTCCTGTGCGAGAAGGGCCAGGGCA
>DATFGV010000146.1:0-5141 GCA_035249115.1 Vineibacter sp.
GTCGTCGGGCTGATCGTGCTGGCGATCGGCGTCAATCCCGTCACCGCCGTGCGCATCATGGTGCTGGGCGCCATCGGCACGCCGGAGTCCGTCGGCTACACGCTCTACTACACGACCAACTTTATCTTCACCGGGCTGGCCGTGGCTGTCGCCTTCCATGCCGGCCTGTTCAACATCGGTGGCGAGGGTCAGGCCTATCTCGGCGGGCTGGGCGTCGGGCTGGTCCTGCTGGCGCTCGATACCACCCTACCGGCGGTGCCGCTGATCGCGCTGGCGGTGCTCGCGTCGGCCGCGTTCGGCGGCGCCTGGGCGTCGGTGCCGGCCTGGCTGCAGGCCTGGCGCGGCAGCCATATCGTGATCACCACCATCATGTTCAACTTCATCGCCGCGGCGCTGATGGTTTACCTGATGGTCAACGTGCTGATCGCGCCGGGCTCGATGTCGCCGGAGAGCCGGGCCTTCGCGCCGGCCAGCCACTTGCCCTTCATGCACGAGCTGCTGGCCGGGATCGGCATCACCATGGGCCACTCGCCGCTCAACCCGAGCATCGTCTGGGCGCCGATCTGCTGCGTGCTGGTCTGGATCTTCCTGTGGCACACGCCCTGGGGCTTCGCGCTGCGCACCATGGGCCACAACCCCAGCGCCGCGATCTACGCCGGCATCGACATCCGCCGCATGACGGTGCTCGCCATGTGCCTGTCGGGCGCCCTGGCGGGCTTCGTTGGCGTCAACGAGATCCTGGGCGTGCACCACCGCCTGATCCTGAACTTCACCGCCGGCTACGGCTTCGCCGGCATCGCCGTGGCGCTGATGGGCCGCAACCACCCGGTCGGCATCGTGCTCGCCAGCCTGCTGTTCGGCGCCCTGCAGCAGGGAGGTGCCGAGCTGGCCTTCGACATTCCGGCCATCACCCGCGAGACGGTGGTGGTGATCCAGGGCCTGATCATCCTGTTCTGCGGCGCACTGGCCAATCTCACCAAACCGGCGCTGGAGGCGCTGTTCCAGCGGCTGCGCACGCGTACCGGCCACACCCCCGCACCCGAGGCAGCGGAGGCGTAGCGCATGAGAGATAGCCACAGATGCACAGAGGCACAGAGACAGCCACAGAGTGAGAATAATCTGCGCACCTGCGGCGCGCGGCATGCCCTCCTCTGTGCGACCTCTGTGCCTCTGTGCCTCTGTGGTTGGTCTTCCCATCATAAGGGCACGCCTTGACATGGAGGACTGGTTCACCTTTCCGGTGCTGATCCTGGCGGCCACCTTGCGGGTGGCGACGCCTCTGATCCTGTGCGCCATGGGTGGGCTGTTCTCCGAGCGCAGCGGCGTGATCGACATCGGCCTGGAAGGCAAGATGCTGGCCGCCGCCTTTGTCGCTGCCGCTGTTGCATCGGTCAGCGGCTCGGCCTGGGCCGGGCTGGGGGCGGCGATCCTGATCGCCGAGGCACTCGCGCTGTTGCACGGCTTCGCCTGCATCACCCATCGCGGCAACCAGGTGGTGAGCGGTGTCGCCATCAACATCCTGGTGTCGGGGCTCACGGTTGTGCTGGGCATGGCCTGGTTCCAGCGCGGCGGCCAAACGCCGTCGCTGCCCCCGGAGGCGCGGTTCATGCCGATCACCCTGCCCGGCGCGCAAGTGGTCGCCGATGTGCCGCTGCTCGGCCGGCTCTATGGCGACCTGCTGGGCGGCCACAATCTGATCGTCTACCTGGCGTTGCTGACCGTGCCGATTACGTGGTGGATACTGAACCGGACGCGCTTTGGCCTCAGGCTGCGAGCGGTCGGCGAGGCGCCGCTGGCGGTAGACGCGGCCGGCATCTCGGTCGCCTGGCTGCGCTACCGCGCGGTGTTGATCTGCGGCCTGTTCACCGGCATCGCCGGCGCCTATCTCTCGATCGCCCAGAACGCCGCCTTCAGCCGCGACATGACGGCGGGCCAGGGCTATATCGCGCTGGCGGCCATGATCTTCGGCAAGTGGAAGCCGGTGCCGGCGCTGGGCGCCTGCCTGATGTTCGGCCTGCTCGACGCCATCGCCATTCGCCTGCAGGGCGTGCGCCTACCCGGCGTCGGCGAGGTGCCGGTGCAGCTGATCCAGGTGCTGCCCTACGTGCTGACCGTGATCCTGCTTGCCGGCTTCATCGGCCGCGCCATCGCCCCCAAGGCGATCGGCGTGCCGTACGAAAAGGAGCACTGAGGTGGCTGGGCCATCCGACGAGATGCTGGCGCTGGCGCGCCAGGCCATGGGCCGGGCGCATGCGCCCTATTCGCGCTTCCACGTCGGCGCGGTGCTGCGCGGCGCCAATGGCAAGCTCTATGCCGGCTGCAACGTCGAAAACGCCGCCTATCCCGAGGGCTGGTGCGCCGAAGCGTCGGCCATCGCCGCCATGGTGATGGACGGCGAGCGGCGCATCGTCGAGGCCGTGGTGATGGGCCGGGGCGACACGCTGGTCACGCCCTGCGGCGGCTGCCGCCAGCGCCTGCGCGAGTTCGCCGACGACGGGGTGCCGATCCACGTCTGTGGGCCGGCTGGTTTGCGCCGGACCGTGACGCTCGGCGAGTTGCTGCCGCTATCATTCGGGCCCGACAACCTTGGGGCCAAAGCCTGACCAGGCCAAGTCGCTTCGAGAACCGCGATGCGTTGCAGCGCAAAGTTAGTCACGCGCCGCCGCGAGCGCCGCGGCGGTATCGAAGAATTCATGGAACTCGACGATCTTGCTATCCTTTAAGCGCAGAAAATCGGCTTTTGGCATGTCGATCGTCTTGTTGGTTCTCCGATGACGCCAGCCGCAAGTTCCGCGCATGACGACCCAGTCTCCTTGGGCGAGGTAGTGTTGGGGCGTGTAGTGCTGCATCTCCCAGTCACGGGCCAGGCCAATGAAATAATTGCGCACATCGTCCTTGCAGGCGCACAAGGACGTAAATTCCATGCCGGTCGCTCCACCCGCAAGCGACCGCCATTGGACGTTGTCGGCCAGCAGGTCCATCCAGTGTTGGAAGCTTTGCTCCTTGTTCTGGTTCCACATTGCGTAGCCGTTGCGAATCAACTCCAGATTGGCGCTTTCCTGGCTCATGGCGAATCCTTCCAGAGTGCTTTGTGGATGCGTCTCCGACGCTGCACGTAATGATTGTATCATATCGTTGACCTCGACAGTGCCGGATCAGCTGCCTCGAGATCACGCGTGCACGGTCCGCGCCACAGGGCCATCAATGCCACGCACGCGGCTGTCTCGACGGCAGAGGACCGGTCGAACCCCAAGGCGGCTTGACAACACGTCTATCGATTTGCCCGCGCCAGCACGGCGTGCAGCAGCACGTTGACGCCGGGATAGGCGTCTTCCGGCGCCATGTTTTCCGCCTCGTTGTGCGAAATTCCCTTGTCGCAAGGCGCGAAGATCATGGCGGTCGGGCAGACGCGCGCCATGTTGTAGGCGTCGTGGCCGGCCTGGCTCAGCATCTCGATATGAGGGACCTTGAGATCCTCCGCCGCGCGGCGAATCGCGCCGATACAATCCTTGTCGAACGTCAGATCGCCAAATCGCCAGGTCTCGGCGACTTCCATGCGCACCTGCGCCCGCTCGGCCGCCTGCGCCATCGCCTGATCGAACTCGGCCTGCATCTTTTCGACGCCGTCGACCGTGGGGTGCCGGAAGTCGAGCGTGACCAGCGCGTATTCCGGCAGGATGCCGGTCAGGTTGGGCCACACCTCGATCTGCGCCGCGGTCGAGCGGCCGCCTTCGGGGTGGTAGCGCCAGCCGAGCTCGTTCAGCGCCACGATCAAGTAGGCGGCGCCGACCAGGGCGTTCCTGCGGAGATCCATCGCCGTGGTACCGGCATGGGCACAGTCACCGTGTACCTTGATGCGCAGGCCGCGCGTGGCATAGCCGCCGACCACGATGCCGACGGGGATCTTCTTGGCATCCAGGATCGGCCCCTGCTCGATGTGCAGCTCGAAATAGGCATCGACGCGGCGACCGCCGACCGGCGCGGTGCCGGCGTAGCCGATGCGGGCGAGTTCCTCGCCATAGGTCGTGCCCTGCAGGTCGGCGCGGCCCAGCGCCCAGTCGAGGGCGTGCACGCCGGCGAACACGCCCGACGCCAGCATCGGCGGATTGAAGCGCGCGCCCTCCTCGTTGGCCCAATTGACCAGCTCGATCGGCCGGCGGGTTTCGATACCGGCATCGTCCAAGGTCCGGATCAGCTCGAGCCCGCCCAACACGCCCAGGATGCCGTCGTAGTTACCGGCGGCGATCTGGGTGTCGAGGTGGCTGCCGACCAGCACTGGCGGCAGGTCGTTCTCCCGCCCGCGCCGACGGGCGAAAATGTTGCCCATGCGATCGACCGTCACCTCGAGGCCGGCCTCGCGGCACCAGCCGACGAACAGGTCGCGCATCTGCTTGTCGGCATCGCCCAGCGCCAGGCGCGACAACCCGGTAGTGCGGCCTTTGCCGATCTCGGCCGACCGCGCCATCGTGGCCCAGAAGCGCTGTTCATCGATGCGAAGCTCGTTGGGGCGGGCGGTCATGGGTGGCCTCACGGATCCGGCGAAAGATAAACCATAGTCGAACTCAACTTTCATGCCATCGGTGCCCGAAATGCGTCAGACTGCCCTCAGCCGACAGGGGCAAACTCGGACGAAACCATGGCGGATCAAGTCCAGGCCTGTCTTGCGTTGATCCGGGCGCACGCCGGCGGATTCGTACCCGGCGCCGGTCTGGTCCTGGGTTCCGGGCTTGGCGGGCTCGCCGATATGGTCCAGCCCGTCGCCACCCTCTCCTACGCCGACCTGCCCGGCTTTCCGGTCCCCAGCGTCGGCGGTCACGCCGGCCGCTTGGTGTTGGGTCACGCTGCCGGCACGCCCGTCGCGCTGCTGCATGGCCGTGCGCACTACTACGAGCATGGCCGCGCCGACATCATGAAGGTGCCCGTCCGCACGTTGGCGGCGATGGGGTGTACCCAGCTGTTGTTGACCAATGCCGCCGGCAGCCTGCGCACCGATATGGCGCCGGGCAGCGTGATGTTGGTCAGTGATCACATCAACTTCACCGGCCAGTCGCCGCTTTTTGGTGAAACCGGCGACGGGCGCTTCGTCGACATGAGCGACGCGTATGACCCCGACTTGCGCCAGCGCTTCAAGTCCGTCGCCG
>DATFGV010000147.1:0-8434 GCA_035249115.1 Vineibacter sp.
CGCCAGCAGGGCGGCACCAGCCACATCACCATCGTCGACCGCGACGGCAATGTCGTGTCGTTCACCACCACCATCGAGTCGGCGTTCGGCGCGCGCCGCATGGTGGGCGGCTTCCTGCTCAACAACGAGCTGACCGACTTCAGCCTGGCGCCGGTCGAGGATGGACGGACGGTCGCTAACCGCGTCCAGCCCGGCAAGCGGCCGCGCTCGTCGATGACACCGATCATCGTGCTCGATCGCGACGGCCGCTTCGTTCTGGCGCTGGGATCGGCCGGTGGCTCGCGCATCATCGGCGACGTGCTGCAGACACTCATCCTGACGCTCGACGGCGGCGCGCCGTTGCAGCAGGCAATCGACACGCCACGCCTGCTGAACCGCAACGGCCCGACCGAGATCGAAGCGCATGGCGGCGCCGATGCGCTGGCGCACGACTTGCGCAGCCTCGGCCATGAGGTGGTCATTCGCCGGCACGACGGCGGCCTGCACGGCGTGCGTGCCCGCTACGATTCATCGGGCAACCTGCTCGGCTACGAGGGCGGCGCCGACTCGCGACGCGACGGCGCCGTACGCGGCGAGTGATGTCTCGCTGCGCTCGACATGACAGATGTTGTGTGTCAACTGAGGGGCATGTCCAAGTATCCCAGCGTCCTGATGCGGGCTGGCGAGGATCGCCGTCTGCGACAGGGCCATCCCTGGGCGTTCTCCAACGAGATCCTGATGGAGCCGGCGACCAAGGCGATCGCGCCGGGCGCGCCGGTCGTGTTGCGCGCCGCAAGCGGCGAGGCGCTGGGCGTGGCGACCTTCAACCCGCACTCGCTGATCGCCGCGCGCCTGGTCAGCGCCGATGCCGCTACCCGGCTCGACCGTAGCCTGATCGAGGACCGGCTGGCGTCGGCCCTGCGCCTGCGCACGCGACTCTACGCCGGCACACCGCATTACCGCCTGGTGCATGCCGAAGCCGACGGCCTGCCCGGCCTGGTGGTCGATCGCTACGGCGGGCTGTGCGTGGTGCAGCTGAACACCGCCGGCATGGAGCGGCTGAGCGACGACATCATGGCGGCGCTGGACAGCGTCGTTGCGCCCGACGCGGTGCTGTTGAAGAACGATTCCTCGACGCGCCAGCTCGAAGGCCTGCCGCTGGAAGCGCACGTCGCCAAGGGCGAGGTCGGTGGCACCATCGACCTGACGGAGAACGGCGCCCGCTTCGTCTGCGATCCGGCCGGCGGCCAGAAGACCGGATGGTTCTACGACCAGCGCGACAATCGCGCCCTGGTCGCGTCCTTTGCGCAGGGCGCGCGCGTGCTCGACGCCTACGCCTATGCCGGCGGCTTCGGCGTGCTGGCCGCCGTCAACGGCGCCGCCGAGGTGCAGTTGGTCGACCGCTCGCAGCCGGCGCTGGATCTGGCCAAACAGGCAGCGGCACTCAATGGAGTCGAGACTCGCTGCCAGTTCCATCGCGCCGAGGTGTTCGAGGAGCTGGCGCGGCGCGGCAGTGACGGCGAGCGCTTCGACATCGTGGTCTGCGATCCGCCGGCATTCGTGAAGAGCCGCAAGGACCTCAAGCCCGGCGCCCAGGGCTATCGCAAGCTGACGCGCCTGGCGGCGCCGCTGGTGGCGCCCGACGGGCTGCTGTTCGTCGCTTCGTGCTCGCACCTGGTCGATCCGCCGCTGTTCGCCGACCAGGTGCGCCGCGGCCTGCACGATGCCGGCCGCACTGCGCGCGTGCTGCGCGCCACCGGCGCCGGCATGGACCACCCGGTGCATCCCAGCCTGCCCGAGACGGCCTACCTGAAGGGCCTGCTGCTGGCGCTGGATTGAGGTCGATGCCGAGCGAGGTACGCTTCTCCTCCCCGCGCAGTGGGGAGGCGGCCCGAAGGGCCGGAGGGGACCCGACGTGGTCTCTCAGTTTCGGACACCACGTCGGCTCCCCTTCCGGCCTTCGGCCACCTTCCCCACGCTGCGCGTGGGGAAGGAAAGATCATCGTCGCAAGCGCAGATGACTGAGCCGCCCCCACCCACCGTCGGGTTCTCCTCCCCAGCGAAGCTGGGGAGGTGCCCCGAAGGGGCGGAGGGGAGCTCTCGTGGTGCTGGTAGCGAACACCACGTCGGCTCCCCTTCCGGCCTTCGGCCAGCTTCCCCACGCTGTGCGTGGGGAAGGAAAGATCATCGTCGCAAGCGCAGATGACTGAGCCGCCCCCCGCCCCCAGCGATCTGCGTGGCCGGCGCGCCTGGACGCTGGTGTGGGGCGTGGCGGTGGCGCAGCTGATCTCCTGGGGCACGCTGTATTACGGATTCGCGGTGCTGGTGGTGCCGATGGAGCGGATGCTGGGCTGGTCGCGCACCGACCTCAACGCGGCGCTGTCGATCGGCCTGCTGACCTCCGGCCTGTGCGCCTTCTCCGCCGGCGTGTGGATCGACCGCTATGGCGCCCGCGGCCTGATGACCGTCTGCTCGCTGGCCGGCGCGGCGCTGCTGGCGCTGTGGTCGCAGATCGGTGCGCTGTGGGCTTTCTACGCGCTCTGGGCGCTGATCGGCGTCGCCATGGCCGGCACGCTCTACGAACCGAGCTTCGCCGCCGTCACCCGCATCTTCCCGCGCGACTTCCGCCGCGCCATCACCGCCATCACCCTGGTCGGCGGCCTTGCCAGCACGGTGTTCATCCCGCTGATCCAGCTGCTGATCGAGCACATCGGCTGGCGCGAGGCGCTGTGGGTGATGGCGGCCTGCAACCTGGTTTGCGCCGCGCTGCACTGGTTGCTGCTGCCCAAAGTGCCGGCGGCCGAGGCAGCCCATAATACACCGCGCGACCGCGCCGCCTTGCACGCGGCGCTGCGGCGGCCGGCGTTCTGGAGCCTCGCGGTCTGCTTCACGGCGCTCAGCCTGGTGTTCACCGCCGCCGTCTTCCACCTCGTGCCGCTGATGCTCGAACGCGGCTTGCCGATGGCCACCATCGTCGCCGGCTACGCGGTGATCGGGCCGATGCAGGTGGCGGGACGGGTGCTCTACGTCTGGCTGCAGCGCTTCATCTCGACGCGCCTGATCGGCACCGCCTGCTTCGCGCTCTATCCGCTGGCGATCATGCTGCTGCTGCTGCCGGCCAGCGGCTGGTCGCTGGTCGCCTTCGCCGTCGTCTATGGCCTGCCCAACGGCATCGTCACCATCGTGCGCGGCGTCATCGTGCCGGAGCTGTTCGGTCCCGCCGCCTATGGCGCCATCAGCGGCGCCCTGGCGACACCCAGCATCCTGGCGCGCGCCGCCGGCCCGCTCGTCGTGGCGATGATCTGGGCGGCGGCCGGCGGCTACGGCGCGGTCATCTGGGCGCTGCTGGCGCTGACGCTGATCGCCGTCGGTTTCTGGATCGCCGCGGTCTGGGTGCGACCGACCTGACCTCGGCCAAACCCGCGTCAGCCCGTGGTGTGCCGCGCCGGCAGGGTGAAGCGGAACGTGGCGCCGGTGCCGCTGTTGTCCTGCAAGGTGACATCGCCGCCATGGGCGCGGATCAGTTCGCGGGCGATCGCCAGGCCGAGGCCGGAGCCGCCCGGCCTGCCGCCGGCGGCGAACGGCTGGAACAGCGAGGCCGCGACATGCGCCGGCACGCCGGGACCGTCATCGGCGACGTCGACGACGACGTCTTGCGCGGTCGACGCGCTGCGGATGGTCACGGTGCGCGCGCCAGCGTCAAATGCGTTGCGGCCGAGATTGAACAGCACGCGAAACAGCAAGGTGCGGTCGGCCGTCACGGCGAGGCCCGGATCGACCTCGTTGCGCCAGTCGCGCAGCGCGTTGGGATCGGCGGCCTCGGCCTGCTCCAGCAGCTGCACGCCGACCTCGTCGACCAAATCGGCGAACTCGAAGCGGGCCCGTTTCGGGGTCGGCCGGCCGCGGGCGTAGTCCAGGGTGTCGGCGCACAGCTTCACGGCGCGGTCGATCGAGGCGAACATCACCGGCGCCAGCTCGCGCACCTTGGGATCGTTGCTGCGCGCCAGCTTGTCGGTCAGCAGCTGGGTGGTGGCCAGCATGTTGCGCAGATCGTGGTTGATCTTGCTCATCGCCGAACCCAGCTCGGCGAGGCGCGTCTTCTGCCGCAACGCGGCGCGCAGCTCGTGCTGCAGGATGTCGAACTCGCGGTCGACGATGCCGATCTCGTCGGCGCGCTGCTCGGCGACCGCCCGCTCCGTCTCCTCCTCGGGACTGCGGCGGAACGCGACCATCTCGGCCGACACCCGCTGCAACGGCCGCACGATCAGCCAGCGCAGGCCGAGGTAGAGCAGGCCGGCGGTGAACGCGGCGATGATGATCGACAGCACCAGGATGCGCTGGGCGTAGCCGTACATCGCCAGCCGCATCGGCAGCTCGTCGACGTACACGTAGACGTGCGCCGTCGGCATGCGGCTTGACCGGCCGCCGACCCGCAGTTCGTAGCTGCCGGATCGTGCCATCGTGTCGAGCGCGTCCCAGATCAGCTCGACGAAGCCGGCGTCCATCAGCTCCACCGTGCCGATCGCGTCGGGCGTGCCGGGCGGCATCAGCACCCGCTTGGGCTTGTTCGGTTCGATCACCGTGACGGCGTCGACGCGCGCGTGGTCGAGCAGGGCGCGGGCCAGGCGCTCATCGACCATGTTGTCGGGCGTGGCGTCGAGCGCCAGCGTCGCCAGCGCGCCGGCCTCGAGCCGCGCCTCCAGCCAGGTCAGACGAAAGCGGGCGATCGACGGCAGGAACACCGCCACTTCGGCGGTCATCACCGCGACGATCACCAGCGCCAGGATGCGCGGCGACAGGCCGAAGCCGAAGCCGCGCCGGCGGGGCGCGGCGATCTGCGGCGATGGTGCGGTCTCAGTGCTCGCCATGCGCGCGCGACAGTAGCGGAGGTTGCACGCGGCGCCTAGCGCGTGTCCCGGTCAATCGGAACCTGGGAGCGCGGGCGTCTCGCCCGCTCATGAGCGGGCCGGAGGCCCGCGCTCCCAGGACGACCGATTCCCGATCGTCGGAACCCACTCTCGCGCATGCCAAACTTGTCGTCCTGAGGGAAGCGAAGGACCTTTCGGACCGTCGTTTGGCACGAGACGCGGCTTGACGCACGCAGCGTCCTACGTCGGCCTGTGCGATTCGACGGCTCAACAGGTCGTTCGCTTCGCTCAGGACGACAAAACCGCCGATCTCGGTCATGTCGCGTCCTCAGCTTTCCGCACGTTGGTTTGAGCTCCAGGCTAGAACCAGCGGAACAGCCAGCCGACGACTCGCTTGGTGCGCGGCGCGAACAGCCAGTCGGTGAAGTAGGATCCGGCGGCGCGCTTGTTGATCTCGCCCAGGGTCGGATAGGGCACGACCATCTGGGCGACGGCGCCGATCTTCAGGCGGCGCGATAGCGCCAGGCACCAGACCTGGATCAGCTCGCCGGCGCGGGCACCGGCGATGCCAGCGCCCAGCACCCGGCCCTTGCGGTCGGTGACGACCTTGACCAGTCCCTCGGTCTGGCGCTCGGCCTGGGCGCGGTCGTTCTCGTGCAGCTTCCAGCGCACGACCCGCACCGACTCGCCGTGCGCCTGCCGCGCCTTTTCCTCGGTCAAGCCGACCTGCGCCAGTTCGGGATCGGTGAAGGTGCACCACGGCACCGGCATCGCCTGGGCGTTGATCGGCAGGTGGAACAGGGCGCGCTTGATCACCAGCGCCGCCTGCGCGCCAGCCATGTGAGTGAACGGTGCCATGCCGTTGACGTCGCCGATGGCGTAGACGCGGCGGTTGCTGGTCCGCAGGCCGCGATCGACGGTGACCCCCTTGCGGGTGTGGGCAATGCCGGCCTTGTCGAGGTCGAGCCGCTCGATGTTGGGTGCCCGGCCGGCGGCGACCAGCAGGTGCGTGCCCGTCAGCCGGCGCTCGCCGTTGTCGGCGGCGATCACCGCCGCGATCTCGGCGCCATCGCGTTCGATGCGCAGGATCTTGACCTGCTCGCGCACCTCGATGTCCTCGGCGGCCAGCCGGCGGCGCACAACCTCGACCAGCTCGGGATCATCGTTGCCCAGCAATCGCGCCGCTTCCAGCACCGTCACCCGGGAGCCCAGACGGCGATGCGCCTGCGCCATCTCCAGGCCGACGGCGCCGCCGCCGATCACCAGCAGGTGCTCGGGCCGGACGCGGTTGTCGAACAGGGTCTCGTTGGTCAGATAAGGCACATCGGCCAAGCCCGGGATCGGCGGCGCCGTCGGTCGCGAGCCGGTGGCCAGCACGAAACGACGGGCCCGGATCGCGAAATCGCCAGCCACGACTTGGTCGGCCGAGACGAAGCGCGCCTCGGCCTTGACGACGTGCACGCCCAGCCCCTCGAAGCGTTCGACCGAGTCGTTGGGCTCGATGGCCGCGATCACACCCTTCACGTGATCGATGGCGGCGGCGAAATCGACCTGCGGCTCGACCGCGCGCACGCCGAAGCGGCCGGCATCGCGCATCGTCTGCGCCGCGTGCGCCGCCGCGATCAGCGATTTCGACGGCACGCAGCCGTAGTACAGGCAGTCGCCGCCCATCTTGTCGCGCTCTACCAGCACCACCTTGAGGCCAAGCTGCGCGGCGCCGGCCGCCACCACCAGACCGCCGGCGCCACCGCCGATGACGCAGATGTCGGCCTGCAGCGGGGTGCTCACGTCCCCGCTCCGCGCCGCGCCTTCCAGCGACCGTACAGCACCGGCACCAGCGCCAGCGCCGCCAGCGCCAGCAGCGGCAGCAGGATGCGCGGCTCGAACACCAGCCCGAGATTCGGCGCCTCGTTGCGGTCGAGCACGCTGCCCAGTCCGGCGCCGACGCTGCAAAAGACGGCGGTGCCGGGGATGATGCCGAGGAAGGTCGTGATGGCGAACGTGCGCAGCTTCACCTTGAAGATTGCCGGCGCGATGTTGACCAGCCAGAACGGAAAGGCCGGCACGAGCCGCAGGAACAGCAGATAGCTGAAGGCGTCGCGTTGGAAGCCGGCTTCCAGCCGGCCGAGGAACGAGTCGGCGCGCGACCGCAGCACGTCGCCGAAGGCGCTGCGCGCGGCGAGGAACACGGCGACGGCGCCGGTCGTGGCGCCGATCACGGTCAGGGTCGTCCCCAGCACGGCACCGAACAGCAGGCCTCCGACCAGGGTCACCAAGGCTGCCAGCGGCAGCGAGAACGCGACCAGCACCGCATACGCCACCAGGTAGGCGAGCGCCGCCAGCAGGCGATGGGCGGCGACCCAGGCCGACAACTCGGCGTGATGCGCCCGCAATGCCTCGAAGGTCAGGAGCCGGTGCAGGCCGGTGGCGAAGAATAACCCCAGGCCGGCAACCAGCACGGTCAACGGCAGCAGGCGACGCCAGCGGGGTGCCGTCGAGATTGGGGAAGCGTTGGACTGAGGTTCGGGCACTGCCATGCTCTTCATGCCAATTCCATCCGACGACCCCCGGCTGCCGGTCGACGTCGCTGCCCGCGCCCGATCAGGTTATAGCGGCGCCGTCGGCTCACGAGCGATTCATTTGCCGTCACAGGCGGGTGAGTGCGCCGCCCGCCGCTGGCCGGACGCGCCCGCCGGCCTCCGTTGACTTCCCGGCTGCCGACCCGTATAGCCAGCGCCGCTCTCGACCGCCCCAGCGGCCCGCCGCCGGCTTCGCCGGTGTCCGGGAAGCCTGCCGGGCGGTTGTCGCATTTTCATCGGCTTGGGCCTTAAACTGCCGCCGAATCATGGAGTTGCGCCGTGAAACGCACTTACCAGCCCAGCAAACTGGTGCGCAAGCGCCGGCACGGCTTCCGCAGCCGCATGGCGACCGTCGGCGGCCGCGCCGTGATCGCCAATCGCCGGGCCAAGGGCCGCAAGCGCCTGTCGGCCTAGGCGCACCGCGTGGCCTCGCAACGAGCGCCGCGCCGCAACACCCAAGCCCCGGCCGTCCGCATGCCGGCCGCCACGACCACCTCGTCCGACTCGCCTGCGCCGCCGCACCCGCCGCGTACCGGGCGCCGACGGCTCGGCCGACTTCCGCAACGCGCCGACTTCCTGCGGCTGCGGGCGACCGGCCGACGGCAGGTGACCGCCGGGTTCATTCTCCAGGCCGCCGAACGGCCGCAGGGCCGCGACAATGACGCGCCACCCCGGGTCGGCTTCACGGTCACCAAGAAAATCGGCAACGCCGTGGTTCGAAATCGCGTGCGGCGCCGCCTGCGGGCGCTGGCGCGCGAGGTGCTGCTGCCGGCGGCGCGCAACGACCTGGACTTTGTGATGATCGGCCGCCAGGACGCGTTGCACCGCGACTATGCCGCCATGGCCGACGACCTGCGCAAGGCGCTGCGCCGCTTGAAGGCGGACGCGTCGATGGACCGCCAACCATGAAGGGCTCGCCGCGCCACCTGATGAGGCGCGCCGCCGCGGCGCTGCTGCGCGGCTTGATCCGGGCCTATCAGCTCGGCCCGGCGTACTTCTTCCAGGGCA
>DATFGV010000148.1:0-5837 GCA_035249115.1 Vineibacter sp.
CAAGCACCAGGTGGCGACGCCGGTGAACTGGAAGCCGGGCGAGGACGTGATCATCGTGCCGGCGGTGTCGGACGACGACGCCAAGAAGAAGTTCCCGAACGGCTGGAAGGCGCCGAAGCCGTACCTGCGCATCGTGCCGCAGCCGCGCGATTGATTCCCTTCCCCATGAAGTGGGGAAGGCCTGTCCAGAGCTGGTCGAAGGATGGCCAAAGGGCGGATGGGGACCCGACGTGGTGCCCCCATTGACGGACCACGTCAGCTCCCCTCCGGCCCTTCGGGCCACCTCCCCAACTTCGTTGGGGAGGTTTTTGACGGCGTGTCGCGGTGCGCGAAATCGGCCGCTGCCGGATAGAGCGGGCGGGCGTCGGATAGACCCGGCGTTCGTCGCCTCGCATGCTCCGCCGCGGGACCAGGAACGCATCGGAAGGGAAGGACGACGATCATGCGCAAGTTTGTCATCGAACGTGAGCTGCCGGCGATCGGCCAGGCCAGCGCCGAGAACCTGCAGGTCGCGGCGCGGACCTCCAACGCGGCGCTGGCCGCGATCGGGCCGAAGATCCAGTGGCTCGAAAGCTACGTCGCCGCCGACAAGACGTTCTGCATTTATCTGGCGGAGGACGAAGCGGCGATCCACGAGCATGCCAAGCGCAGCGGCTTCCCGGCCAGCAAGATCACCGAAGTCAAGCGCATGATCGATCCGACGACGGCGGGAACGGCCGGCTGATCGGCCCGGGTTGTGGTCGACGGGCTGGCCGCGGCAATCTTGGCATTACCTCGCCCGTCGCAGCGTCTCCGACGGGCGCTCGCCGAATAGCGCGCGGTAGCCCTGGGCGAAACGCCCCATGTGGTCGAACCCCCAGCGTGCGGCGATGACGGTCAGGCTGTCGCCGCTGCCGTTGACAAGCTCGCGGCGCACCCGCTCGTAGCGCGCCTTGCGCACGTAGGCGAGCGGCGTCAGCCCGGTGGCCTGCCGGAAGTGCAGGTAGAGCGTACGGCCCGGCACGCCAGCCGCCGCCACCAGCTGCTCGACGGCAATCGGCTCGTGCAGGTGGGCGTGGACGTAGTCGACGGCGCGCTTGACGCTGCGCGGCGAGATCGCGGCGTGTCGCATCAGCATGTCGCTGAAGCTGTGCTGCTGGCCGCACAGCAGCCCGGTCAGCAACAGCTGCTCGAACTGCGCCGCCGCCAGCGGGTTCTGCAGCAACGCGTCGCTGTGGTCGAGATCTTCGACCGCCAGCGTGACCATGCGCAGCAGGCTGCGGCCGGCGCCGCGCGCCAGGTCGAGGGCCGGCTCGAACCGCACCTTGCCGACAATCGCTTCGCCCAGCATGACGCTGAGATGCCGGACCAGCGCTTCGCCGGCGAAATACATCATCAGGCGCCGCGAGTCGGCGGCCGAACTGATCTTCTGGTCGCCGACCGGCGAACTGACGACGCCCTGCGTCCCGCCACAGACAAACTCGGTCCTGCCCATCGCCGACACCGACCGGCCGGCGAGGGGAAACTGCACCCGGTAGTCGGTGCGCGCCGGCGTCGTGGTGGCCACGGCCTCGGTGCCGTAGGCGACGTAGCACAGGTGGATGCTGGGCAGGTCGATGGCGTTGATCTCCATGCCGCTTGTGCTCTCACGGTGACGCGGCAGGGACAGGTTGAAGCCCTTGCTGGCGAGCAGATCGGCGACGCCCGTCGCATCGCTGCAGGCGAGTTCCGGATGACGGTGCAGGGGGCTGCGGTCGACAAGCACGTGCATCGTCGGCTCCGACTTCGGGAAGCGCGATCAACCGGGGCAACGACCCATGCCGCACTGGCACAGGCATCCTCTCAACATGACTTCTTTCGCCCAACTGACAAAAAATCCGTGTCAGCGGCAGCGCATCGTCCACTTAATCATCACGCGGCGGATCGCAAGGATGGGCGCGCAACGCGCCAACCTGCGGCCACGGCTGCGACTCTATCAGAAAAATGTGAGTGACCCCACATAAACCTGCAAACGGCGGATGGCGGTGGCCGGCGACGGATAGACGCCGAGCGCGGCAGACGTAGATTCGTTCGCGTGTTCGCCGGCCAAAATTCTGAGAACCGGCGCCGATTTCAGATAGCGCCCGCGGGGCGGTGCTCAACGCGGATGGCCGCAGTCAGCATCAGCGGAGTGCCGAGCCATGGTCACGAAGACATCGGAAAACGGACTGGTGCTCGAACGCAGCGCGCGGCCGCCAGACGCGTTCCTCGCCGACTTCGATATCGACGGCCACAGCCTGAAGACCGACCACATCGCGTGGCTGGACGAGCACATCGTGCGGCGGGACAAGGCGAAGAGTGGAATTGGCGGCAGGTGGAAGGTGTGGCTGACCGGCCGCGCCAGCCGGTCCGGCGGCGCCAGCCACAATTATCAGTTGTCAGAGCGGCGCATAGAGGCGGTCGAGCGGTTTCTGGCGGGCCGCATGATGCCCGACCGGTACACCGTGGTGCCGGTTCCGATGGGTGAAGGTGCGCCGATCGACGCCGGCATCTTTGAAAACGAGATGGACCGCTCCGTCCATGTCGAGGCGGAATTCACCGCCTGGGGCAAGCCGTCGCGCAAGCGGCGTCATCTGATTCCGAACATCAAGCCCTGGCGGCGCTTCAACAAGCAAGTGCTCGACTTCACGATCCAGGTGCACAAGGCCCAGGTCGAGGTGTTCGCCCCAGGCTTTCTCCCGATCCGGAAGGGCAGTCTCGACGTCAAGCTGTTCGTCGAAGTGCGGGAACTCGGCACCGGCGATACGGCGCTCTACGAATACGTTGGCACCGGGGTTTTCAGCTCACTTGCCCCGCCCGGCCCCACCGCAGGCTACTGGCGGACGATGTTCGAGAACGGCAGCAAGCATCGGTTTGCCACCGAACGACCGATGGATGCCGAGGACTTCGGCGCCAAGGCGTCGCTCAAGATCGACAAGCCGCGCAACGGAATCGCGGATTCCTACATCTTCGGTCCGCAGGAAGGTTTTTTTTCCGATACCAAAGTCAAGGTCAAGGACTTGACGCTGGGCAAGAACGACGACCTGCCGACCAAAGTCCCCAAGGAGATCCAGGCGGGTGGAGGCTTGGCATTCGGCGACATGAAACTCGTTACTACCCGGCCTTCCTGGGCCAATTGACGATTCGCAAGAGCCGCTCAAGACGCATTTTCGAACTCCGCAACACGGCCTTGCAGGTGCTCTGGTCCGCGCGGGTTTCCGGCTCGAGACCGCATCAATAAACAGATGAGCACGACGTGAGCGCTCCGTCGAAAACCGCAATCGGCGGATAGCGCTTGCCGGCCGCGGATAGACGCGAGCCGCACCGCGCGTAGGCTCGTGCGACGCAACTGACGGCAGGACAACCTGGCGCGGCGGCGATGGTCGCCGCGCCGGAGCGTCTGTGTGCGATCCAGGCGAGGGCCGCGAATGTTGTCTCGTCGCGAACTGATCCGGTCCCGTCCCGTCACCGCAACGCAGGTGAGGGCGTCGCTGCGGCGAACCGGGCTCTCGGCGTTCGGCATTGATCAGGCGTTGCAGGGCAACGTCGTGTCGGCGGCGGCCGACCGCGCCGCGATCGCGCGCATCCTCGCCGCCTTCGCCGCGCTGCCGGCGCAAACCGCGTTTGAAGTCTTCGACTATCCCGGCGACTACCCCCTCAAACGCGCTGGAGAAGCCGACGTTCGCCGAGGCGATTGAACGTCCGCCGGCAACCCGCCGCGGCGAGCCTGCCGATGCCCACGGCATCGCCGGCCAGTGAGTCCACGATGCCGATCTACGTGAACCGCCAACCTTATCACGGGCCGGCCTTCGATCCGATTTTCACCGGCGGTGTGCGGGTCGACACGCACAACGTCGCCCGCAACGAGGACCGGATCCATGACTGGGTCAAGCTCCAGGAAATCCGGGTCGGCGGCCCGCAGGCGGCACGCGAGCGCAACGCGCCGGCGATCAGCGAGATCGTCATGACGATATCGACCGACTGCAGCGCGCCGTTGTGGATCGCGAGGCAGCGCACGTTCACGGCGGCCAGGATCGATTTTACCCGTCCCAATGGTCGCGGCGTCGAGGTGACGGAATTGAGCGTCATCGTCCATCAGGGCGTGATCGACCGGGATGCGATCAACCCGCGAACAACCGAGCGCGGCGCCGCCGGCGGACAATACCGGCTGCGCTACAAGTCGTTGATCCACTCGAATGCGGCCTCGGGATCGCCCGCCATGTCGCAGATCATCGCGGCGCTGCAGCCCAGCACGCAGGCCGGATCTCCCCATCCGGGCGGCATCATCGTCGCCTTGGGTGATGGAACTGTGCGGTTCCAGCATTATTCGTGGGCGTGGACCTTGCGCAGATAGGCGCCGGAGGTCGACCGCAAAGGGCATCGGCGATGCGTGCCGACATGGAGACAACGCCGACCAGCAACGCCGAAGCACGCGTTGGATCTACGACCTATCCGTTTTGTCCATCGTCAAGTTCCTGTGGGAGGCCGAGCCACCGTCGCCGATGGAGAGGATGATGCCGATCTGGATCAAGTTCCTGACGACGCTCGGACCGACGGCCGCCGGCTCGCCAATCAAGGAGATCATGGTCGACAGCTACAGGTATGGAGGCGACAAGCTGAAGTCGACCGGTCCTCGCTGGCCGCCGGTTTCGGAGCTCACGGTTACGCTGGTCAGGGATTCTTCCGCGCCGGCACTTGATCCCCGCTTGGGAAGCAACACACCGATCGCGGCCGAGCTGAACTTCACCAGGCTTCATGGCGGCAGGGAGATTTCCGAGCTGCGTGCCCTGCTCCACAACGTGCGCATCTTGCACCGCCAAAGCATCGTGCGGCCCGGCGGCGGCACGTCCGCCGAAAAGATTGTGATGACCTACACCAGGATGACCCGTGCCGGCGCGCCAGAGTCGGCACCCGACATTTCACTGCAGGCGAAGGCGAGGGCAGAGCAGGCAACCCGGGTCTCGACCTGGGACCACAGCTACGACTTTCGCGCCGGAAAGTGGACAACCCACTAGAGCATGTTCCGACGACACGGAATCACACCTCCTGGGAGCGCGGGCGTCTCGCCCGCTCATGAGCGGGCCGGAGGCCCGCGCTCCCAGGTTCCAATCGAGCGGCATACGCTCTAGGCGGGCGGCGGTGCGCCGGCCAACCGGAGGAACCAGGTCGCGGTGGCCCAAACGCGAAAACGCGCGCCCGGCTCCCGCCCGGCGCGCGCCTTGTGTCGGATCCGTGGTGGAACAGCCGCCCTACACCACGGAATTCAGCCACTGCGCCAGCTGCTGTTTGGGCGCCGCGCCGATCTTGGTGGCGGCCACCTGGCCGCCCTTGAATACCAGCAGCGTCGGGATCGAGCGCACGCCGTACTTCGACGGCGACATCGGGTTCTCGTCGATGTTGACCTTCACCACCTTGAGCTTGCCGTTCATCTCCTCGGCGATCTGCTCCAGGGCCGGGCCGATCATCTTGCAGGGGCCGCACCACTCGGCCCAGAAGTCGACGAGCACGGGCGTGTCGGATTTCAGCACCTCTTCCTCGAAGGTGCTGTCGGTCGCCTTCTGGGTGGCCATGAATTTTTCTCCACATACCGGGGCGGGATGCCCTGTCTTGCGCGCCTGAAATCTAGGAATGGCGCTACCGGGGGTCAAGGCAGGGCGGCCGATAGCCCCGCATCGGGCAGGGGCATCAGTGCCGGCCCGTCGCTCCACAGCAGGAAGCAACGTACGGATTTGGCGGGATAAATCTGCGCCAGCAGCGCCCGGTACAGGGCCATCTGCCGGCGGTAGAGCAGCGATACCCCGGCCGCATCGCGCGGCGGCGGCCGGTTGGTCTTGTAGTCG
>DATFGV010000149.1:0-2909 GCA_035249115.1 Vineibacter sp.
GGCCAGCAGGCGGGTGCGCCAATCGGGATCGAGCACGGTCAGCGACAGTCCCTTGGTGTCGAGCGCCGACTTGCCGCCACCGGCCATCGTCACGCTGCGGCCGTGCGCCTGCGCCAGCAGGTCGTCGATGTCGCGGGCCACGAGGTCGATCACTTTCTGCTCCAGCGCCTCGCGCGCCGGCAGGCTGGCACCGTCGCGCACGGCTTTTTCGGCCCAATCAACATTGCGGCCGCGCAGTTCGGCCAGCGAGCGGATGTATGCAACGGCATCGTTGAGGATCTTGGTTTCCATCGGGTCGCGCGCCGGGCCCGACTTGCCCTTGTCGTCGCCCTTGTCACCGCTCTTGCGGTCGCGGCGCTCGTCCTCGCGGCCGGGCATCGGCATGCCGCCGCCCAGCGACACCGGCGTGGCGGCGCCGAGATTGGTGCCCGGCGCCATGGCCGCGACGTGGCTGGCGTAGAGCATGAATGTGCCGGCGCTGGCGGCGCGGGCGCCGCTGGGACCGACATACATCAGCACCGGCACGGGTGAGGCCAGCACGGCGCGATTGATTTCGCGCATCGACGTGTCGAGCCCGCCCGGGGTGTCAAGCCGCAGCACCACAACGGCAACGCCCTGTTTGGCGGCGGCCGCCAGGCCGCGCGCCACGTAGTCGGCGCTCGCCGGTCCGATGGCTCCGTCGACCGTCAGCACCAGGGCGGCTCGGTTCGGTGCGGCGCGGGGCGCGATGGCGAACACGAAGCCAAGACCTAGCAGAAGGAACCACGGCAACAGTGTCGTCCCCCAGCGATGGATCGATGGTTTCGCGGCGACGGTGAGGCAATGTTTGATCAGCGGAGCCTCCGAGACTGGACCGGCCGGACAGCGCCACGACGCGCGCCGGACGAACTCGGGAATCACCGGGACTGTTCAACAGTCTAGGTTGTCAGCTCGCGCGGGGAAAGATGCCTTAGTCGCGTGCGGCCGAAGTGCCGGCGGTCGATCGATGGCCAGGGCCCGTGCCTTGCGACTGACCGCATTCCCCCTTGGCCGCGTACCTGTTGTTGGGAACTCGTGTTGCTCTGGCGCGTTTTCTTCGCGTCCGGCTTCGGCCCGGAGCACCCGACAATTGCCGAAAACTCAGAATCCATTGGCGCGAACGGTGAACGGTGATGGCGAGCGAAACACTGCACGAAGATCCCAAGAAGCTCGGACCCGAAACCATCGACCGGCATCGGGCGATCGCATCGCTGATGGAAGAACTAGAGGCGGTCGACTGGTACGACCAGCGCATCCAGGCGGCCGACGACGTCGAGCTGCGGGACATCCTCAAGCACAATCGCGACGAGGAGAAGGAGCACGCCGCGATGGTGCTGGAATGGCTGCGACGGCGCGATCCGGGCTTCGCCGAGCACCTCCGGACCTACCTGTTCAGCGATGGCGCGATCGGCAGGCGCGAAGCGATGGCCGCAGCACCCGCATCGGCGCAATCGACCGGCGACGGCAGTC
This sequence comes from Vineibacter sp., assembly GCA_035249115.1. Classification (GTDB taxonomy): domain Bacteria; phylum Pseudomonadota; class Alphaproteobacteria; order Reyranellales; family Reyranellaceae; genus Vineibacter. The sequence continues at coordinate 1,489 of DATFGV010000149.1, forward strand.
TCGGCATCGGCAGCCTGCGCACGGCCAGGGAGTAGGGCGATGAACCATCTGCATCGCGAACTGGCACCGATCTCGGACGCCGCCTGGCAGGAGATCGACAAGGAAGGCAAGCGGACCTTGTCGATCATCCTGGCGGCAAGACGACTGGTCGATTTCGTCGGGCCGCAGGGCTGGACTGCGTCAGCCATCGGCACCGGCCGTACACGGAAGCTGGAGCGGCCGGCCGAGGGTGTCGAGGCGGCCTTGCGATCGGTGCAGCCGCTGGTCGAACTGCGCGTGCCGTTCGAGCTGAGCCGCGCCGAGATCGACGCGGTCGACCGCGGCGCAACCGACTTCGATTCCGATCCGGTCATCGAAGCGTCGCGGTCCATTGCCATCGCCGAGGACCGGGCCATTTTCCACGGCTTCGCCGCCGGCGGCATTCGTGGCATCTGCGAGGCCAGTGGGACTGCGAGCATTCCGCTCAGCGATGACTACGAGGCCTATCCGGTGGTGGTCGCGACCGCGCTCAACAAGCTGCGCACCGAGGGCGTCGAGGGGCCCTATGCCATCGCCCTTAGCGAACGCTACTACACGGATCTCACGGAGAGCACCAAGGGCGGCTACCCGGTGCTTGAGCACGTGCGCAAGCTGGTCGACGGCCCGCTGGTCTGGGCACCGGGCCTGGACGGCGGCCTGGTGATGTCGATGCGCGGCGAGGACTTCCAGTTGACGGTCGGCCAGGATTTCTCGATCGGCTATCTCGACCACGATGCCCTGCGGGTGCGGCTCTACATTGAAGAAAGCTTCACCTTCCGCGTCCTGTCACCGCAGGCGGCAATCCCGCTGGCCTACGCCGCGGCAGAGGTCCGGCCGAACGCAGCACCCCGTCCGAAGGCGAAAAAAGCCAGGTAGCTCCAGAGGCACCGGGTCCCTCGTCCGACTGGAGTCGCAACGATTGGCCTGAGGCACTCCCGCGACGCCCAGCCTGAGTGCCTTGCCCGGCTGCATACCGGCTTCCCCGACAGCATCCTTGCGCGCTGGCATGTTGCCACTAATGTCGCGCGCCACATGAACGCCCCCTCTGAAGCAACCGCCGGGTCCGGCGCGCGCGTCGTCCGCAACGTCTTCCTGCTCGCGGTGTGCCAGGCGCTGGCGCAGAGCGGCAACGTGCTGAACGTCGCGACCACCTCTCTGGCGGCGCAGATCCTCGAGGGCAACGACTTCTACTGGACGACCCTGCCGGTCACGATGCAGCACCTCGGCGTCATGCTGTCGGTCTATCCGGCGGCGATGTCGGGCCAGCGCTTCGGCCGCTCGTTCGGCTTCGGGTTGGGGTCGCTCGCCGGCATGGCCGCCGGCGGGCTGCTCAGTCTCGCGATGTTGATCGGCAGCTTCCCGCTGCTGTGCTTCGGCGGCCTGGCTATGGGTTACTCCATCGC
>DATFGV010000150.1:0-2757 GCA_035249115.1 Vineibacter sp.
GCCGCGGCCCAGGATGTAGCTGCGGCTGGTGCGGTCGCCGAAGGCGCGGCCGTGGCCGTCGATGTCGCGCTCGTAGGTGTAGCCGACCCGCAGGTCCATGTCGCCGGAGTAGAAGCGCTTGAGGATCTGCCCGTTGAGCAGCGGCGCCACCTTGGTGTTGATCTGCGGGCTGACGATCACGTCCATCGAGGGCGTCGCGGTCCACAGATAGGGCTGCTCGTAGGACAGGCCGCGGCGCGGCGAATAGCCCAGGCTCGGCGTCAGCAGGCCCGATACGCGCCCCGCGCTCGGGTCGGCGTGCCAGAACACCGGGAAATACATCACCGGCACGCCTTTGATGTGGATGCGGGCGTTCCGGTAGAAGATCAGGCGCTTCTTCTTGTCCTGCACGATGCGTGTCGCGCTGATCGACCACGTCGGCCGCTTCGGGGCGCCGTTGGCCGCGCAGACCGCGCAGGTGGTGAAGATGCCGCGGTTGAGTTCCTGGATGTCCTCGGATCGCCGAACCGCCGTGGCGCCGGCGAGTTTGGCGTCCTTCTGCAGGCGGGCCGAGAAACCGCGGGCGACGCCGGCGCTCATCTTGTCGTCGAAGGTGAACTCGTCGGCGAATTCATAGGTGCCGTCGGCGTTGATCACCTGCACGTTGCCGTATCCGCGAATCACGCCGGCCTTGTTGTCGTCGCCCTCCTCATAGACCACGCGGTCGGCGCGCAGGGTGCGTCCCTGGTAGCGGATCTCGACATGACCCACGGCGGTCGTGATCTTGGCCTTGTCGTCGCGGAGGAGGCGATCGGCCTCCATGTACATTTCGTCCTGGGCCAGACCGTCCGCGGTCGCCGCGTTGCGGGGGGCCGGCGTCGTCGTCGTGGCGCCCGCCGGCGTCATGGTCCGACCGTTCCTGGGCGCGGCGTGCGCCTTTGCGCCGCAGGCCAGCACCGCCAGGGCGGCGGTGGCGAGCATGGCGCGCTTGGCGGCTGAAGGCATGCGCCGACCCGGACCCATCGAATTACAAATCCCCTTTGGCGCCTTGCCGCCCCGCCTGGCGCAGCAGGCCGATGCATAGCCGCGCTGCGCTACGATTCAACCGTCTTCGGTGTAGCAGAGCAGAGTCAAACCCGACAGCAGCGCGACTATGGGCGGCGCCCAGGCGGCCGCGAACAGCGGAATGATGTCACCCTTGGCCAGCGCGCCGGCGAACTGGTTGAAGAAGAAGACGATGAATCCCAGGGCCACGCCGGCGCCGGCGAGGCCCGCCAGGCCTCCCAGGCGCGCCAGCCTGAGCGAGAAGGCCGCCGCGAGCACCGCCATGGCGGCGAACAGGATCGGGGTGGCCAGCAGCTGCTGGTAGCGCAGCCGGTAGCCCGAGGCCGAGAAGCCGGCCTGTTCGGTGAGCCGGATCGCCGCCGGAAGCCTCCAGAAGGCGATGGCGTCGGGGGAGGCGAAATGCTCCATCGCCGCCTCGGGGTCCAGGGCGGACCGTATCGACAGCGTGTCGGAGTGGACGGAATTCTCGCCGGCCGAGGCTTCGCGCACGTCGCGCAGTTGCCAGAACCCGGGCATCAGCCGGGCCTCGGCCGCTTCGATCCGGCGCTTGAACATCGGCTGGCCGGCCGCATTCTTCTGGTAGATGAACAGGCTCACGCCGCGCAGGCGCACGACGCCCTCGTCCATGTCGCGCGCGGTGGCGTGGATCACGATCTGGTTGATCTCGTCGCCCTGCCGCAGCCAGATGTCCTTCGGCGCGCCGGGCAGATAGTTCTCCATCATCCGCGCCCGGTCGATCTCGAAGCGCGCGTTGAGGCCCGCCGCCACCGGATTGAGCGCGCCCACCGCCAGCACGCCGGTGACGAAGGCGGCGAATCCGGCCGGCAGGATGAAGCGCCAGGCCGAGACTCCCGCCGCACGCATCGCCACCAGTTCGCTCTTGCGGTTCAGGCCGACGTAGGCGGCGATGACGCCGAACAGGAAGACGAACGGCAGCAGGATCTGGATCACCGAAGGCGCCCGCAGAAGGGTCAGCCCGAACAGTTGCGACGGCCCGACGTCGGTGCGAACGCCCACCTGCCGCGACAGGTCGACGAACTGCACCAGCACGATCACGGCCGTGATCACGGCGAGCGCCGAGCCGACTCCGGCGAGCGTGCGCCACAGCACATAGCGCTCCAGCCGCCGTGCGCCGCTCACGCCCGGGCTCCCTGCAGGGGACGGGTGTCGAACATCGGACGCCGCGGCGGGGCGGCGCGGCGACGGAAAATGCTCCGCAAGGACAGGGCGAGCGCCAGGAGCGGAACGGCGTACTGCAGCACGTTCAGCCAGACGTTGCCGTCGCTGGCGGCCTGCACCACGAAGCCGACGATCCGCGTCAGCATCGCCAAGGCGGCCATGCCGGCGATCCTGCGGCCGTAGCCCAGCCGCGAGAAGCCGCCGCCGATGATGGCGTTCAGCGCCAGCGCCATGAAGGCGATGTTGTAGAGCGGCGAGGCGATCCGCGCGTTGCCCTCGGCCAGCAGCTCCAGCCGGTTCCGGCGTTCCCAGTCCTGCTGCAGGTCGGGGAAGAACAGCTCGTGCAGGTAGCGGTCGGACGGCTTGTAGTGGACCAGCTCGTCGGTCGTATCCAGCGAGGCCAGCTCGAACGGGTATTCGGTGAAGAACAGGGTGTTCAGCACGCCCCGGTCGGTGAACTCCTGGATCGAGCCGTCCTGCAGGATCAGCGCGGCCTGGTGGTTGCGCTTGGCCACGTGGCCCTTGTTGGCCATG
>DATFGV010000151.1:0-2843 GCA_035249115.1 Vineibacter sp.
AGGCGTTCGAGCGCAACGTCGGCACGGAGACGCCGCTCAAGATCGAGCGCGGCCTCAACGCCCTGTGGACCAAGGGCGGCCTGCAATACGCCCCGCCGATCCGCTGACACTTTTCGACCGGCACATCTCGCGAAGCCGCCGCCCCCACAAGGGGCGGCGGTTGTCGTTTGAGCCTATGGACGCGGTCTGATTCCCGGCTAAAGTGCCGTCCAAGGCGTGCCCACAGACGCGCCAGGCAACCCCGTCGCGGCCACGCCGCGGCGCGGCAGGGAGAAGGTCCATGCGCCAGTCGACGCTGGCCGTCGAACACCCGCCCGGCGGGCCATCTTTCCGCGGCGGACAACCTGCATCGACGGCGCAGTGCCGATCCGGATTGGCATTTTTCTTGCGCCCACTGCCACCACTCGTCTGTGCCGGAACCGGTCGATGATGGGAAGGAACTGACATGGCGATCGCGCAAGCGGCTCCCGCCAAAGCCCGGGTCGCGCCGTGGAACGACCCCTTCATCCGGGGATGGTTCTTCCAGATCGTGGTCATTGGCGCGGTGGCGCTGTTCGCCTGGTACCTGGTGAGCAACACGATCGAGAACCTGGAGCGGCAGCGGATCGCCACCGGCTTCGACTATCTCGGCCGCGAAGCCGGCTTCGAGATCGGCGACACCATCATCCCCTACTCGCCCGCCGATACCTACGCCCGGGCGTTGTGGGTCGGCGTCATCAACACGCTGCGCATCGCGGTGATCGGCATCTTCCTGGCGACGATCCTCGGCACCATGATCGGCGTCGGTCGGCTGTCGCCGAACTGGCTGCTCTCCCGGCTGTGCGAATGGTACGTCGAGCTGTTCCGCAACGTGCCGCTGCTGCTGTGGTTGTTCCTGATCTACAAGGTGATCAGCGAAGCGTTCCCGGGGCCGCGACAGGCGATCAGCATGTTTTGGGACACGGTGTTCGTCAGCAATCGCGGACTCTATTTTCCGGTGCCGGTCGCCGACCCGATCCATCGCTGGATGGGCGTCGGACTGCTGGTCGGGATCGCGCTGGCCTGGGCGATCCATCGCTGGGCCAAAGCGCGGCAAGCCGCGACCGGCCAGCCCTTCCCGTCGATCTGGGTTGGCGCCGGCACGATCGTCGGCCTGCCGATCCTGGTGTGGCTGTTCGGCGGCGCACCGAGCGCCTTCAGCGTGCCCGCGCTAAAGGGCTTCAACTTTGACGGCGGCTCGGTCATCCAGCCGGAGTTCACCGCCTTGCTGGTCGGACTGGTGCTCTACACCTCGGCGTTCGTCGCCGAGATCGTGCGCTCGGGCATCCTGGCGCTGCACAAGGGCCAGAGCGAGGCGGCCTTCTCGGTCGGCTTGTCGCGCGGCCAGTCGATGCGCCTGGTGCTGCTGCCGCAGGCGCTGCGCGTCATCGTGCCGCCGATGACCAGCCAGTACCTCAACATCACCAAGAACAGCTCGCTGGCGATCGCGATCGGCTATCCGGACCTGGTCGCCTCAGTCAACGTGACCATCAACCAGACCGGCCAGGCGGTGGAGAACATCCTGATCATCATGGCCGCCTACCTGTCGGTGAGCCTGTCGATCTCGCTGTTCATGAACTGGTACAACCGCCAGATCGCGTTGAAGGAGCGCTGAGCCATGAGCCAAGCCACCGAGGCCGGCCCTGGCATCGCGCGCCCGGTTCGCCTGCCGCCCACCACTGATGCCGGCCTACTAGGCTGGCTGCGCAAGAACCTGTTCAGCAGCGTCGGCAATTCGATCACCACGGTGCTGCTGATCGCCTTCCTGGTCTGGCTGGTCACCTGGTTCGTCGAGTGGGGATTGCTGCAGGCGACCTTCAAGGCCGAGAGCGGCAAGGATTGCGCCAAGTCGCCGCACGGCGCCTGCTGGGCGCTGATCGGCGAGAAATTCCGCTACATCTTCTTCGGCTCGTTCCCGTACGACCAGCATTGGCGACCGCTGTTCGCGATCCTGACCATGATCGCCATGCTGCTGCTGAGCTCCGACCGCCGGATGTGGAACTGGCGGCTGGCCATCATCTGGTCGGTCGGCAGCTTCATCACGTTCGTGCTGATGTTCGGCCAGATCTTCATCCCCGTGACATTGGTGTTCTTCGTCGCCCTGGTCGCCGGCGCCGCCGGATACCTGCTCCGCCGCAACGCCGCCGGCCAGATCGAGCGCGTCGCCTATCTGGTGCTGGCCGGTATCGGCGCCCTGTACATCATCTTGCGACTCTTCGGCATACTGCCGGCCGTCGCCATCCCGATCACGCCGCTCAGCTACGTCGAAACCGGATCGTGGGGCGGTCTCGCCGTGACCATGATCCTGGCGACCTATGGTCTGGCGTTTGCGTTCCCCTACGGCATCCTGCTGGCGCTGGGCCGGCGTTCGAAGCTGCCGCTGATCCGCGGCCTGTGCGTCGGCTTCATCGAGCTGATCCGCGGCGTGCCCTTGATCAGCCTGCTGATCATGGCCTCGGTGATGCTGCCGCTGTTCCTGCCCAGCGGCGTCAACTTCGACAAGTTCCTGCGCGCCCAGGTCGCTGTCATCCTGTTCGCCGGCGCCTATATCGCCGAGATCGTCCGCGGCGGCCTGCAATCGCTGCCCAAGGGCCAATTCGAGGCGGCCGACGCGATGGGCCTGAACTACGCCCAGAAGACCGCCTTCATCGTCCTGCCGCAAGCCCTGCGCGTGGTCATCCCACCGCTGATCAACACCTTCATCGGCTTCTTCAAGGACACGTCGCTGGTGCTGATCATCGGCATCTTCGACTTCCTCAGCACCGCCAACCAGGCGCTGGTAGACCCGCTGTGGGCCGGATTCCCGGGCGAAGTCTACCTGTTCG
>DATFGV010000152.1:0-2458 GCA_035249115.1 Vineibacter sp.
CCATTGGGGGAATCGTGCAGCCGATCGAGCGCTTGCAGTGCGTCGAGGGAGTCGGGCAGCAGCAGCGGCTTGTCCAGCATGTCGCGCACCGGCCGCCGCCCGCCTGACAGGCGATCGAGCAGGAACGAGCGGACCTGCAACACGCCGATGACATTGTCGGGACCGCCGTCGCAGGCCAGCAGCCGGGTGCGCTGGGATCCGCGGATGGTCCGCATCAGCTCGGCATCGCTCGCCGCGACGTCAATCCACTCGACATCGGGTCGCGGCGTCATGATCGCCAGCACCGAGATATCGGCCAACCGCATGACGCCGGCCAGCATGCGCCGCTCGTCGGGGTCGACGACGCCGGCCGCTTCCGCCTCCGCGATCATGACCCGGATCTCTTCCTCGGTGACATGCCGGCGATCGTCGCGATGGCGCCCAAAGAGCCGCAGCACCGCGACCGATGTCCAGTCCAGCAGAACGACCGCTGGCGTCGCGATCCGCGCCACGAGCATCATCGGCCGTGAGACGTAGGCGGCGACCCGCTCCGGCGCGCGCAGCGCCAGCCGCTTCGGCACCAGCTCGCCGACGATCAGCGACAGATAGGTGATCGCGGCCACCACCAGGCCCAGAGCGAGGTTGTTCGACATATCCTTCGAAAGGCCGTGGCTGACCAGGTAGACGGCCAGCTTGTCGGACAGGGTGGCGCCGCTGAAGGCGCCGGCCAGCACCCCGATCAGCGTGATACCGATCTGCACCGTCGACAGGAACCGCCCCGGCGACTCGGCCAGCGCAAGGGCCTGGCGCGCGCCCCTGTTGCCGCGGTCCGCCAAAGGCTTGAGCAGCCCGCGGCGCGCCGACACCACGGCCATTTCCGACATCGACAGCAGCCCGTTCACAACGATCAGGGCGACGACGATGACGATTTCTACGGCGATCATGATTTCCTCGACCCGTGGCCCGCCGCGAGACCGCGCCCGGCGCCAATTGGCGAACATCGGGCTTCCCCGCCGCGGGTGCAAGCTTTCGGCCACGGCCTGGAGCGCTTGCCTTCACCGCCGCGCGATGCGGTAATTGGCCCCAAGCAAGGCACGGAGAAAAAAGCATGGTCGCGATAGCGCGGCCGGTAGGCGATCGGCGCAGCCGCGAGTCCTACGGCCGTTACTACGAGGACTTCGAGGTTGGCGCCATCTACGAGCATCGGCCGGGCCGGACGATCTCGGAGGCCGACAACACCTGGTTCACGCTGCTGACGATGAACAAGCATCCGCTGCACTTCGACAAGGAGTACGCCAGGCACAGCGAGTTCGGCCAGCCGATCGTCAACTCATGCCTGACCTTGTCGATCGTGGCCGGCATGTCGGTGTCGGACGTCAGCCAGAAGACCATCGCCAATCTCGGCTGGACCGACATCAAGATGCCGGCGCCGGTATTCAACGGCGATACGCTCTATGCCGAGAGCGAGGTGCTGGCCAAGCGCGAGTCGCAGTCGCGGCCGACGGCCGGCATCGTCACGGTCAAGACCATCGCGCACAAGCAGGATGGCAAGGTCGTCATGGAGTTCACGCGCCAGATGCTGATCCCCAAACGCGGCCACGCCGTCGACGACAAGGCGAACTATTGAGAGCGGTGCCGGGTCGCGTCGCCCGGAGGCTCTACCTCTACGCTGGCATCCCGAGCGTAGCGGGGGATCCAGGGGCAGCGGCTAGGACTCGATCCCTCGCTTCGCTCGGGATGACCGCCGACGGCTCATCATCTGGCCGGAGGCGGCAGCCCGCCACGCGTTGTCGGACGGGTGTCGGTGCGGCCGCGCTGCAGGTCCTGGGCACGCGCCTGCTTGAGCCGCGCCAGATCGCGGAACGGGTTGAAGCCGGTCTGGATCTTGGCCATCTGCTCGACCATCGGATCCTTCATGTAGTCTTCGATCGCAAGCAGGAACGGCTCGTAGGAATAAAGAGTGTACTCCACCTCGTCCTTGGTGCCGAGCTTGCCAGTCCGGTAATTGTGCTTGAATTTCTGAGCCTTCTTGTCCGAGCGATAGACGTTCATGAGCTGCTCCGCCAGGAACTCCTCATGGTCGTCGTTGTCGCGCAGCGGTGCGTGGTTCAATGCGTTGTAGCCGAACCTGGCGAAGCGGTAGGCATGCACCATTTCGTGGAACAGCACCTCGTCGGGTCGGTAGCCCGGATACATGCGGCCTTGGTCATTGGCGAGCCACAGCTCCGGCGAATACTGCAGGATGTGCACGCCCTTGGTGTGGTCGCTCGACATCTGACCGGTGACCGGCGGCCCGCCCTTCTGGCTGTCGTACCGCAGGATCCAGATCGGGACCTTCGCCGGCAGGCATTTCAGCAGCGTCCTGCCCACTTGCGTGCCGTTGATCTCCGCCAACACCATCTGCACCTTGTGCTCGTAGGCCTGGGCCGCCGGCCGTTCGTCTTTGGCGTTGACGTAGTCCAGCCTGTACGACCACCTG
>DATFGV010000153.1:0-7945 GCA_035249115.1 Vineibacter sp.
TCGCCGGATTGGTTCCGACGTCCGTGCGCCCGCTCGCGTCGACGGCGCAGGAGTCGGCAACTGGTGGCACCTACCCACCTGGATCGGTGCTGCTTACCAGTTTCCGAATCGAGGACCTGGTAGCCAGCGGCGGCATGGGCAGCGTCTATCGCGCCACGCACCTCGTCACCGGCGCGACAGTGGCGGTCAAGACCATCCGGCCGGAGTATGCGGCCGACGCAACCATGGGCGAGCTGTTCCGGCGCGAGGCCCAGGCGCTGCGGCGCATCGCCCACCCGGCGATCGTGCGCTACGAGGGCGCCTTCAGTGCAGACGACGGCCACATGGTCCTGGTCATGGAGTACGTCGACGGACCATCGCTGACCGAGGTGCTGCGCAAGGGCGCCTTGCCACCCGCGTCGGTGCTTGTGTTGCGGGACCGTCTGGCGGCCGGCCTCGCGGCGGCGCATCGCGAGGGCGTGGTGCATCGCGACCTGTCGCCCGACAACGTCATTTTGCCCGGCGGCCGCATCGAAGAGGCCAAGATCATCGACTTCGGTATTGCCCGCCAGGAACGGGCCGAGGGCGCCACTCTGGTTGGCGGCGACTTTGCCGGCAAACTGGCATGGGCGGCGCCGGAGCAGTTCGGCCTGTTCGGCGGCAATGTCGATCACCGCGCCGACATCTTCAGCCTTGGCCTCGTGCTGGCGGCGGCGGCCTGCGGCCGGCCGCTGGAAATGGGCGCGTCGATGACCCGCGCTGTGCTGGCGCGCAACAACGATCCTGACCTGACGCCGGTGCCGGCGCCGCTGCGCACCGAGCTGGCGCGAATGCTGCGCTGTGATCCGGCGCAACGTCTGGAGTCGATGGCGGCGCTGCTTCCCACCGAGTCGGCTGCCGCGACGTCCGGCGCGCGCCGCTGGCGCTGGCTGGCAGGCGCCGCCGTGCTGGTCGCCATGGCGGCGACAGGGATCAGTGTGCTGGAGGTCGAGAAGCACGATCACCTGTTCGGACACTGGCTTGGCCGGTCGCCGCCCACGTCGCAGCCGCCGGGCGTCCGCGACGCTGAAACGACGCGCGACACCGCCATCCACAAGGCGCCGCCGACCGCCGGCGCGATCGAAATCCGCTATGGCGGCAGCGCCTGCCACGGCGGCAACGACACGCCGTGCAGCACCGGCGTTGTGACGGTGCGCCATGGTCGCGCCATCGGCAGTTGGCCGGCCGCCGACGATCGATTGACCAACATCGTCGAGGGATCGATCGACGCTGGCGGCGTCCTGCGGTTGCGGTGGCGGCGCATCGACGCCAGCGACAATCTGATGGACCAGGCGCATCTGACGGGCACCGTCACCGATGCCGGCCTGCGCGTCGCCGGCAAGTGGGCCAATCGTGGCAGCGACGTGGAGCTTGTCTGGTCCCGGCTCGACTAGGCGATCGGTCGGTCGCCAATCGCCGCGGCCGATAGACACTTTCGTGTGAGATCGACACCGTCGCGCGGGCGCATACGATATGCCGCGATAGAGTGCGGCATGCCCAATGAACGCGCTCGCGTCGCGCTGGCCTCGCTGTTCGCCGCCGCCGTCTGTGTCGCCGGCGGCGAAGCACTCGCCCAGGAGACAGCCGATTGCACCGCGCAGGTCGAGGTCGAGATGGGCGCGACGCGCGAGGGCGCGACGCCCGGTCCGCTGCTGGCCGTCGCGATGACCTGCCGCACCAGCGCGCCGGCCCGCTTCTTCGTCGACGGCTGGGGCACGGCGGCGGCGATGACGGCAGTGCGCGACGGCGCCGATCGTCCGGTCGAACGCGATGGCGTGCTGTGGACCGTGGCGCCGCAGAACGACGCCGCAAGCCTGCGCTATCGCCTTGATCTGGGCGCGCTGGCGCGCGGCATCGGCAGGGTCAATGTCGCCGTGGCGCGCGGTGAGGCGGTGCTGGCGATCGCCTCGACCTGGCTGGTCGAACCGCGGCTGGAAGGCGTGCCGGCGCCCGGCATCGACATCGCCGTCAAGACGGCGCCCGGCGCGGTCTTTCTCGCCGGCCTGCCGCAGCGCGATGGCGTCTGGCGCCTGCGCGGCACGACGGTGCGGTTCGTCGGCTACACCGTATCCGGTCGGCTGCAGACCGAGCGCGTTCCAGTGCCGCCGCCGTCCGGCGCGCCGCCGGGCCAGGCGGCGCATATCGATCTGGCGATCTTCGACGGCACTTACGAAACGCCGCGCGCCGAACTCGTCGAGTGGGTGCGGCGCACGGCGCTGATGACAGCCGGCTACTGGGACGGCTTCACCAATCTCGGCATGCTGGTGGCGGTGCTGCCGTCACCCGGGCGGCGCGGCGTCGGTTACGGCCGCACCGTGCCGGGCGGTGGCTCGACCGTCATGGTGCAGGTCGGCGAGCGGTCGACGCCCGCTGACTTGCAGGATGACTGGGTGCTGCCGCACGAGTTCGTCCATACCGGCATGCCGTTCCTGCGTGGCAATGGCATGTGGTTCATGGAGGGCGCCGCCACCTATATCGAGCCGATCGTCCGCGCCCGCGCCGGCTGGAAGCGCGAGGTTGATGTCTGGCGCGAGTGGATCGAAAACCTGCCGCGCGGCCTGTCGGCGCTCGAGTCCGGCATGAGCGGCGGCAGCGCCTATTGGGGCGGCGCGCTGTTCTTCCTGCTGGCCGACATCGAGATCCGCAAGGCGACGGCCGGCGCGCAGGGCCTAGAGGACTGCTTCAAGGGCGCCCGCCGCCTGGGTGGGCTGATGACGCCGACCGAACGCTGGTCGGTGGACGACTTCGTGGCACGCTGCGATGCGGCGCTGGGAACGCCGGTCATGGCCGGGATCGTGGCGCGCTACGTCGGCGGCTCGGCGCAGATCGACCTCGATGCGCTGTGGCGCGAGCTTGGCGTGCGCTTCGACGGCACGACCGTCACCACTGACGATGCCGCGCCGCTGGCCGCGATCCGCAAGGTGATCGTCGTGGGGCCGCCCGGTCGGCCCGAGCAACGCGTGCCGCCACTGGTGCGCTGAGACGCTGCGATCACAATCCAATCGCGTCAGCGAGGTGCAATGCCCAGCGCCGTGCTTGAGGACCTGACCTGGATCGAGGCCCGGGCGGCAATCGATTCGGGCATGCCGGTGGTGATCCCGATCGGCGCCGCCGCCAAGGAGCATGGCCCGCATCTGCCGCTGCGCACCGATGCGACGGTGGCGCAGGCACTGGCCCGGCGCGTGGCGGAGCATGTGCCGGTGATGATCGCGCCACTGGTTCCGTTCGGCTACTACCCTGCCTTCGTGCGCTATGCCGGCAGCCAGAGCCTCTCGGCCGCCACCTTTGGCGCGGTCATCCGGGAACTGTGCGACGGCTTCGCTGCCCAGGGAGCGCGGCGTATCGCCTTGATCAACACCGGCTATTCCACCGAGGCACCGATCAACATCGCGGTGGGCGAGTTGCACCGCGCCGGTGCCGCGCGCGTCGTGGCGGCACACCTTCGCTTCCTTGGCCGCGCCGCCGACGGTGTATTGGACGACGCGCAGGGCGGCCACGCCGACGAACGCGAGACCTCGGTGATGCTGGCGGTGGACGGCCGCGCCGTGCGGCTGGAACGACTGCCCGATCGGGTCGCCAACCGGTCGGACGCGCGACTCGAGCTGCCGACGGGCTTTGCGCGGCCGCTGATCCTGTCCTGGTCGCAAGAGGTCGGCGACGCCGACGAATTCAGCCCGACGGGCGCCTTCGGCGACGCCAGCCGGGCGACCGCCTACAAAGGCCAGGCCATCATCGAGGCGGTGGTTGCCGATCTTGTCGCGGGGTTGCGCCGCGCTTTCCCCGATGCGCCGGGTTTCAAGACGTCCTAGCGGCGGTATCCCCGCCGGCTGCGGTGCGCGCGAGCGCCAGCTCAGGCCGTCGCCTTTTCAGAAACGACCCGTTCGACGAAGCTGGCCAGCATCTTCAGCGGCACCGGCTTGTGGATCACGGCGAACGCGCCGGAGCGCTGGACGTTGGCGGCGCGGACCATGTCGCTGTCGCCGGACATCAGGATGATCTTGACCGAGGTGCCCTGAGCCGCCGCTTTTTGTGTCATCCAGATGCCGTTCGCTTCCGGCATGGCGATGTCGGACACCACCACCTTTGGCAGCCTGGTTTCCATGATCTGCAGGGCAGTAGCGGCGTCATTCGCCTCCAGCACGTTGAAACCCCGCCGGGTCAGATACTCAGCGATCTCAAGGCATTGTACCGGATCGTCGTCGACCACTAAAACGTCTGGTCGCGTCGTCATCGTCCACCCCCGGCAATCGGTCCAGCGCTGTCAGAACCACTACAATTCCGTGAAGTCTATGGTATAATTGGTTGATACGAAACCAATTCTTGCTGGAATTTCAGTTCAAATCGAATTGAGTTCGCTGCTGCGGGCGCGAGTTTGTATGAGGGGACTTCACGAAGCGGTGGCTGGCGCATGCGAGGATGCGCGCGGCGGGCCGGCCGTCCGGGCCGGCCGCGTGGTTGTTGCGTGCGGCGAGGCTTCTCCCGGGCGCGGTGACTTCGGATGCGGCCGTGTGTCTGGCGGCGGTCAACTGGCGGCGCGTCGATGCCGCCAAGCGGGCAGGCGTGCCATGAGCCGGCGAGGGCGTCATGTCGCCGGTTAGCCTCGGTTCGGTGCGCGACCGGCTTTTGTCGCGTGGCGCCGTGCGCACCGTCGGGCGCGTTGGCTGCGTGACGGTGGCCATCCTGTGCGGTGTGCTGGGTCTGGCGGCGGGCCTCGACCGGCTGCCGCTGATACCGCCGCAGTGGTCTGCGGGCTTCGTGGCGCTGATGCTGTCGCTGACCATCCTGTGCCTTCTGCTGATGGTCTGGTGGAGCGATCGGCAAGGCCGGCGGATGAGCGAAAGGGTGATCGAGATCGAGCAAGCTCGCCGCTGGTCGGATCGGCGCCTGTCGGAAATCATCGAGGCATCCTCCGAATCGATCGTCGTTTACGACGCCAGCGACCGCCTCGTGCTGTGCAACGCGGCGTTCCGTGATGCCATCACCGCGATGGGCGACACGGTGCGCTACGGCGTGACGCACGAGGAGGGCCTGCGGCGGGCCGTTGATCTCGGCGGATATGCCGGGGTCGGCGACCGCGAGATCTTCATCGCCCAACAGAAGGCGGCATTGCGGACACCGGGCAAGCCGACGATCGTGCAGTTGGCGGGCGGCCGCTGGGTGCGATTGTCCAACAAGGTCCTGCCCGATGGCAGCGTCCTTGGCATCCGCTCCGATGTCACCGACCTGAAGCAGCGCGAGGTGGAACTGGCCGACAGCCAGGCGCAGCTCAGCCGCCTGTTCGCGACCTTGGCCGACGTGGTCCTCGAGCTGTCGGCCAATGGCGTCATCACCTACGCCAACCCCGCCTCCTACCAAGTGCTCGGCTTCGACCCGGACGACCTGGACGGCATGCGGCTTGACGAGCTGTTTCCGCCCGGTCAACGCCTCCAGCTGACCGAGATGCGGCGGCGGCTGAGCGAGGGCGCGACGGAGTCGGAAGCGGTCGTGCTCTACACCAAGCCGTCGGGGGAGCCGCTGCACGTCGAAGTCCGGTTGTGGCTGTCGGACCGGTCGACCGGCGAGCAGGTCATCACCGCCACAATTCGCGACGTCGACGACCGCGAGAAGGCGGCGGCGCTGGCGGCCCGCGAGGGCGCGTTGCTGACGTCGATCGCCAACGCCTCCGGCGCCTACATGATCGTCCTCGACGGCGGTGGCAACCTGGTGCGCGGCAATACGGCGTTCTACGACCTCATCCACCGCGACGCCCGCGACATGGAGGGTCGTCCATTGTCGGCCCTGGAGGTCACCAAGCCGCTGGCGGCGATCGTCGAGCCGGCGATTCGCGACGGCGGCGTCTCAGGCTTCCCCTTCGAGTTCGACGTCGTGCTGCGCGACCGGCGCGATGCGCGGCACACGATGCGTTTCTCGGCAAGCGCCGTGCCAGAGGTCGACCGCAGCCTGCGCTACGCCGTGCTGGTCGGCATCGACGATACGGCGCGGCGCAACGCCGAAACGGCGCTGTTCGAAGCCGCCAAGCTGTCGAAGCTCGGCGAGATGGCGGCCGCCATGGCGCACGAGCTCAACCAGCCACTGGCCGTCATCCGCATGGCGGCCGAGAACACGCTGGACGAGATCGACATGGATCCACCGCCCGATGCCGCCATGGCGGATTTCCTGCGCTCGAAACTCAGGCGCATCGCCGACCAGACCGACCGCGCCGCGAAGGTCATCGGCCAGCTGCGCGCCCATGCCCGCAAGGGCGACGACCTGCCGGCGCCCTTCGACGTGCCAGAGGCGGTGAACGGCGCGCTCGACCTGTTGCGCGAACAATTGAAGCTCGATGGGATTCGCGTTGCGGTGGTCAGCGCGGCTTGCCCGCCGATCGTCGGCCATCGCTCGCGCTTCGAGCAGGTGGTCATCAATCTGATGATCAATGCCCGCGACGCGATCAAGATGGTGCCGGACGCACGAGTCGGGGCGCGAACCGGTCAGATCGACGTGATCGTCACGCCCAACGACGACAACAGCCGAGTGCGCCTAGCCTTGCGCGACAATGGCCCGGGTATCCCACCGCACGCGCTCGAGCGACTGTTCGAGCCGTTCTTCACCACCAAGCCGAAGGACAAGGGCACCGGCCTCGGCCTGTCGATCTGCCACAGTATCGTGGCCGAGATGGGCGGTGCCCTGTCGGCGCACAACCACCCCGACGGCGGCGCCGTCTTCGAAATCGACGTTCCGGCGGTTTCGAGCCGATCGCCCGCCGTCGATCGGCAGATCGCGCCGGCCGCTTGAGGCTACGGTCGCCCCCGGCTACGTCGCCGCGGCCAAGCGCCAGCACTGGATCAGCCCGACATTGCGGCCGTCGACCGGCTCGACCGGCTCGAAGCGCGTGCGGCTGTCGGCGGTCAGCGCCTGGTAGAAGCCGTTGCTGACCAGGATCTGACTCGGCGTCGCAGCCGCCATCAGGCGCGCCGTCATGTTCAGCGGGTCGCCGATGAAACCGTGATGCGCCGCCGAAAAGGCGCGCAATGGCATCAGGCTGACGTCGCCGAGCGCGATGCCGATATGCACGCCGCGCGATTTCTGGACTCGGTCGATATGGCTCTGCCAGTGTTCCGAAACGGAGTTGCCGATGTCGATCAGGCGGCGGGCGCAGCGCAACGCGCCTTCGGCATAGCCCGGCTGGCGATCGGGGAAGCCGAACAGGCCGATCGCCTCGTCGCCCACGAACTTGTCGAGCATGCCGCCGGTCTCGACGATCGCCTGTCGCGCCTGCGAGTAGAAGGCGGTCAGCGCATGGCGCACCAGCGCCTCGTCGCGCGTGTCGCGCACGTAGCTCGAGAATGAGCAGATGTCGGCCATGACGATGGCGACGTCGCGGTAGACGCCGGCGCGCAGCACGTCCTCGGGCCGCAGGCCGTGCTCGCGGCCCAGGCGCCGCAGGGTCCAGGAACTGAAGTGCCACAGCAGGGTCGGGGCGAGGAAGTCGTCGGCGTCCGGGAAAGCGGCCCGCCATTCGGCGCGGCCGATCGAATCGCGGATGGCGCGCACGTTGCCGCGGTTGAGCGCGTCGACGCGCAGGCCGAACGACTCCTCGATGCGTCGGCGCAACGCCGCCTCGCCCCAGACTTCGATGGCCAGCGACGGGCACAGGCGCTGCCGCAGGGCCGCCTCGAGCGCTGGCCGGGATGGGCCGTCGCCGTGCTCGCTGACCAGCACCAGTCGCGTGCATTGCGGGTCGGGATTGGTGGCGTACTTTCGGGCTAGACGCTCGACGCACTCGTCGGCGCCATAACCCCACTTGATTTCGATGAAGTAGGGCGCTTGCCCGGACGGCGCGACGCGGATGTCGGCATAGGCGCCGGGCGCGCCGAGCCGGACCTCGCGAATGGTCTCGACCGCTTGCGGCGCCAGCCCGTCGCGTTCAACGTGCAACGCCCGCACC
>DATFGV010000154.1:0-6989 GCA_035249115.1 Vineibacter sp.
ATCAACCCGCGCCGCAAGACACTGGCAGAGAAGTTCGGCATGACGCATTTTGTGAATCCGAAGGACGTGACGGGCGACCTGGTGCAGCACCTCGTGGCCCTGACCGACGGCGGCGCCGACTACAGCTTCGAATGCATCGGCAACGTGCAGGTGATGCGCCAGGCATTGGAATGCTGCCATCGCGGCTGGGGCGTCTCGACCATCATCGGCGTCGCCGGCGCCGGCCAGGAGATCGGCACGCGGCCGTTCCAGCTGGTCACCGGCCGGGTCTGGAAGGGCACCGCTTTCGGCGGCGCCAAGGGCCGCTCCGACGTGCCCAGGATCGTCGACTGGTACATGGACAAGAAGATCAACATCGACAACCTGATCACCCACATCCTGCCGCTGGAGCGCATCAACGAGGGCTTCGACCTGATGCACCGCGGCGAATCGATCCGCAGCGTCGTGGTGTATTGACGCTGGAGGCGCGTCACTCCAGTGACGCGTCTGCGTGTTTCCGGAACCTGCACACATGACGCGCCACTGGAGTGGCGCGCCCCCCGCAACAAAAGGAGAGACGCCATGAAAGTCGGGCCCGCCATCGCCGAGAACCTCAAGCGCGAAGGCATCGAGATGGTCATCGGCTATCCGGTGAACCATATCCTGGAGCACGCGGCGGCGGCCGACATCCGCCCGATCATCGTGCGCCAGGAGCGCATCGGCCTGCACATGGCCGACGCCATCTCGCGGCTGACCCGCGGCAAGAAGATGGGCGTATTCTGCATGCAGCACGGGCCCGGCGCCGAGAACGCCTATGGCGGCGTGGCGCAGGCCTTTGGCGAGTCGGTGCCGGTGCTGGTGATGCCGATGGGCTACGCCCGGCGCATCGCGCACATCCCGCCCAACTTCAACTCCAGCGTCGCCATGGCGCAGGTCTCCAAGCACTCCGAGCCGATCAGCTCGAGCAAGGAAGTACCGAACGTGTTGCGCCGTGCCTTCGCCCAGCTGCGCAATGGCCGTGGCGCGCCGGTGGTGGTCGAGGTGCCCTCCGACATGTTTGCCGAGGACGTGCCCGAACCGCTCGACTACACGCCGGTGTTCGCGACACGCTCGGCGCCTGACCCCGAGGCGGTGCGCACCGTCTCCAGGGTGCTGGTCGAGGCCAAGCGGCCGGTGATCTACGCCGGCCAGGGCGTGCACTGGGCCAACGCCTACGCCGAGCTCAAGGAACTCGCCGAGTTGCTGGCGAGCCCGGTGTGCACCAGCCTGCAGGGCAAGAGCTGTTTCGATGAGACGCATCCCCTGGCGCTGGGCTCGGGCGGCCGAGCCATCCCGAAGACGGTCCATCACTTCCTGCAGGCGAGCGACGTCATTCTTGGCATCGGCTGCAGCTTCACCGAGACCAATTTCGGTGTCGCCATGCCGGCCGGCAAGACCATCATTCACGCCACGCTCGATCCGGCGCATCTCAACAAGGACGTACGCGTGCAGTACGGCCTGATCGGCGATGCGCAACTCACGTTGCGGGCGCTGATCGAGGCCTGCAAGCCACTGGTCAAGTCCAAGCGCGATCCGGCGGCGGCGGCGGCCGAGATCAGGGCGGTCGAGCGCGAGTGGCTCGAGTCCTGGAAGGCCAAGCGCGAGTCGAACGACGCGCCGCTCAACCCCTATCGCGTGCTGGCCGAGCTGCACAAGACGGTCGACGTCGCCAACACCATCATCACCCACGATGCCGGCAGCCCGCGCGACCAACTGTCGCCGTTCTGGAAGACCACCACGCCGCTCAGCTACATCGGTTGGGGCAAGACGACGCAGCTGGGCTACGGGCTGGGGCTGGCGATGGGCGCCAAGCTCGCCTGCCCCGACAAGCTGTGCATCAACGTCTGGGGCGACGCCGCCATCGGCTTCACCGGCATGGATTTCGAGACGGCGGTGCGCGAGCGCATCCCGATCCTGTCGATCCTGCTCAACAACTTCTCGATGGCGATCGAGCTGCACATCATGAAGGTGTCGACCGAGAAGTACCGCGCCACCGACATCTCCGGCGACTACGCCGCCATGGCGCGCGCCTTCGGCGGCTACGGCGAGCGCGTCACAAAGCCCGAGGACATCGGGGCGGCGATCCGCCGCGGCATCGAGCAGACGCAACAGGGCAAGCCGGCACTGCTGGAGTTCATCACCTCCAAGGAAGTGTCGATCTCGACGTTCAAATAGCCGGGAGCGCGCCACTCCAGTGGCGCATCGGCGCGGAGCGCCGAGTAGTAGCCGGTGCCGGGCAAGTCCGGCCCTTCGGGCCGGTGCGCCACTGGAGTGGCGCGCTCCCAGCTGGAGGCGGCCATGCAGTTCCACGACTACGAGCGGCTGCGCTTCGACTACAGCGGCCGCGTGCTGCGCGTCACGATCGCCGGCAAGGCGCGCATGAACGGCGTCGACGCGCGCATGCACGCGGAGCTGGCGCGCGTTTTCCCCGACCTGCAGCACGACCCCGACAGCGACATCATCGTGCTGACCGGCGCCGGTCAGGCGTTCTGCGCCGGCGGCGACATGGCCTGGTTCCAGGACATGATCGACGACGTGCGGAAATTCCGCGACCTGGCGCCCGAGGCCAAGCGTATCATCATGGGCTTGCTGGAGCTGGAGAAGCCGATCGTTTGCCGCCTGAACGGCGCGGCGGCCGGATTGGGCGCATCCATGGCGCTGCTATGCGACATCATCGTCGCCGACGAGACGGCGCTGATCGGCGACCCGCACGTCAAGGTCGGGCTGGTGGCGGGTGACGGCGGTGCTGTGATGTGGCCGCAGCTGATCGGCTTCGCGCGTGCCAAGGAGATGCTGCTGACCGGCGACATGATCCGCGCCAAGGAGGCGGCGGCCATGGGCCTGATCAACCACGCCGTGCCGGCCGACCAGCTCGACGCCAAGGTCGACGAGATCGTCGGCAAGATCCAGGGCAACCCGCGCTGGGCGGTGCGCTGGACCAAGGTGGCGGTCAACATCGCGTTGCGCGACATCGCCAACAAGGTCAACGACGCCGCGATCGCCTACGAGCTCTTGAGCAACATGATGAAGGACCGCCAGGAGGCGGTGTCCGCCTTCGTCGAGAAGCGCAAGCCGGACTACAGTGGCAAGTAGCAGCTATTCATCGGCCTCACCCTGAGGAGCAGCCCGCAGGGTTGCGTCTCGCAGGCTGGGCGTAGCACCGATCCTGCGAATCCAGGATGTTCAGAATGCCGCATCTGCAGCCCACCCTTCGAGACGCTCGCTGCGCTCGCTCCTCACGGTGAGGTGGGTGGTTGTTATCCCACACTGATCAGCGATCGTTGCCGAACAGGTAGCGGTAACTGCCGATCGCCGGTCTCGCGATGACGCCGAAAGCCGCCAGCGCGCGGCGGGGGAAGATGGCGTGTGCCGCCGCAGCGGTATCGCGGGCATCGGCGCCTTCCAGCACGACCGCCCATTCGGCGTCATCGACGACCGGATAGGTGCCGCCTTGCGCCTTTCCCGGCGCGTTGGCGACCGCCAGGTCGTTGCTGCCGGCAAAGCCACCGACCATGCCGGGGCGGCGGATCGCCGACGGCAGCGCCTCATCCTTCAGCCATGCCACCAGCCGCGCCGCCTTTGTGGAGTCCGGGACGAACCGCACGCAGCTGACCGCGCCGCCCACGCCATGCGCAAGATCGACGCGGATGCGCAGGGTCAGCCGGCTGAAGCGTGTGAAGCGAGCCATGTTGCGTTTGCTCCACGGCGTCTGGTTGGCCAGCAGCTTCATGTAGCGCGGTGTCGCCAGATCGCTGACCGTTTTGCATTCGTAGGTCGCGAGATAGCGCGGGTCGGTGACTGAATCGGCGGCGACGTAGCGTCGCGCACGGTAGAAGCCTGGCAGGTTGACGCGTTCGTCGATGTGTTCGCGATTGTACCATTCGTTGAAATCGGCCGCATCGCGCGACCGCACCTCGTTGAGCACGATCAGCATGCCCTTGCCGCGCAGCGCCATGCTTTCCTCCGCCTCCACTTCCGGCCTGACGATATCACGCGATCGCCGGCACCGCCGCGCGCGCCGCCGGTGCATGACGCGCATGACGGACACGCGGACGGGCCGCGCCGGCCGCGTGCTATAAGGGTCGGCAGCAAGAGGCGGCCAGGGAGAAAGTCCATGCCCGATATGGCACTGGTCCAGACCGACAGTATCCGCGTCGTTCCCACCGGTGGCCCGCTCGGGGCGCGGATCGAGGGCTTCGACCGCACCAGACCCAGCGATGCCGTAACCCGCGACGCGCTCTACGGCGCGTTCCTTAAGCACCAGCTGCTGGTGTTGCCCGGCGCGCCGATGACACCGGAGCAGATGCGCGATCTATCATCGATCTTCGGCGAGGTGGTGCCGCAGCTGCTGCGCTACAAGCGGGTTGGCGAACTGCCGGAAGTGTCGCGAATGGAAAGCACGCTGAAGCCCGACGGCGGCACCGACAAGACCGCGATTCGCGCCGAGCGCTGGCACACCGACGACTCCTACATGCAGGTGCCCGCCAAGGGCACGGTCCTGCACGCCCACGAGATTCCCAGCCGCGGCGGCATGACCTGGTTTTGCAACATGTACGCCGTCTACCAGGCGCTGCCCGACGCCACCAGGCGGCGCATCGACGGCCGCATGGCCGTGCACGGCTACGACACGCCGCGGGCGCTCAACCGCCCCTCGCCGCGCACGCCGCAGGAGATTGCCGAGACACCGGACGTCGTGCACCCGCTGGTGCGCACCCATCCGGAGACGGGACGCAAAGGGCTGTACCTGAATTTCAACAGGCTCGACCATGTCGTCGACATGCCGCGCGCCGATAGCGACGCGCTGCTCGACGAGCTGCAGGCCTTTGCCGAGCAGCCGCGGTTCCATTTCGGCCACCGCTGGACGGTGGGCGACGCCGTCGTGTGGGACAATCGCTGCCTGATGCACCGGGTCGACGTCGACTACCCCGAGGGCGAACCACGCGTCATGCTGCGCACCCTGCTGCGCGGCGACAGGCCGGTGTGAGGGGCTCGAATCGGCGTGGGTAGCGCACAACGCTCAGGCTGGGGAGGCCACGCGCTGCGTGGCCGTCTCGAAGCATGGGCTCGAGTCGAGGTGGTCAGTGCAGCTGTGTAGTTGCCCACCCTTCGCGACGCACCGCTGCGCGGCGCTCCTCAGGGTGAGGTCACCGGGTAGCGAGAGAGGAAGCCCATGAAAATCGCGCGCATCGAGGATCTGCACTGCGACGCCGGCTGGCGGGTGTTCTCGTTCCTCAAGATCACCACGGATGAGGGCTTGGTCGGCTGGTCCGAGTACAACGAGAGCTACGGCAGCCATGGGCTGACCCAGATCATCCAGAAGCTGGGCGAACGGCTGATCGGCCAGGACCCGCGGCCGGTCGAACGGATCACCTCGACGCTCTACGCCATCACCCGCCAGGCGCCGGGCGGCATGAACGCGCAGGCGATCGCCGCCATCGAGAACGCGCTGCTCGACGTCAAGGCCAAGGGGCTGGGCGTGCCGGTCTATGCGCTGTTCGGCGGGCCAGTGCGCGACCGCCTGCAGCTCTACTGGTCACATTGCGGCAGCTACCGGCTGAACCATGCCGACAAAATGGGGCTGGAGCCGGTGCGCTCGCTCGACGACCTCGTCAAGCTGGGCCGGCATGTGCGCGAGCGCGGCTTTGCGGCGCTGAAGACCAACATCTTCCGCTTTGATGCCAACCCGCCCTACATGCACCAGCCCGGCTTCGCGCGCGGGGCAGGCGGCCCCGAGCTGAACGTCGACGGCCGCATGCTGGCCACCATCCGCGACGAGCTGGCTGCCTTCCGCCAGGGCGCCGGCCCCGACATGGGCATCCTGCTCGACCTCAATTTCAATTTCAAAACCGAGGGTTACGTGAAGGTGGCGCGCGCCTGCGAGCCCTACGACCTCTTTTGGCTGGAGATCGACAGCTACGACCCCGAAGGCCTAGCCTACATCCGCGGCCGCGCGCCGATGCCCGTCGCGTCATGCGAGTCATTGTTCGGCCGGCGCCAGTTCCGGCCGTTCTTCGAGAACCGCTCGATGGATGTCGCGATCGTCGACGTGCCGTGGAACGGGCTCTTGGAGTCGGTGAAGATCGCCGCCATGGCCGAGGCCTACGAAATCAACTGCGCGCCGCATAACTTCTACGGCCACCTGTCGACCCTGATGAGTGCGCATTTCTGCGCCGCCATCCCGAACTTCCGGGTGATGGAGATCGACATCGACGATGTGCCATGGAAGGACGACCTGGTGACGCACCCGCCGGTGATCGAGAACGGCCAGCTGCAGGTGCCGACCCGCCCCGGCTGGGGTGCCGACGTCAACGAAGCGGCGGTGCGCGCCCATCCGGTGAAGCGGTAGCGGTTCTTCCCAGGAAGAGGGGAAGTGTCCCGAAGGGACGAAGACCAACCTGATATCTCAATGAGAGCCGCCACGTCGGCTCTTCACTCGGATTCGGCTACCTTGCCGGCAAGCGGGAAGGGGTGACTGCCGGATTCGTTTTCCAAAACGAATGCGAATCTCGTATTGACATGAGATTATTGTCTCATTAAGTGGTGCGCTATGCAGACATGAGATGAGAGGCCTTGGTCATGACCCGCGGCGAGATGGACCGGAAGATGGACGAGCACTTCAGGTTCGAGGCACAGGACGACGTCGAAGGCGTTCTGGCGACGCTTGCGCCCGATGTCGAGCACGACATCGTCGGCTGGCCTTCCGGACCGACCCAGGGCCGCCCGGGCGCGCGACCCTTCTACCAGGCCCTGTTCGCGGACCTGTCCGACGGCACGGTGCAATGCGTGCGAAGGCTCTACGGCGATGACTTCATGGTCGATGAATCTCTCTGGCAGGGCAAAGCCCCGGGCAGGCCGTTCGGCCTGGACGGCAAGGGCCGCCAGCTCGAGTTCCGCCTGCTGCATGTCATCGAGTTCGCGTCCAGCGGCGACATCAAGCGCGAGAACGTATGGGTCGACCTGGCGGCGATCAT
>DATFGV010000155.1:0-7308 GCA_035249115.1 Vineibacter sp.
CAAGCACCAGGTGGCGACGCCGGTGAACTGGAAGCCGGGCGAGGACGTGATCATCGTGCCGGCGGTGTCGGACGACGACGCCAAGAAGAAGTTCCCGAACGGCTGGAAGGCGCCGAAGCCGTACCTGCGCATCGTGCCGCAACCGCGCGATTGATTTCCTTCGCCACGCAGGGGGGAAGGCCTGTCCTGAGCTGGTCGAAGGATGGCTGAAGGCCGGATGGGGATCCGACGCGGTCTCTCCATAACGAACACCGCGTTGCCTCCCCTCCGGCCCTTCGGGCCACCTCCCCAACTTCGTTGGGGAGGCATGACATCATGTTTCCTTGTCCACCCGCGGAGCGCATTTAGCCCGAACCAGCTCTCCAGCACCGCCTTAGTCGCCTGCCGCGTCCGCTTGCGAGTCATCCGGTTCACCTGGCATGACGGGATGTCGCTTTGGCGAACTGCGCCTCACTCGGAAAGCGAGATCCATCGGAGTTATGGCAGCCGTCATCTTCCCATTTCCGTCCACTTCCGTGATCGGCGCAAAACGTGTGGGACTGTCGACCTGGCGCGCCACCAATGACGAGCCGCGGTTTGTCTTCTCGTTTCGGCTGCTTCGGCCACAGTACTGCGTGCTGGTGTTGACGCCGCTCGACGGTCCGCTCCGGCCGATGCTGCATTTCGATCACGGCGCCGATTTCGATCACGGCGATTTCGAGGAACTGGCGAAGGGTGGGACCGGGGTCTACGTGGTGTCGCTCGCGGACTTGCAGAGCGTCAAAAGAGTGCGGCTTCAATTGGCGACCCGGCCCACCCGGTTCCGGCTTTCGGCCTGGGCGACCTATGGCGGTCTTGGCATCGGGCTAATCATGTCGCGTGCCATCGCGCGCGCCGAAAGGGCCGGCGGCCCTGAGCCCACATTCGAGTTCGTGGGTCACAGCGATAGACGCGGGGACCTCCTGCCCGGCAAATTCGTGAGTCGGCGGTTCCGGGGCTTCACCGCGCACTATGCCAATGTCCTGACGATAGCGGCGATGACGCCGGCGCGGGCCGCGCCCTCGCCGGGTCCGGACAGCGCCCCATTCATCTCGTTCGTCGTGCCGGTGTTCAACACGCCGAAGCGCTATCTCGACGACCTTCTCGCCTCCTTTCGCCTGCAGCCGGCGGGTGTCGCCGAACTCGTCCTCAGCGACGACGGCTCGACGGCGGCCGAGACCGCGGCATGGCTGTCGGCGCGGGGCGATACGCCGGGCGTCACGGTGGTGCGCAATGCGCAAAACCAGGGCATCGCGGTCGCGACCAATGCCGCAATCGCAGCGGCGCGCGGCACGTGGGTTGGTCTGGTCGATCACGACGATGCGCTGTCGCGTTTCGCGGTCGCGCGGGTGGTGGATGCGTTGCAAAAGCACCCGGACGCCAAGTTCCTCTTCACCGATGAGGTGATTACGGACGGTGCGCTGAACCCCGTCAGATACCATCTCAAGCCGGCCTACGATCCTGTGCTGCTGTCGGGGGTGAACTACCTCAACCACCTCTCGCTCTATCGGCGCGACCGCCTGCGGCAGATCGGCGGCCTTCGTCAGGGTTTCGAGGGCTCGCAAGACTACGATCTCGCCCTGCGCTACCTCGCCGGCCTCAGACCCGAGGAAGTCATTCACCTGCCGTATCCGGCGTACCTCTGGCGCCGGCACGAAGGCAGCTTGTCGACGAAATCGCTGGATCAGGCGCTGCAAAGCGCTCGACGCGCCTTGTCCGCCGGCTACAGCACGCCGGACGCGACGCTGCGTGTCGAGGAGGCGAACACGGCGAGCCTGCATCGAATCCGGTTCGACATGGGCATGAAGTCATGGCCCAGGGTTTCAATCGTGATCCCGAGCCGGGACCAGTACGAACTGATCTCGCGGCTGATCGACGATCTGGAAAAGAAGACCGACTATCCTGAGTTTGAGATCATCGTCGTCGACAACGGCACGACGGATGCGCGGGTGCTTGCGCTGTATGACGAGACTCGCGAAAGAATTCCGGGGTTTCGCGCCGAGATCAGGCCAGAACCGTTCAACTTCGCGCGGCAGGTCAATCGGGGGATCTCGCTTTCGTCCGGCGACTACGTGCTGCTTCTGAACAACGACATCGAGGTCATCGCCGCCGACTGGTTGCGCGAGATGGTGTCGTGCTTCTCGTATTCGCGGGTCGGGGTCGTTGGCGCGCGGCTGCTCTATCCCGATATGACGCTGCAGCACGCCGGGGTGATTGTCGGCATGGCGGGCCTGGCGGCGCACTGGTTCCTCCGCAGCCCGAAGGATTCGCCGGGCGAGATGGGCAGGCTCAACGTTCGCCAATCGCTCACGGCCGTCACCGGCGCCTGCATGCTGATCTCACGTTCCTGCCTCGACGAGGTCGGCGCTTTCGACGAGGAGGTCTTCGCGGTGGCGTACAACGACGTCGACTACTGCTTGCGCGCCGTCAATCGCGGCTATCGCGTCGTCTGGACGCCGTTCGCCACGCTGATCCACCACGAATCGGTGTCGCGCGGCAGCGACGAAACCGACGCCAACAGGCCGCGCTTCGACCGCGAGAAGGCGGCGCTGCGGCAGCGCCACAAGACGGACGGTTACCTGGATCGGGCCTACAGCCCGTGGTACGGGCGCGACCATGCCGAACCACGCGTCGTGATGTTGAACCGGCTTCCCGAACCGCGCTAGGGGAAGCCTTCGCCACGATGTCGCGCCGAGCGGCCGCGCACTAAGAGCGCAAGGATGCGGAGTTGGGTGATGTTGTCAGACCTGGCGCGCAAGGCGTCCGATTGGCTGGCGAACCGTGTGGCGCCGGCGAAGTGGCGGCGCGCCGCGCCGGAACGGGTCCTGGACCGGTACGTGCAAACGACCCCTAGTGCGCAGAATGCCATCGACGCGGTCCCCGGGTGGACCGTGGCCATGCCGCCGCATGTCGGTGCGGTCGCGGGCACCATGCCGTTGTATCCGGATTTTCGGATTGTCTGGTGCCTCGAGCAGTTCGGCTCGATCGCCGGCCGCAAGATCCTGGAACTGGGTCCCCTGGAAGGCGTGCATACCTACCAGCTCGAGCAACAAGAGCCCGAACTCATCCACTCCATCGAGGCCAACCGGCTGTCCTTCCTGCGTTGCCTGGTGAGCAAGGAGCTGCTGGACCTGAAACGCACCAAGTTCCTGCACGGCAACTTCGTGCCGTACCTCGAACAGACCGAACTTCGCTACGACTTGGTCGTCGCGTCCGGGGTTCTCTATCACATGCGCGATCCAGTCGGGCTGCTGCAACTGATCGCCCGCCGCACCAACACGGTGTACCTCTGGACGCACTATTTCAGCGATGCGGAGATGCCTCCAGGCGACCAGCGGCGCGCCTCGTTTTCCGGCGAGGTCGATTGGGCCGAGTATGGTGGCGCGCGGATTGCGTTGCATCGCCGCGGCTATCGGCGCTCCTCGAAGAGCCTGGATTTCTGCGGCGGCATGTACGACCGGCACTACTGGATGGAGCGCGAAGGCATCCTGGAGGTCCTGACGAAACTGGGCTTCGACGACATCCGCGTGACGCACGTGCAGCCCGATCACCCGCGCGGCCCGGCATTCTCGGTGTTCGCCCGGCGCAGCGGCGTATGACGGCCGCGCCGACGTGCCGCGGCGATCGGACGTAGCGGCGAAGGCCCTGCGAACTGCCGTGCCGCCGGCGCTAGGGCGTATCCCGATCGATTGGAACCTGGGAGCGTGGGCCTCCGGCCCGCTCAAGGGCGGGCGAGACGCCCGCGCTCCCGGGAAGACTGATTCCGTAAGGCCGGAACATGCTCTAGCGGTGCGGGCCAACCCCTAGGTCCGCTGGCGAGGTCCTTGACGGCGCGCCGCCGGCTGACTATCGCTGGACCATCGACGGTCCCCGTGAGGGGTGAAAGGGAACGCCGTGCGGTGCGCGCCTTGTGCTGGCGCGGGCCCAATCGGCGGCTGTGCCCGCAGCTGTGAGCGGCGAGCGCAGGTCCACGTTGCCACTGGGCGCGATCCCGCTGGGAAAGTGCCTGGGAAGGCGGACCTGACGCGGCGACCCGCAAGCCAGAAGACCTGCCGCCGAGAGCGTCGTCTTCCCCCGGACGGGAACATCCGATGGGACGGTCATCCGCACGATGACGCGCCGTTGCGTGTCCTTGCTTGCGGAGATCCGTCCATGAAGCCCGTCTTTCGTTCCTCATCGCCGCTTGATGCCCTCAACGCCTTCCACCTTCGCCCGGCGGGTGGGGCGATCGCATATGACCCCAAAGCTCATCCTGAGGAGCCGGCGCAGCCGGCAGCCTGCCCTGAGCTTGCCGAAGGGTCCCGAAGGATGGGCGACAGTCTCGTTCGATCCTTTCAGCTCTTGTCGCAACACTCGTGCGGTTGCCCACCCTTCGAGACGGCCGCTATGCGGCCTCCTCAGGGTGAGGTCTGTACTGTTTGCGATAGCCGTGCCCCAGAAGGGGAAGGTGGCGTGCGCTGGGGGCGCGCGACTCAAGTCGCGCGTCTTCGCGATCTGCGCCTCATGACGCGTCACTGGAGTGACGTGCCCCCAGCACCCTTCCGGGGGAGGCTGGTTATGGCCGTCGCCACCGCCACGGCCCTGTCCGCTACCGCGGCTTTGGCGCAACAGCCCACCCCCGCCACCCTGCCTGAAACCGTGGTCACCGCCGACCGCGCGGCGGTGCCGGCGCAGCAGGTCAACGCCTCGGTGACGGTGATCACCGCCGAGGAGATCGAGCGCCGGCAGTTGCGCACCTTGAACGACGCGCTGCGCGCCGCGCCGGGTATCGCGGTCATCCAGTCCGGCGGCCCGGGCAAGGTGACCAGCGTCTTCATGCGCGGCGGCAACGCCAACCACACACTGGTGCTGGTCGACGGCGTGCGGGTCGGCGACCCGAGCCAGGTCAACGGCGCGCCAAACTTCGCGCATTTCCTGCTCGACACGGTCGAGCGCATCGAGATCGTGCGCGGCCCGATGAGCACCCTGTGGGGCTCCGATGCGATCGGCGGCGTCATCAACCTGGTGACCAAGAAAGGCAGCGGCCCGTTCAAGGCCACCGCCTTCGGCGAGCTCGGCGGCTTCGGCACCTTCAATACCGGCGGCGGTGTGCAGGGTGCCGAGGGGCGCTTCAACTACAACGTCGCGATGCAGGCGACGACGACACGCGGCTTCTCGGCGGTGCCGCGGCGCTTCTCCTCGGGTATCAAGAACGAAGACGACGGCTACTGGAACGTCGCCTTCAGCGGCCGGCTGGGCTTCGACATCAGCGACGACTTCCAGCTGGCGCTGTTCTCGCGCGTCGGCTGGAGCCGCACCGAGTACGACGCCTTTCTCAGCGAGGACCCCAACCTGCACGAGCGCTCAAGACAGATGTCGCACCGATTGCAGGCCGACTGGAAGCTGTTCGACGGGCGATGGAAGCAAACCTTCGGCGCCTCGTTCGTGCAGGTCAACCGGCGCGACACCGACGCCTTCGACCCGATCAATTTCGACCCCTTCGCGCCCGACGCCCGCAACCGCGGCC
Source organism: Vineibacter sp. (assembly GCA_035249115.1). Lineage (GTDB taxonomy): Bacteria > Pseudomonadota > Alphaproteobacteria > Reyranellales > Reyranellaceae > Vineibacter. The sequence continues at coordinate 5,525 of DATFGV010000155.1, forward strand.
GGCGCTGGCAGCTGGACTGGAAGAACGAGGTCAAGATCGATGACACATTCGGCGTCGTCTTCGGCATCGACGCCTACCGCGATTCGCTCAGGGCACGCAGCACCTTCAACTTCGGCTTTCCCGAGAACCGGGTGAACCGCTCGGCGCGCACCGTTGGCGGCTACCTGCAGGCGCGCTGGACGCCGATCGAGGCGCTGTCGATGACCGCCGGCGGCCGCATCGAGGATCATGACGCGTTCGGCACCACCGCCACGTTCCGCCTGGGCACGACCTATACCATCAGCGAAACCGGCACCCGCCTGCGCGCCGCCTTCGGCACCGCCTACAAGGCGCCCAGTCTCGACCAGCTCTATCTCGACTTCCCGGCCTTCAACTTCTTCGCCAATCCCAACCTCAAGCCGGAGCGCAGCATCGGCGGCGAGGTCGGCATCGACCAGACATTCTGGGGCGAGAAGGTCAAGCTCGGCGTCACTGTCTTCCGCAACGACATCCGCGACCTGATCTCGAGCACCAGCTGCGGCGCGTTCTGCACGACCTTGGCCAATGTCGGCAAGGCGCGCAGCCAGGGCGTCGAGGCGTCGCTGGAGGTGCGGCCGTGGCAGGACGTGTCGTTCCGCCTCGACTACACGTTCAACGACACGCGCGATCGGGTGAGCAACGAACCGCTGGTCCGCCGGCCGCGCCACGCGCTCGACGTCTCGGCGCGCTGGACGCCGCTGCCGGGCTGGACGATCGGCGCCGAGCTGGCGCACCGCAGCGGCCGGACCGACCGCGACTTCAGCCAGTTCCCCTCGCCGGTCACGCATCTGGAGGCCTACCGCACGGTGCGGGTCACCACCAGCTACGAGGTCAGCGACGGCGTGCGCGTGTTCGGCCGGATCGAGAACCTGACCAACAAGCGCTACGACGAGCCGCTGGGCTTCCAGACGCCGCGGCTCAGCGCCTATGTCGGCGTGCGGCTGTCGTTGTGATCGTCCACGCTCTCCGTCGGCGCACCCATCCACCTCCCCCCGAAGGGGGAAGGTGGCGCGAAGCGCCGGATGGGAGATATCGCGACACGATCGATTTCACTTCGGCGCACCGTGGTCGTACGAACATTCCCCCGGGCAGAGCTATCGCATATGGCGACGCACAACCTCATCCTGAGGAGCCGGCGCAGCCGGCAGCCTGCCCTGAGCTTGCCGAAGGGTCTCGTAGGATGGGCTACAACCCCGTTCGATCGTTCCAGCCATTGTTGCAACGCTCGTGCGGTTGCCCACCCTTCGAGACGGCCGCTACGCGGCCTCCTCAGGGTGAGGTCTGTGTCATATGCGATCGCCCTGCCCCTCCGGACGGAGATACAAAGGGACATACGCGATCGTTCCGACGTGCCAGCAGGCTGACGGCGCTCGTCGCGCGCTTGGCGGCGACGTTGAGCATCTTGGCCGCCATTGCGACGGCCTGCCTGCCGGCTTCAGCGGCCGAACCGCCGACGCGGGTGGTGTCGCTCAATTTGTGCATCGACCAGCTGGCCCTGGCGCTGGCGGCGCCGGGGCAGCTGGTCGGCGTCAGCGACGTGGCGCAGGATCCGCACCTGTCGGCGGCGTGGCGGTCGGCGCGAGCCCTGCCGGCGGTGCATATGCGGGCCGAGGAGGTGCTGGCACGGCGGCCGGATCTGGTGTTGCTGAATGCCGACGCGCCGGCGCACGTCGTGGCGTTGCTGCGCTGGGCCGGCGTGCGGGTCGCGATGTTTCCTGAAGCCGTTACCTTTGACTCGGCCGTCGACCAGGTGCGACGCGTCGCCG
>DATFGV010000156.1:0-3631 GCA_035249115.1 Vineibacter sp.
CTGGCCTATGGCGGCGCTGATGGGCGTCGGCGGCCTGTTGTGCTTCGCCTCACATCGCGCACTGGCGCCGAGGTAGGATCGGCGCACGGTCACATCGTTGCGTTTGCGCTGCGCTGTCATCCCACCTGAAGGCGGCGCGCCTCACCACACGCAATCGAACATGAGGCTGCCAGACTCGATGGTTCGGTTCAGGCGCGCCGTCTTGCCGTACTTGCCGCAGTGGGTGTTTGCCGCCAGTTGCTGATCTGCCGAACCACCGGACGCGGCCGTGACAACGCCGCCCTGGGCATTGCCGCTGACTCGTGGCGCGGCACAGGCGGCCAGCGTGGCAAACGCAAGCAACAGCATCGTCGAGCCTCGCATTGTTCCCATCTCCGCTGCCACTTTGCGTTTTGGCTCCCAACGTTAGGCCGCCGCGCTTCTATCCTGACGGTTTTCGCCGAACCGGCAAGATTGGCTCAAGCCTGGATTTCGATTACGCCCGCAAATGCGCCGGCGGCATCAGACGCAACCGCAAGCTGTCACGAGTGCCCACCAGCAATGAACCGATATAGAAAAGGCTGGCCACCAGCACGATCGCCGGCCCCGACGGCAGGCCGGAGTGGAAAGAGACCAACAGTCCGAGTAAGCCCGATCCGGCGGCCATCGGCAAAGCCACCAGCGCCATGGTGACGACCTGTCGGGCCCAGAACGACGCCGCGACCGCCGGCAGCAACAGCAGACCCAGCGCCATCAACGTACCCAACGCCTGGAACGCGGCCACCATGTTAAGCACCGCCAGCGCCAGGAAGGCATAGTGGTACAGCGACCCGCGCACGCCGACGGCGGCCAGGAAGCCGGGGTTGAAGCATTCGACCACCAGCGGCCGGTAAATCGCCGCCATGCCCAGCAGGGTCAGCGACGCCGTCGCCGCCACCAGCACCAGCGACAGATCGTCGACCGCCAGGATGCTGCCGAACAGGATATGCATCAGATCGACGGTCGAGCCCTTGAGCGACACGATCATGACGCCGGCCGCCAGGGCAGTCAGGTAGGCGGCGGCGAAGCTGGCGTCCTCACGCAACGACGTGAAACGCGCCACCACGCCCGACAGCAGCGCCGTGGCGATGCCGGCGATAAAGCCGCCTGCGCTCATCGCCGGCAACGACAGGCCGCCCAGCAGGAAGCCAATGGCGGCGCCGGGCAACAAGGCGTGCGCCAGCGCGTCGCCCATCAGGCTCATGCGGCGCAGGATCAGGAACACGCCGACGGTGCAGCTGCCGGCCGACAGCGCCAGGCAAGCAACCAGCGCCCGGCGCATGAAGCCGTGCTCGACGAACGGCTCGAACAGGAGTTGGCTTACGAAATCCATCTCGCGACTCGATGCCACTCCGGTCCAAACGCCTGCTCTACTTGCTTTGCCGGTCCGTCCGTCACGCCGCTTCGCCGGGGTGGCAGATCTCGGCCGAATCGTCCCACGACTCGGCCATCGCCCGCGCCCGCAGCAGGTTGGCGGCGGTCAGTGCCTGTTCGGTAGGACCCGCAGCGATCAGTTCGCGGGCCAACAGTACGGCGTGCGGGAAATGGGCGCGGACTTGCTCAAGGTCGTGCAGCACACAAACCACCGTGCGCTTGTCGTCGCGCCATCGGCGGACCAGCGCGAGCAGGTCGCTGGTGGTGCGGGCGTCGATCGAGTTGAACGGCTCGTCGAGCAAAATGATCTCGGCGTCCTGCAGCAGCATGCGGGCGAACAACGCGCGCTGGAACTGGCCGGCCGATAGAGTTGAGAGCGGCCGCCGCTCGAAGCCGCGCAAGCCGACCGCCTCGATCGCGTGTGTCGCAGCGTTGATGTGGCCGCCGCTCGCCGCGCCGAACGCGCCGATGCCGCGCCAGCTGCCCAGCAGCACCATGTCGAGCACGCTGATCGGGAAGCTGCGATCGACGTCGGATTGCTGCGGCAGGTAGGCGATCTTGGCACGCGAACGGCGCGGGATCTCGATCCGCCCACGTACCTCGCGCACCAGTCCGACCATCGCCTTCAGCAAGGTCGACTTGCCGGCGCCGTTTGGGCCGACGATGGCCGTGCAGGCGCCCTCGGGAATATCGACCGACACGTGATGGACGGCCGGATGGCGGTCGTAGGTCACGGTCACATCGACGAGGCGCAGCGCCGCGCTCATGATTGGCGCTCCATGGCGATGCCGCCGGACGTCGCCAGCGCCGACCGGGCATCAAACGCCAAGGCCCACCAGACCGCCAGCCACAGCAACGCCACGCCGACTGCCGCCGACAACACGCGCCGCCCGGCACTCATCGCCATCAGGCGAGTGCCGAGATCGGCGGGCGCATGGGAATGGGCGTGGTCGGCCATGGGCGTCTGCAGTTGATGTTAAACTATAACATAACAGCCAGTGCCCGTTTAGCGAGTCGCAATTCGAAGTGGGTGCCGAGCCGGAGTGCCTATGGTTTCCGGTACGAAACTCGAATTAGTTCCGTCACCGCTAATTGATTGGCGCGGACCGTCATCTGGCGTCAGATTTCATCAATGCCTCGTCTGTTTTCAATGGGTTGGGCCGTAGCCTTGGGGGCGGCAGTGGCGGCCGGTTCCGTCTGCGCCCAGACGCCGGGCAGTGTCGCGCCTTCGCCACCGACCGTCGTCGAGCTGTTCACATCGCAAGGCTGCTCGTCCTGCCCGCCGTCCGATCGCCATCTTGGCGAATTGGCGAAGCGATCCGACATCCTGCCGCTGTCGCTGCACGTCGACTACTGGGACTACATTGGCTGGAAGGATCCGTTCGCCTCACTGGTTTTCACCGAGCGGCAGCGAGCCTACGCCCGCGCCCTGAAACAGCGTTACGTCTACACGCCCGAGATGGTGGTGGGTGGCCTGGCGCATGACCCCGGCTCGGATCCCGCCAAGATCGCCCGCATGCTGCGGCAAGCGAGCAGCCATCCAGGACCGCGAGTCCTGCCGGCGCTGGTGCGCGCCGCCGGCAATGGCGTGGCGGTCAGCCTGCCGGAAACCCGCATATCGGAAGAGTGCGATGTCTGGCTGGTGACGTTCGACCACCAGCACAAAACCGTGGTGGCGCGCGGCGAGAACAAGGGCGCGACCTTGATCAACCACAACGTCGTGCGCTCGCTGGAAAAGCTTGCCACCTGGAAGGGCGAGGCGGCGAGCTGGACGGTGCCAGGCGAGCGGATTGCGCGCGGCGAGGCCGTGGCGGTGATCGTACAGCATGCGGCGCAAGGCCCGGTGATCGGCGCCGCCCGCCTGGATCGCAGGAACTGATCGGGGCCGTCGGCATCTTCCCGCTTCCCCGGGCTGCCGTCCCCACGCCCAGTTACCGTCGCGCCGGCGCCCGCAGCAGCGACCGCGCCCGCTGTGCCACGCGCAGCGCGGCGCGTCGTACCAGGGCCTCGTCGGGCAGCCCCGTGGTGCGCGACTGGATCTCGGCGTCGAGCAACATGTCGAGTGCGTCGGCCAGCACTGCCGTCGGCCAGCCGCGCGCCTGGCGCTGCAACGCCTGCATCCGGGAGAAATGCGGCTTTGGCCAAACTCGCTTCAGCGCTTCGTCCAGCGAACGCCTGGACTCGACGGCGCCGGCCAACAGGTGCAGCAGTGTAGCGTGGCGCAACAGGCCACGGGTCA
>DATFGV010000157.1:0-5204 GCA_035249115.1 Vineibacter sp.
GTGACAGGGCGGGTGCGTTGGCGCGAGTGCGTACTGGCGATGAAGGCGCAAGGCGTCGGCTCGCAGATCGAGATCGGCGCCGGTAAGGTGCTGACGGGGATGCTCAAGCGCATCGACAAGGATACCGTCGGCGCCACGGTCGGGACACCGGCCGATATCGAGGCGTTCCTGAAGACGTTGTGAGGCGGCTGGCCGGTTCGGCGGCACGTGGCAGGCGCGTCCGGCCGCGTCGCGCCTTGGACCGGGCGCACGGATGAGCGCGGGAGGACCGGAATGTTCGACTTGACGGGCAAGGCGGCGCTGGTCACCGGCGCTTCGGGCGGCATCGGCGGCGCCATCGCGCGCGCGCTGCACGCACAGGGGGCGGCGGTGACGCTGTCCGGCACGCGGGCCGAGGCGCTGGCGGCGCTCAAAACCGAGCTCGGCGAGCGAGCGCACGTCGTGGTGGCCCGCATGGACGTCCCGGCGGACATCGACCGGCTGGCCAAGGAGGCCGAGGCGGCGATGGGCAAGATCGACATCCTGGTCAACAACGCCGGCATCACCCGCGACAACATCTCCATGCGACTCAAGGACGAGGACTGGGACCAGGTGCTGCAGGTCAATCTCGGCGGCACGTTCAAGCTGAGCCGCGCCGTCATGCGCGGCATGATGCGGCGGCGCTTCGGCCGCATTGTCAGCATCACGTCGGTGGTCGGCGTCACCGGCAACCCCGGGCAAGCCAACTACGCCGCCTCGAAGGCCGGCCTGATCGGCATGTCCAAGTCGCTGGCGCAGGAGTTGGCGTCACGCAACATCACGGTGAACTGCCTGGCCCCGGGCTTCATCGCGACGCCGATGACCGACGCCCTGAATGAAGAGCAGAAGAAGGCGATCCTGGCGCGGGTGCCCGCCGAACGGCTGGGTACACCCCAGGAGATCGCCGCCGGTGTCGTCTATCTGGCTTCGGACGAGGCGGCCTATGTGACCGGCCAGACCCTGCACGTGAACGGTGGCATGGCGATGATCTGAGTCCTGATGGCGGCCTATGCCCCCTGGTTTGCCGTTGTTGATTGGGCGCGCGCGGCGTCGGCCGTGACGAACCCTCGTTTTCCCTGTTAACCTGCTGGCATGCCACGGCGTTTGGCCGCTGGCCTTGAAATCAGGCGCCTTGTCGGATAAGCGGGCGGTGCCGGCTCCTCCGGCGCCAATCACCGCTCGGCCCGGCGCGGCCGGTCGACCAACCAATGACCCAGAGGACCGACATGAGCGACGTCGCCGACCGCGTAAAGAAGATCGTCATAGAGCATCTGGGCGTGGAAGACGCGCAGGTGAAGCCGGAAGCGAAATTCATCGACGACCTCGGCGCTGACAGCCTGGACACCGTCGAGCTCGTGATGGCCTTTGAAGAGGAATTCGGCGTCGAGATCCCTGACGATGCGGCCGAGAAGATCCAGACGGTCGGGGACGCCATCAAGTTCATCGAGTCAAACTCGTAGGGTTTCGGTACCGGCCGTGGCGGATGGCGGCCGACGGACCCGGATACAGGTGTGGCGAGGTCACAAGGTAGGCCGATGCGGCGCGTGGTCGTAACGGGGATGGGTGTAGTGACGCCGTTGGGCGACGGCGTCGCCACCACGTGGCCGCGTCTGTTGGCCGGCGAGTCGGGCATTCGCGCCATCCAGTCGTTCGACGTGTCGGACCTGCCGACCAAGATCGCCGGTGAAGTGCCGGTTGGTGACCGGGCCAACGGGCATTTCAATGCCGACCTCTATATGCCGCCCAAGGACCAGCGGAAGGTCGACAAATTCATTGTGTTCGCGGTCGCGGCCGCCAGTCAGGCGATCGAGGATTCCGGCTGGCAGGCGACATCCGACGAAGCGCGGGAGCGGGCCGGCGTGATGATTGGCTCCGGTATCGGCGGCCTGCAGACCATCTATGAGGGTTCGCTCACCATCAAGGAAAAGGGCCCGCGCCGGCTTTCACCTTTTTTCATTCCGTCTGCACTTATCAATCTGGCGTCAGGTCAGGTTTCAATCAAGTATGGCCTCAAGGGACCCAACCATTCGGTTGTCACCGCCTGTTCCACTGGCGCGCACGCCATCGGCGACGCCGCTCGTCTGATCGCGCTGGGCGACGCGGACATGATGGTCGCCGGTGGCGCGGAAGCGGCGGTCTGCCGGCTGGGGTTTGCCGGTTTCAATGCTTGCCGGGCCATGTCGACCGCCTACAACGACACGCCCGCCAAGGCGTCTCGACCGTGGGACAAGGGGCGCGATGGGTTTGTCATGGGCGAAGGCGCCGGCGCCGTGGTCCTGGAGGCGTACGAACACGCCAGCCGACGCGGCGCCCGCATCTACGGCGAGGTGCTCGGCTATGGGCTGTCCGGCGACGCGTACCACATCACCGCCCCGGCGGAAGATGGCGATGGCGGGTTCCGCTCGATGCGCGCCGCCCTGAAGCGCGCCGGCCTGGCGACCGATGAGGTCGACTATGTCAACGCCCACGGCACGTCGACCCCGTTGGGCGACGAAATCGAGCTGGGGGCGGTTAAGCGCCTTTTCGGGGCCGACGCCTATCGTTTGTCGATGTCCTCGACCAAGTCGGCAACAGGCCATCTGCTCGGGGCCGCCGGCGCCATCGAGGCGATCTTCGCCCTGAAGGCGCTAACCGACCAGGTGGTGCCGCCGACCATCAACCTGGACAACCCGTCCGAAGGCTGCGACATCGACCTTGTGCCGCATAAGGCCAAGGAGCGCCGGGTCCGCTATGTACTCTCGAATTCCTTTGGTTTTGGCGGGACCAACGCGTCGGTGATTTTCGGGGCCGTTTAGTCCCTGTCGGCCGGCATCGCCGGGCTTTCTGCATTGTTCGAGGCTTCCGCAGCGGCGCGCCAGCGCCTGCGGGCCATATATTGTCACATTATTACATACTAATGCGACTTCATGATCCTTTTGACGGCACCTTAGAGTGTGGTTCGGCGCGCCGCGAACCCAATATCTGGGAATCGGTCCAATTTAATCCGTTCGATCTGGATCGAATGGCTTATTTATCAATAAATTATCCTGTTTACTTAACCTTCCATCTCGATTTATAGTGCGCCCGAGTGGAAGGTTAAGTAGCGTATCTAACATGGTGGGATATCGGAATCTTTTGGGGATACAACCACCCGATCCAGAGCCGATTGCCGACCTGTCCGTGCGCTCAAAGTTCCACTTTTGGTCGTTCGTTTAAGCGTTTGTAGTGGCTCGAATTCCCTAAGACCTGACAGAAGACGGAGAGAAGATCAATGCTGTCCATGTTCCGCAAGCTCGTGCGCAACGAGCAGGGTGCCACCGCGATCGAGTACGGCCTGATCGCCGCTCTGATCTCCGTGGCTGCCATCGGCGCGTTCACGCTGGTCGGTGGCGGACTCAACAACATGATGACCAACGTCGCCGGTAAGTTCTAACGACCGATCGTCGGCGGAGGCGCTCGGTTCGGCCGAGCGGCGCGGGTGGCCAAGTGGTCGTCCGACATCCTCCAGCCGGAGATCGAGGGGAGTAAAGGGGGCCATGCCGCAGGCGCTCCAAATCCTCGATCAAGTGAGTGTGGTTGCGTTCGCAGCTGTAGCGATCCTCGCTGCGCTCGGCGACTGGTCCCGCTTCATCATCCCCAACCGGCTGTCGCTGGCCGTTTTGGGAATGTGGGCGGTCCATGCGCTGGTACTGGCGATGCAAGGATATCCCTTGATGTTCATCGTGTGGTCGGTCGCGGGCGCCTTGGCGACGTTCGTGGTCGGCTTCGGCCTGTTTGCCACTCGCCTGCTGGGCGGTGGTGACGTCAAATTCTTAGCGGCGGCGGCCCTGTGGGCAGGGCCGGATTTTATTGTGCCATTCATTCTGATCGTGACCGTGGCGGGCGCTTTGCTCGGCTTGGCCTTCCTCATCCCGGGGATCGGCCACAGTCCGGACGAGACGCCTTCCGTCGATGGCGCGACCGGCGTCGAGCCGGCCGCACCCGGCGTGGCGACGGCCGGGCGCCTGGGGCGCAAGATGCCCTATGGCCTGGCCATCGCCGTCGGCTGCCTCGCGATCGCCCTGCATCTCTTAAATGGTCTGCGGACCGGAGGCTAAGCCGTGAATCCCCAACGCATGATTATGTTGGTTGTCGCCCTGGTTATCGCCGGCGGCACCGTCGTTTTCCTTAGGTCATACTTGAACGCCGAGCGGATGGCCGCGCAGCGGAACGTCAAGCCGGTTGAAGAGACGGTCAAGCCGGCGCTGCAAGTGCTGGTAGCCCGCTCCGACATCCGCACCGGCCAGATCGTCAAGCCCGACGACCTGCGCTGGCAGGCTTGGCCCGAAGGCACCTTGTCGCCGACCTACGTCGTGGAAGGTCGCCGTCCGCTGTCGGATTTCGTCGGTGCCGTGGCCCGCGCGCCGCTCGGCGCCGGCGAGCCGCTGACTGAAGGCCGGGTCGTGTTGCCGGGCTCGCGCGGCTTCATGGCCGCCGTGCTCCAGCCGGGCATGCGGGCGGTGTCGGTGCCGGTCACCGCCACGTCGGGCATTTCCGGCTTCGTCTTCGCCGGTGACAAGGTCGACCTCATCCTGACGCACGTCGTGCAGCTGGCGCAGCCGGGTGAGAAGGAGCGCCAGGCGAGTGAAACCATCCTGCGCGATGTGCGCGTCATCGCCATGGACCAGCGCCTCGACTCCAAGCCCGGCGAGCCGGCCCAGGTCGCCAAGACGGCGACACTCGAAGTCACCGCCAAACAGAGCGAAATGATCGCCCTGGCGCAGGAGATGGGCAAACTGTCGCTCAGCCTGCGCAGTCTCCAGGATCCCGCGGACGGTACGGAAGACGAAGGTCGTACCTTCACCCGCGACAACCAGGTCAGCCAATTGCTGTCGGCCCCCTCTGGAACCGGCAACAACGGCCGCTCGTCGGAACCCCCTCCGGCGCCGCCGCCGACAACGGCCGCACCCCCGTCGCCGCCACCGGCGGCCCCGCTTGTCATCATCCGCGGCAGCGCCGTCGCGGATGCCGGCAACGGCGCCGATGGCAAGCAGCAGGGAAGCGGCGGAGGTACAAAACCATGACAGAATTCGTCTCGTCGCAAACCGGCCGACCGTCAGTGCCGAACTGGATGCAGTTCGTGACGGTCGGCGCCATCGCCGCCCTCATGGCGGCGGGAGTGCCCGACCGGGCGTCAGCGCAGTCGCTGCCTGACGCCGAACCGACGG
>DATFGV010000158.1:0-29221 GCA_035249115.1 Vineibacter sp.
GTCAGCAATTGGTCGGCATGGCAGACGCAGCGCGCCGTCGACCTGCAGGAACGCCAGGATTGGGGGCGGCTGCAGTGCATCCAGCCGATGTACAACCTCGTGAAACGCCAGGCCGAGGTCGAGATCCTGCCAATGGCTGAGGCCAACGGACTGGGCGTCATTCCCTATAGTCCGGGTGCCGCCGGCCTGTTGTCGGGCAAGTACCTCGGACAGGGCAGCGGCCGGCTGAAGACCAACCAAATGTACCAAGCACGCTACAGTGAGGCTTGGACGTTCGAGGTCGCCGAGAAGTTCGTCGCCCTTTGCCGGACGCGCGGCATGCATCCGGTCAGTGCCGCCATTGCCTGGGTGGGCGCGCATCCCGCCGTAACGGCGCCGATCATCGGTGCGCGCAACCGCGATCAGCTGGAGGACTCGCTGGCCGCCGTGAAAGTGGACATGAATCCGGCGCTGCGCGCCGAGATCGCAGATTTGTCGCCGACACCGCCGCCGGCCACTGATCGGCTGGAAGAGCAGAAACCAGCGAAGGTCTAGGCCCAGGCCGCCGCGCGACGCACGTTCCGGCCCGGCGCCCAAGCCGGGCGACTATCGGGAGGAAACCACCATGATCTTCGAGATGCGCACCTATCTGCTGAAGCCAGGCACTGTGCCCCAGGCCGAGGAGGCGTTCGCCGCCCGCATCGCCGAGCGCGTCAAGCTTTCCCGGCTGGCCGGCTTCTGGCGGAGTGAGGTGGGCACGCTCAACCAGATCATCCACATCTGGCCCTACAAGGATATCGCCGAGCGCGATCAAATCCGCGCTGAGGCCGTCAGGTCGGGCGTCTGGCCACCCAAGATTGCCGACTTCATCGTCGAGATGGAGACCAAGATCCTCTACCCCGCGCCGTTCTCGCCGCATTTCGAGCCAGCCGAGCATGGCAGCTGCTATGAGTTCCGCGCCTATACCTACAGTCCCGGCGCCATTCCCAAGGTCATCGAGACCTGGAGCAAGCACATCGGCGAGCGGACCAAGGTGTCGCCGCTGATTTTCGCCGGCTACACCGAGATCGGCCCGCTCAACCAGTGGCTCCACGTCTGGGCCTACAAGAACATGGGCGAGCGCGAGCGCCTGCGGGCACAGGCGATGAAGCCGGGCAGTTGGCCACCGCCGCGCCCCGAGGGTGTCACCAACCAGCGGATGCAGAACACGTTTGCGGTGCCGGCGTCGTTTTCGCCGCTGCGCTAACCGGGAGCCGGCCATGCCCAGCCCTGCCGGCATGATCGTGATTTCCGGAACTGCCCGCATCCGTCCGGAGGTCAAGGCGGAAGCTAAGGCGGCCGCTCTCGACATGGCCGTCCGCTCCGCGGCGGAGCCAGGCTGCATCGCCTACGAGCTGAGCGAGCTGCTCGACGATCCCTTCACTTTCCGCTTGTTCGAGCAATGGGGATCGGCCGAGGCGCTGGCAGCCCATTTCGCTACGCCGCACTTTGTCGCGTTCTCTCGAGTGCTCCCGGGCTTTCTGGCAGCACCGCCGCAGTTCACGCGATACGAGGTCGCCAAGGCCGGGCCGCTGTGAAGGTGGGTGCACGCGGCTGGCGTGCTCTACCGCCGTCTGGACGCGTGCGGACGGAAAGTCTGGCCCCGGCCGTTGAGGCGTGGCGCCGTTTGGGACGGCGCGAAACTAAGCCCGCAGCACCTTGCCTGCCTTGGCCTCGGTGAGGCTGCCCTGGGACCAGGTGATGGCGCCGTTGACCACGGTGTATTCGACACCCTTGGACGGCATTACCATGCGTTTGGCGCCGCCCGGCAGGTCGTAGCGACGCTCGCCATGGTTGGTTGAGCCGACTCGGGAGGGATCGAAGACTGTTACGTCGGCGGGGACACCCTTGGCGAGGCGACCGCGGTCCTTCAGGCCGAACAGGTTGGCGGGATCAGACGTCAGCTTGCGAACGCCCTCCTCAAGCGTGATCGCCTGCTTGTCGCGCACCCAGGTGCCGAGCAGGTAGGTCGGATAGCCGGCGTCGCACAGCATGTCGACATGGGCGCCGCCGTCACCCAGCGCCATCAGGATCGCGGGATTGTTCAAGAGCTCGCGCATGCGGTCTTCGCGCGTGTTCCACGACGTCATGGTCAGCTCGACCTCGAGGTTGCCGGCCAGCACCGTGTCGAGGAAGGCGTCGACCCCGTCTTTGCCCTGGTCCTGGGCGATCTGGGCGATCGATTTGCCCTCGAGCGACTTCAGCGCCGGGTTGCGCGCGTCGTGCACGACGATGCGGTTCCAGTTGCCGAAGCCCGTCGGTTTCTTCAGATCCTCGCGGAACTGGTTGCGGAAAGCGGGGTCGGCGTAGACGGCCATTTGCGCTGCCTTCGATGTGTCGGCGAACACCCGCTTCCACGACGGGAAGGCCGCGAACGAGAACGGGTTGTCCATGTTGATCTCGCGCGTCAGCGGCAGCGGCGAAGTCTGCGGCCGGGCGCCCTTGGCGATCATTGGCGCGGCGCGGCGCAGGGTATCGCGCACCGCTTCGGGGATGTCGTCACGGTCAAACAGCGCAATGAAGGTCACCGGCCGGCCGCTCTCAGTGAGCAGGAAGTCCAGGACCTCGCATTGGTCCTCCTCGAGCACGCCGACCTGCCGGGTGAGCGCGATCTCGATGGCGCCCTTGCCGCGCTGCCTGAGCACGTTGGCATAGGCCTTGAGCTCCTCGCGGCTGGCGTTGCGGCAGGCCAGCGGCTTGCCGCCAAAGCCCATGTGCTGGTTAAGGATGGTGCTTGAGAAGCCCAGCGCGCCGGCGTCGATCGCCTGGCCGATCAGGGCTGCGATCTTCGCCGTCTCCTCGACGTTGGCCGCCCGTTCGATCGAGGCGTCGCCCATGACATAGTGACGAAACGGGGTCAGCGGCGCCAGGAAGGCGAGGTTCAATGACGGCTGCCGCCGCGCGGCTGCGTCCATGAACTGCGGGAACGTCTCCCAGTCCCAGGTGATGCCCGCATTCAGCACGTCGAACGGGATGCCCTCGACGTTGACCAGATCGCGCATGGCGACCTCGCGCATCGCCGGCGCGCAGGGCGCGATGCCGACGCCGCAATTGCCCATCACCACGCTTGTCACGCCGTGCCAGGATGAGGGTGTTACCGCACCGTCCCAGCAGATCTGCGCGTCGTAGTGGGTGTGCGGGTCGACGAAGCCCGGCGTGACCACCAGCCCGTCGGCGTCGATGGTGCGCTGTGCGCCGTCCGTCACCTTGCCGATCTCGACGACCTTACCGCCGGTGATCGCGACGTCGGCCTGATAACGCGGCGCACCGGTGCCGTCGATCACGGTGCCATGCTTGATCACGAGGTCATAGCCCATCGCGTCCTCCCAATGACCGTGGCATAGCGTACTCCTGGCCGTCAGCCGCTGCGCATGCGAAACGCACCAGTGAGCCCAGCGCGGACCGGGGGACTTGTCAGGACCGGCCGCGAGCAACATCATTCGCCGGGATCAGATGTGATCGCACCAAAGGGAGGCGACGATGGATAACGCCCACACCCCGGTCGTCGGACGACTCGAAGAGTCCGAACCTGTCAGTTTCGGGCCGCTATCGATCTACCAGAAACTGGTTGGTGGCGGACAGGTGCCGATCTGGACCGGTGTGCAGACCTGCCGGCCGGGTTACGCCGCGCCGCTGCACTCGCATCCCTATATGGAGCTGATCCTGGTGCTCGAGGGCGAAGGCGCCTTCTGGTTCGGCGATGATGCGGACAACCAGATCCGGCTGAAGCAGCACGACATCATCGCTCTGCCGCCACGCCGGCCGCATGCCTTCCGCAACGCCGGCGAAGGGGTGCTGAAGATCATGGGCATCCATTGTTCGCCCGAGCGGCACGTCGATTTTGTTGACGGGCGACGCGCCGGGCCCAACGGCTACCAGGTTTTCGACGCGGCGGGGCAGCCGATGTACGACGCGAACCGGTCGGCGGCAGGAACGTAGTTCGAAAACCGCCGAGCAGCAGCCTCGAGCCATGTCGAGTGCAGCGGGACACCTATGCGCCCGCCGGGATGCCTCGCGTCGCTCCGGCTGACATCGTAACCCCAGTCGAATGCTGTAAGACCGAAGGAGGAGCAACGATGGCCTATGAAGGCATGCTTGCCGAAACGATCTCGATCAACGGCCACAACGGCGAGCCGATCTCGGCCTACGCAGCGCGGCCGCTTGGGGTGGGGCCGTTCCCGGGTATGGTGCTGATCCACCACGTGCCGGGCTGGGACGAGTGGTACCGCGAAGCGACCCGCAAGTTTGCGCACCACGGCTACGCCGCCATCAGCCACAACCTGTACCACCGCGCTGGCGAGGGCAAAGCCGATGATATCGCGGCCAAGGTGCGGGCAGAGGGTGGTGTGCCCGATGCCCAGGTGATCGGCGACACCGCCGGCGCCGTGGCTTGGCTGCGTGCCCAGCCGTGGCTGAACGGCAAGGTCGGCATGATCGGCACCTGCTCGGGCGGCCGGCACACGTTCCTGTTCGCCTGCCACAGCAAGGCGATTGACGCCGCCGCCGATCTGTGGGGCGGCCGCGTGGTGATGAGCAAGGAGGAACTGACCCCGAAGCAGCCGGCGGCGCCGATCGAGTTCACCAAGAACTTGTCCTGTCCGCTGCTCGGACTGTTTGGCAACGAGGACCGCGCGCCGACGCCGGAGCAGGTCGACCAGCACGAGGCCGAGCTGAAGAAGCACGGCAAGACCTACGAGTTCCATCGCTACGACGGTGCCGGTCACGGCTTCTTCTACTACGACCGGCCGATGTACCGGGTCGAGCAGGCGCTCGACGGCTGGCAGAAGGTGTTCGCGTTCTTCAAGAAGCACCTGGCCGCCTAGCCGCGGACATGTGTACCTCGATCGTCGAGATCGTCGACGCCGAGGGCGTCGGCAAGGGCGACGCGGGCTGGTTCATGGTGACGCGCGCGGTCGTATCCTACGACCACCCGCACCATGCGTTGCTGGAAGAGGCGATCACGATCGACTTCATGAACCCGGCGCTCGATCCGGGGGCACGGGCCGCCGTCGAGTTGACCTTGGAGTCGGCCAAGGCGCTCAACGCGGCGCTCACCCGCGCCATCGCCGCCGCCGAGATCGCGGAGGGTGAGCGCCATCGTGGCGGCTGAACCGTGCTTCAGGGACAATCGACATGACTGGTTCTAAATCGAGCTACGACCCGCGCGACTTCAAAGCGCTGACGTTCCACGACGCGGCGGCCGCATTCCGGCAGGGCAGCGACAATCCGCGCGCTTATCTGGAGCGTTGCCTGGAGACGGTCGAGGCGCGTGAGCCCGTCGTGAAGGCCTTCGCCTCCCTCAATCGCGAGAGCGCGCGCCAGGCTGCCGACGCCAGCGCGGCGCGGTGGAAGGCTGGCAAACCGTTGTCGCCAATCGATGGCATGCCAATCGGCATCAAGGACCTGCTCGAAACCAGGGACATGCCGACCGAGATGGGATGTCTCGCCTACAAGGGCAATTTCCCCAAGCGTGACAACGCCGCGGTGTGGGCGCTTCGCCAGGCCGGCGCAGTGATCTTCGGCAAGACCACCACCGCTGAGCTCGGCGGCACGCATCCGCCGGCAACGACCAATCCGTTCGATCCGGCGCGCACCGCGGGCGGTTCTTCGTCGGGCTCGGCGGCGGCGGTCGGCGCGCGCATGATGCCGGCCGCCATCGGCACCCAGGTCGGCGGTTCCATCATCCGGCCGGCCGGCTATTGCGGCAACGTCGCGCTCAAGCCGACGCAAGGCGCCATCAACCGCGGCGAGCGGCTGTCGACCAGTATGAGCACGCATGGCGTGCACGCTGGCTGCATCGAGGATATGTGGCAGGTGGCGATCGAGGTCGCAGCCCGTGCCGGCGGCGATCGCGGCAGCCCCGGTCTGTATGGGCCGCGCCATCCGCCGGTGGCGCACAAGCCCGAGCGGCTGATCGTGCTCGAAACGGCCGGCTGGGCGGGGCTCGATGACGCCAGCAAAACGGCCTTCGAGCGACTGCTGGAGAAACTCGGCGCCGCCGGCGTCAGCTTGCTGCGGCGACGAAGTCACGCGCTGGTCGAGCGGCTTGAACAGGCGATCGCCGACGCTTCGCGCATCGCCACTGCGATAACCGCTTGGGAGAACCGCTGGTGGCAACGCAATCTGGTCGACCAGTCGCCCGACGGCGTGAGCGAGCGCGCCAAGGCGGGGTTGGCGCGCGCCGAGGCGATGACGCCAGACGACTATCGCGCCTTGCTGATCGAACGCGCCGCCGCCCAGTCCTGCCATGCCGCGGTTGCGCCGCTGGCCGACGCGATCATCACCCTGGGATGTCCCGGGCCGGCGCCATTGTGGTCGGGCGACAAGCCGGGCGAGCCGCTGGCGCCACGACCGACCGGCGATTCGGTGTTCAACAACCCGACGTCGATGCTGTTCGCGCCGGCAGTCACCATGCCGTTGCTCGGCGTCGGCGGATTGCCGGTCGGCGTCCAGCTGGTGGGTCAGCAACACGAGGACGCGCGAATAACAGCGCACGCCGGCTGGATCTTGGCGACGATCGAACCGGTGGTCGGGTGAAGGCGACGTCCAGCCGCCCGCCGACCTCACCCTGAAGACGACGCCTTCGTACTCGCCGCGTTCCTTACAGCATCACCTTGCCGTCAGCGCCGCGATCAGGCGGTTGACCTCGCCGCTCTTTTCCATGTGCGGCAGGTGGCCGGCACCGTCCAGCACGTGCACCGCGACGTCGGCCGGCAGGCCCTCGGCATGCGACGCCGGGATGATGCGATCGGCGTGGCCCCAGATCACTTGTCGCGGCACCTTGGCAGTGGCGAGCGCCTCGCGCAGCACGCTGCCCTGGCGGCCGCCTGGGAAGGCGGCGGCGGCGATTGCGGTCAGTGCTGGTACGACGCCGTCCAGCCGTTTGTACTTCAGCACCTCGTCGATCATCGCGCGGCTGATCGCCTTGGGATCGGCCGCCAGCAGCTCCAGGGTCTCCTTGGCCTCCTTGCGCTTGCCGGCGCGGATGAAGCCCTCGATGAACGTCATGTTGATGTCGGGCCCCAGCCCGGCCGGCGCGATCAATGTCAGTGACGCGACGCATTGGGGATGCGCCTTTGACAGGCCCAACGCCAGTGCGCCGCCCAGCGAATGGCCGACCAGATGCGCCCGCGCGATGTCAGCTGCCGCCATGAAGTCGGCTACGGCGCCGACGAAAGTCGCGGCGTCGCCTGCACCGACATCCTTGCCCGAGCCGCCGTGGCCTGGCAGGTCGAGCGCGACCGTCGCATGGCGTTCGGCCAGTGCCGGCTGGTTGAACATCCAGGCACCGAGATCGGCACCGAAGCCGTGAATGAACAGGATCGGCGTGCCGCCGTCGGCACCCATCCGCAGGTAGCGCAGCCGCCGTCCGCCGGCTTCGATCACCACTGGTCCCGCTGCCGCCGCGCCGACTTCGTCGGCCGGTGGCACGAACTCGGCCTGGAACTTGGCGACGAAGGCGTCGATCTCCGCCTCACTCACGCCTTCGTCGGCCAGCACCGCCAGCAACCCGCCGACCGGCACCGTGGCGCCCTCCGGTGCAACCTGCCGGCGCAGGATGCCGCCAGCCGGCGATTCGAAGACGTTGGTGATCTTGGTGGTCTCGATCTCCATGATCTCAGCGCCGGCTTTCACCACGCTGCCCGGCGCCACCATCCATTTGGCGACCATACCCTCGGTCATGGTCAGCCCCCATTTCGGCATGGTGACCGACGTGATCGTGCCGGCCATGGCTATGCTGCCATCACGGCGCGTACGGCCGCCTCGATCTTGTCGGGGTTGGGCAGATAGAGCTTCTCCAGGGCCGGGGCGAACGGCACTGGCGTGTGCGGCGCCGTCACTTGCTTGATCGGCGCCTTGAGGTGTTCGAATCCCTGGTCGGCGACCAGCGCCGCGATATCAGCGGCCATGCTGCAGCGCGGGTTGGCCTCATCGACCACCACCAGCCTACCGGTCTTCTCGACGCTCTCCAGGATGGTGTCGATATCCAGCGGCGAGGTGGTGCGCGGATCGATCACCTCGCAAGAAACATCCTTGGCGATGCGGTCGGCGACTTCATTGGAGTAATGCACCATGCGCGACAGCGCCACGATGGTCACGTCGTCGCCGTCGCGCGTCACGTTGGCCTCACCGAACGGGATGGTGTAGGCCTCGTCCGGCACCTCGCTCTTGTGGTCGTAGATCAGCTTGTGCTCGAAGAAGACCACGGGATCATCGTCGCGGATCGCCTGGATCATCAGCCCTTTGGCGTCATAGGCGTTGGACGGCACGACGCATTTCAGGCCCGGCACCATGGTGAACATCTGGTAGAGCACCTGGCTGTGCTGTGCGGCGGCACTGCGGCCGCCGCCGATCATCGTCCGGATCACCAGCGGCGTCGTCGCCTTGCCGCCGAACATGTAGCGGAACTTGGCGGCCTGATTGTAGATCTGGTCGAAGCAGACGCCGAGGAAGTCGCAAAACATCAGCTCGGCGACCGGCCGCAGGCCGGTGACGGCCGCGCCAGCGGCCGCACCCATGATCGCCGATTCGGTGATCGGCGTGTCGATGACGCGGCCGGCGCCGAACTCGCCGATCAGGCCTTTGGTGACGCCCAGCACGCCGCCATAGGCGTCGAGGCTGCCGGTGCCGCCGGCGCCGCCGGCCACGTCCTCGCCGATCACCACGACGCGCGGGTCGCGCTTCATCTCCTGCCGCAGCGCCTCGTTGATCGCCTGGCGGATCGATTTCGACGGCATGGCACGTCCCCCTCAGTAGGAGATGTAGACGTCGCGCATCAGCGCCTCGGGCGGCGGCGGTGGCGCGCTCTTGGCGGCCGCCACGGCGGTGTCAATGCGCGCCGCCACCTCGGCGTCGATCGCGGCGAAGGTCGCGTCGGGTAGCAGGCCGCCCTCGGTCACACGGCGGCGAAAGAAGCTCAGCGGGTCGGCCTCGGCGCGCGCCTGCTTGCCCTCGTCTTTGGCGCGGTAGAGCTGGGCGTCACCGGAATGGTGGCCATAGAAGCGCTGCATCTGCACCTCGATGGCGCTGGGGCCGCCACCGGCGCGGGCGCGCTGGACCGCCTCGCGCGCCGCCTCGTGCACGGCGAAGAAATCCGTGCCGTCGACCACGACGCTGGGCAGGCCGAAGCCGCGGGCACGGCCGGCGATGTCCTTGCTGCCGACAGCGTAGTCGTGCCCGGTGCCCTCACCATAGCGGTTGTTCTCGAACACGAAGATCGCCGGCAGCTTCAGAACGACGGCGAGGTTCATCGCCTCGAACGTGGTGCCCTGGTTGGAGGCGCCGTCGCCTGTGAAGGCGACCGCGACGTCCTTGGTGCCTAGCGTCTTGGCCGTCAGCGCCGCGCCGCACACCAACGGCGGGCCGCCGCCGACGATGCCGTTGGCGCCCAGCATGCCGCGATCGAGGTCGGCGATGTGCATCGAACCGCCCTTGCCGCCGCACAGGCCACCGTCCTTGGCGAACAGCTCTTTCATCATGGCCTCGACATCGCAGCCCTTGGCGATGCAGTGGCCGTGGCCACGATGGGTGCTGGCGATGTGGTCGCGGTCGGTCAGGTGCATGCACATGCCGACCGCCGACGCCTCTTCGCCGGCGTAGAGATGCACGAACCCCGGGATGTTGCCGGCCGAGAACTCCTCCTGCACCCGGTCCTCGAAGGCGCGGATCGTGCGCATGTCGCGGTAGGCACGGATCAACTCGTCGCGACTGAGTTGCATGGTCTTCCTCCCCGTTTCACATGGTTCGCTCGCCGATACCTTTTTCTTCGGATCGCCAGGCTGCTGGATTGGGCGCCGGCCGATACGTCGAGTGGTGGACAGCCGCCTTTCTCGATCGCGAGGTCAGTTCACGGGATCGAGCACCACCACCGGGATTTCGCGGTCGCCGGCTTTGCGCTGGTAGTCGGCGTAGGGCGGCCAGAATTCGACCGCCTGCTTCCACATTTTCGCGCGTTCCTCGCCGCTGGCGACACGGGCCCGCGCCCGCATCCTGGCGGTGCCGACCTGGATCTCGACCTCGGGATTGGCCACCATATTGCGGTACCAGCCCGGATGCTCCGGCGCGCCGCCCTTGGAGGCGATCACGAAATAGCTGTTGCCGGACTTGCCATAGAACAGCGGGAACAGGAACTTTTCGCCGGACTTGCGGCCGGTCGTGACCAGCAGCAGCGACGGGACCTCGATCTGCGGCGCGTTGGGCAGCGTGATCTTGTACATGTGCCCTTCCTTGCCGCCGCTCGACTGATAGAGCGCGACATGGTCCTTCATCCATTGCGGCATGTTCGGCGCCAGCTTGACGTCGCTCATCTTGTTCTCCGTGTCGGTGGGAATGATTCCGGGTTCAGGCCGGCAACCGCGTCGACTGCCAGGTCACCATCTGCCAGCGCCCGTCGCGCCTTGCGTAGACGTCGGTGAAGCGCACGCCGAAAGCGTTGGGTGTGCCGTTGGACACGACCTTGATCTGCGCCACGCCGGTCAGCACCACGGCGTCGCCGAGGTCCTGCGCCTTCACGTCAGACGGCTCGACGCCGGTGTAGACGGTGGCGCCCGACAACATGGCGTCGATCAGGCTCTTTTTGGAGTCGAGCCGTGCCGAGGAGTGCGTGTAGACCAGATCGTCGGCCAGCACCGTCTCCAGGGTGGCGATGTCCTTGGCCGCCATCGCTTGCATGCGTTTGCGATCAAGGTCGATGACTGTGGGACCATTGTCCGCCATGGTTCGCCTCCATCGATCCGCGGGGCCGCGTGAGGCAGCCTCAGGTGAAATTCAGCCTCAGGCCAGGTTCCGGCCACGGCATGGTGCCCAACCGGCCAGTGTCCGACAAGGTGATGTAGGCGGTGCGCAGGTCGGCGCCGCCAAAGCAGAGGTTGGTCGGATAGATATCCGGCATCTGTACCTCGCGCACGATGGCGCCCGACGGCGCGAACACGGTAATGACGCCCGTGGTCAGGGTAGCGACGCAGATGTTGCCGCTGGCGGTCACCGCCAGGCTGTCGAAGCGCGCTGGGCCGGGCACGCTGGCGATCACCCTGCCGCCGTGCGGCGCATGTCCGGTCGGTCCGCGTAACCTGCCCGGCGCCTCGACGTCGAACGCCAACAGCCGGGCGCTTTCGGTGTCGGCGACGTACAGTGTCTTGCCGTCTGGCGACAGGCCGCAGCCGTTCGGGCTGAGGATGGGGTAGGCGAGGCTGACGATTTTGGTGCCGTCGGGCAGGGCGTAGTAGAGCCCGCCATGGTCGCGATGCCGCGCGTAGCGCTTGCCAAGATCGGTGAAGTAGAAACCGCCGGCCGTATCGAACACAAGGTCGTTGGGCGCCGACAGGTTGTGGCCGTCGCACGCCGTGTACAGCGTCGTCGCGGCGCCGGTCTTTGGATCGAGCCGCTGGATCGATCCGTGCTTGTAGTCGGGATGCGGCCCCTGGCTCATCGACACGCCCTCGACGTAGCGCCCGCCGCCGTTGTTGCACAGGTAGAGCGCGCCGTCCGGCCCGACGGCAAGCCCGTTCGGCCCGCCGCCGGCTGCCGAGAACAGCGACACCTTGCCGTCCGGCGCAATGCGTGAGCAGCAATTCTTGCGGATATCCGTCAGGATCACCGATCCATCGGGCATCGCCACTGGGCCTTCGGGAAATCCAAGGCCGGTCGCCAGAATGCGCACGTCGTCCATCGCGTTCCCCCTGCTGACAGATGCCGACTTTGAGCGACCGGACCCATCGGGCCAACCCCGCCCCATGCCGGGCGCCCGCGTATCTGCCATGCCGCTTCGACGATGCCGGTTGCGCGTCATGGCAAGAAGCGCGCATTGCCGGCGCGGCGGCGGCGCTCTACCTTGTGGCGGATCCGTGGAGGACGGCATGGCGCCACTGAAGGTGTATTGGCAGCCGGGTTGAACCAGCTGTCTGAGGCTCAAAGAGTTTCTATCGATCCGTGCGATCGACTTCGTCTCCGTCAACGTGCTTGAAGATCCGGCGGCCATGGCCGAGCTGGCGCGGCTGGGCGCGCGCTCGATCCCGGTGTTGGCGCGCGGTGACGACTACGTCTTCGGCCAGAGCCTGCCCCAGATCATAGCCTTCCTCGGCTTGAACGAGAAGGCCGGGCCGGCGCTGTCGACGGCCGCGCTCAACGCCAGGCTCGACAAGTTCCTGGGCGCGGCGCTCGAGCTTCTGCCGCTGATGCCGCCCGACCGCCTGTCGATCCATGTGCCGGGACGGCCGCGCAGCTACCGCGCGCTGGGCTTCCACCTGTTCCGCGTCGTAGTGGCCTTTCTGGATGCCAGCGATGGCGTCCCCCTCGAGCAGGCGAGCTTCCGCGAGGAGCCGGCCGCTGACGCCGACACCGCGGCGCTGGTCGCCTATGGCACGGATGTACGACGGCGGCTGCGGGGCTGGTGGGCAACCGGCGAGACCGCGGCAGATCGCACGCTCGCGACCTACTACGGCCCACAGACCCTGCACGAGTTGTTCGAGCGCACCACCTGGCACGCCGGCCAGCACGTGCGGCAATGGATGCTGCTGCTCGAGCGTGAGGGTGTCGCCTTCCAGCCGCCCTTGGGCGAGGCCGATTTCGCCCAGCTACCGATGCCGCGCGACGTCTGGGACGGCTGACGCGATCCGAATCTGAGGGGACCAGAAACAAGAAGGGCCGCGCCCCTTGGGAGCGCAGCCCTTCCATTGTCACGGCCCCGAAGCGGGCCGGGGACCATTGATCAGTCGGTCACCTTAGAGGGAGCGACGCGATCCAGGTCCGCTACGGGCCGATAGTGACAATGAGACACTGGATCACCTCCTTTCGGTTGTTGGACACAGGTGAAATATGACGGAGGAGCAGCCGTGCGACAAGCGCTGCGAACCGGTGGCGGCGCCCCAGCCCTCGCCGCGCGGCCGCCCTGCACCGGCCGGCATTCCGCCCGGCGTCGCAATGGCTTAGACCGGACCGGATCACCTATGACCGACAAGGGAGGCCTCGCCGTGACTGATCGCACCGCCTTGCTGCTTTGGACCGACCAGACCGCGGCCTACCTCGACGCCATCAAGGCGGCTGGCCTTGCCGACCGGGTGACGATCGATACGGTGCCGCGCAAGGAACGGCCATCCCTCGAGCAGTTGGCCCGCACCGAGGCGCTGATGGCCGGCGCCATGCCGGCCGGCGTGCTGTCGGCGATGCCCAAGCTGCGCTGGGCCCAGGCGATGACCGCCGGTGTCGAAGGCTGGCTGGCGCTGCCCGACCTGCCAGCCGGCGTCACGCTCACCTGCGCCCGAGGCACCCACACCGAGTCAATGCCGGAGAATATCCTGGGCGCGCTGTTCTATGTCGCCAAGCCCTATGCCCAGGCGGTCGCCAACCAGAAGCGGGGGCAGTGGCTGCATACGGTGGCGCAACCGCTGACCGGCAAGACCCTGGGCATCCTCGGTCTCGGTGCCATCGGCCAGCGGGTCGCGCAGCTGGCGGGCGGGCTGGGCATGCGGGTGATCGGCACGCGCCGACGGTCCGGGCCGCTGCCGCATGTCGATGCAGTGCTGCCCGCCGACCGGGCCGATGAGGTGTTGGCGCAGGCAGATTTCCTGCTCCTGCTGCTGCCGGCAACGCCTGAGACTGACAACTTCGTCAACGCCAGCCGCCTGGCGAAGATGAAGCCGTCGGCATGGCTGCTGAATTTCGGCCGCGGCCACTTGATCAACGATGCGGATCTGATTGCCGCCGTCAAAGCCAAGACGATTGCCGGCGCGATGCTCGACGTCTTCCGTCAGGAACCACTGCCGGCCGAGCATCCGTTCTGGACAACCGAGGGTATTGTGGTGTTGCCGCATATCGGCGGTCCGCATCCGCAGCGCGATCGTTTCGTGGCGCGGCTGTTCGCTGACAATCTCGGCCGCTTCCTGCGCGGCGAGCCCCTGACCGAGGTTGTTGACCGCGCCGCCGGATACTGAGCGCCCGGTGAGGCTGACAGCGCCTGTATCTTCTGGTCAGATCAGCCGCGTTGCGCCATGCCGGCGTCATCCAGGGAAGCGCCGATGAAAATCCGTACGCTGGCCGATATCGTTGCTTTGGAGCAAAAACCGTTGGATGAGCGCGTCCGTGCCACGGACGTCGGCGGGCTGCTGCGCGAGGCGGCATCGCGTTTCGGCGAGGGCGTTGCCATCCGCTACCTATCGGGCACGGGTCCGGACGATCAGGTACGCGAGACCACGTTCACGTCGCTGCTGCGGCAGTTAACACAAGCCGCCAACCTGCTGCGCGCCGAGGGTATTGGGCCAGACGACGTCGTCACGCTGCTGTTGCCCAGCCTGCCCGAGACGTTCGTGGCGCTGTGGGGCGCTGAGCTCGCCGCCGTCGCCAATCCGGTCAATTACTTCCTCGACGCTTCGCAGATCGTCGGCATCATGCGTGAGGCTGGCGCCAAGGCCGTGGTCGCGGCCGACGCGGCGGTCTTCCCCGACATCTGGCCCAAGGTCGAGGCGATCCGGGCCGCGCTGCCGGGGATCAAGGTGGTGCGTGTCGGCGGCGGCAACACCCGCATCCCTGGCGTCATCGATTTCGAGGCCGCGAGCGCCACCCAGCCGGGCGATCGGCTGCTGTCGCCCAAGACGCTGGGCCGCGACACGCTGGCGGCGCTGTTCCATACCGGCGGCACCACCGGCCTGCCCAAGCTCGCCCGGCACACACACGGCGCGCTGGCGCTGATGGCCTGGACCAACACCCTGATGTTCGATCTAGGTGCGGGCACGGCGCTGCTCAACCCGCTGCCGCAGTTCCATGTCGGCGGCTCACTGTTTGGTGCGCTGGCGCCGATCGCCAACGGCTGGACGATCGTGATCCCGACGCCGCTGGGCGCGCGCAACCCCAACGTCGTGCGCGACTACTGGAGTATCGTCGAGCGTCATCGCATCGCCATCGCGGGCGCCGTGCCGACAACGTTGGCAGCGATCATGAACGTGCCGCGCGACGGTCACGACCTTTCGTCGCTCAAAGCCTTCGTGACCGGTGGGTCGACCGTGCCGGTCGAACTGATTCGCCGCATCGAGCGTGAACTCGGCGCGCCGGTGATCGAAGGCTACGGCATGACCGAGGTGCATTGCTACTCGACCATGAACCCGCTGCACGGCGAGCGCCGTCCGGGTTCGGTCGGCCTGCGCCTGCCCTATCTTGATGTGCGCATCGCCGATGTCAGCGTCGATGGCGCCATTCGCCGCGACTGTGCCACTGGCGAGATCGGCCACGTGCTGATGCGCGGCCCGCAGGTGACGCCCGGCTACCTTGACCCGCGGCATGACCGCGGCGCGATGCTGGCCGATGGCTGGCTGGATTCCGGCGACCTCGGCCGACTCGACGCCGAAGGCTATGTCTGGCTGACCGGCCGTTCCAAGGACCTGATCATTCGCGGCGGCCACAACATCGACCCGGTGGTCATCGAGGAGGCGCTGAACCGGCACCCGGCGGTCGAGACCGCCGCCGCTGTCGGCCTGCCCGACACCTACGCCGGCGAGCTGCCGATGGTGTTCGTGCAGCTGCGGCCCGGTGCCGATGCGACGCCGGAACAACTGCGCGAATTCTGCCGCGCGGAAATTCCCGAACGAGCCGCGGTGCCGGTGCAGGTGGTGCCGATCCCGCTCATGCCGCTCACCGGGGTCGGCAAGATTTTCAAACCGGCGTTGCGCCTGCAAGCGGCTGAGCGCGCCTTCGACGCCGCGCTCGCGCCGTTGCGCGCGGAGGGCGTCGCGGCGACGGTGGCGGCGCGCGCCGACCCGACCTATGGCACGCTGGTAGAGGTGCGAATTGCCAGCGCCGGCAGGATGCCGCGCGATGTGGTTGAGAAGCGCTGCGCCGAACTGCTCGGCGCCTTCCAGATCCGCCACGCGGTCGTGTTGGCGGCCTGATCGCAGCCTGCACTGTCTTCCTCGTTGCGTTGAGGATGATGAGACGCGACGGTGCGGAAACGAAGAGCGCGCGATGGGGCGCCTTGCCGGTCGGTGGTTCGTCGCGCTAAAGCCTCGCAGGCGAGAGGGGACGCAGGTCGCGATGGACAGCTTCGACTATGTGATCGTCGGCGCCGGATCGGCCGGCAGTGTAGTCGCCAGCCGGCTCAGCGAGGACGAGGGCACGACCGTCTGTGTGCTCGAGGCCGGTCCATCGGACTGGCATCCCATGATCCATATCCCGGCCGGCTTCATGTACACGCTGGTAAATCCTCGGCTGAACTGGCTCTACACCTCTGAAGCCAGCGAGTGGACTGGTGGCCGTCGCATCGCGGCGCCGCGCGGCAAGACCCTGGGCGGTTCCAGCTCGATCAACGGACACATCTACAACCGCGGCCAGTCGCTGGACTTCGACGGATGGGCGCAGCGCGGCAACCGCGGTTGGGGTTATGCCGACGTGTTGCCGTACTTCCGCCGCAGCGAACAGCGAGTCGGCGACAGTGACGCGACCTATCGCGGCAAGGACGGCAACCTGCCGATCACTGATCTTGAGTGGCGCGATACGCTGTGCGAGGCCTTCATCGAGGGCGCGGTGCAAATGGGCATCCCGCGCAACCGCGACTACAATGGCGCGGCGCAGGCCGGCGTCAGTTACGTGCAGCGCATCATCCGAAACGGGCGGCGCGTGAGCGCCGCGCGCGGCTTCCTGCGGCCGGCCATGCGGCGGCCGAACCTCACGGTGCGCACACACGCGCACGCCACCGAGATCGTGTTCGACGACAAACGCGCGGTTGGCATCCGCTACTGCAAGGGCGGCCGCGGCGCCGCCGCGGTCGAGGTGCGGGCGCGCAAGGAAATCATCCTGTGCGGTGGCACGGTGAACTCGCCGCAGCTGCTGCAGTTGTCGGGTATCGGTCCGGCGGCGTTGCTGCAGTCGCTGGGCATCGCGGTGCGTCACGACCTGCCGGGGGTCGGCGAGAATCTGCGCGACCACTACGCGCCGCGCTTCGTGGCCCGGGTCAAGAACGCGCGCACGATCAACGAGCGCTCGCACGGGCTGAACCTTGTCGGCGAGGTGGTGAAATACGCTTTCACCGGCCGGGGCATCCTGTCGCTCAACCCGACCTTGATTTATGTGTTCTGGAAGTCGGATGAACTGGTCGACAACTATGACCTGCAGCTGACGTTCACGCCCGCCAGCTACAAGGAAGGTGTGCAGTCCAAGCTCGATGACGAGCCCGGCATGACCATCGCGTCCTGGCAGCAACGGCCGGACAGCATCGGCTACGTCCGGGTGCAAAGCGCCGATCCGTTCACTCAACCCGTCATCCAGCCCAACTACCTGTCGGCCGAAAGCGATCGGCGCGTGCTGCTGGCCGGCATGAAGCTGGCGCGTCGCTTGCTGGCGTCGCAAGCGCTCAGTCCCTACTACGACCACGAGGTGTTCCCGGGCAAGCAGGTGCAATCCGACGCCGAATTGCTCGAGGCGGCCAAGCAGCGCGGCACCACGACTTTCCATCTGATGGGCACCTGCCGCATGGCGCCCGACAGCGATCCGACCGCCGTGGTCGACGACCAGCTGCGGGTGCGCGGCGTCGAGGGGCTGCGGGTGGTCGACGCCTCGGTCATGCCGACCATGCCGTCGGCCAACCTCAACGCCGCGGTTCTGATGATCGCAGAGAAGGGGTCGGACATGATCCGAGGACGGGCGGCGCTGGAGCCGGCGGCGCTCGTGCGGTGAATGCAACGAGCGGCACCGCCGTTTGGCCGCTGCAACAGGAGGATACAGCATGCAGATCGGCATCACGATGTTCGCTACCGATTACGCCATCCAGCCGGCGGAACTGGCAGCCGAGGCCGAGGCGCGTGGCTACGAGTCGCTGTGGTTTCCCGAGCACAGCCACATTCCGACCAGTCGCAAGTCGCCCTGGCCAGGTGGTGCCGAGCTGCCGAAATGGTACTACGACACTTACGATCCCTTCGTGGCGCTGGCCGCGGCAGCCGCCGTCACCAAGACCATCAAGCTGGGCACCGGCGTCTGCCTGGTGGTTCAGCGTGATCCGATCTACACCGCCAAGGAGGTCGCGACACTGGATCGCCTGTCCAACGGCCGCTTCCTGTTTGGCATCGGCGGCGGCTGGAACGCCGAAGAGATGGGAGACCACGGCACCGACTTCGCGAGTCGCTTCAAGCTGATGCGCGAGCGGATCGCGGCGATGAAGGAGATCTGGGGCAAGTCGAAGCCGAAGTTCGCCGGCGACTTCGTGAAGTTCGACGAGATGATGCAGTGGCCCAAGCCGGTGCAGAAGCCGCATCCGCCGATCATCCTTGGCGGCGGCTATCCGCAGGGCGCGCGCCGCGCGATCGCCTACGGCGACGGCTGGATGCCGATTGGCGGCCGCGGCGGCGACACGCTCTCGATGCTGCCGCCGTTCCGCAAGATGCTGGCCGAGGCCGGGCGCGACCCGGCGTCAGTGCCGATCACCATCTTCGGCCTCGGCATGGACGGCGACCAGTTGAAGCGCAACCGCGACGCCGGCGTCGACCGGGTCGTGTTCGGCGTGCCGCCGGAGGGTCGCGACAAAGTGCTGCCGCTGCTTGACAAGGGCGCTGCGCTGATGCGCGGCCTGTAACGGCGGATCGACGAAGAACATCGGCCAGTAGAAAGGCCGCCCGGAGCGATCCGGGCGGCCTTCTGGTTGGCGATCTGGATCGCCGCAGTGCTCAGTTGGTCTTCACATGCGGGCACTTGCCGTCCTTGAGCGGACGGAACGCCTGTTCGCCCGGCACCGTGGCGACCAGCTTGTAGATATCGTCCTTGCCCTTGGACTCGCTCGGCGACTTCACCTGGAACAGGTACATGTCGCGGATCAGCCGGCCGTCTTCACGCAGCTTGCCGTTCTTGGTCATCGCGTCGTTGACCGGCATTTCGCGCATCTTGGCCATGACCGCCGCCGGTTCGTCGGTGCCGGCCGCCTGCACCGCCTTGAGGTAATGCAGCGTGGCGCTGTAGACTCCGATCGTCAGCATGCTCGGCAGCTTGTCGCGCTTCTTGCGGAAGCGGGCCGTCCAGGCGCGGGTCTCGTCATTGAGATCCCAGTAAAACGACTCGGTCAGCACCAGGCCCTGCGCCACTGGCAGAGTCAGCGCCTGCACGTCGGTCGAGAACACCAGCAGGCCGGCCAGCCGCTGCCCGGCCTTGACGATGCCGAACTCGCCCGCCTGCTTGATGGCGTTGATCGTGTCACCGCCGGCGTTCGCGAGGCCGATGATCTTGGCTTTCGACGACTGCGCCTGCAGCAGGAACGACGAGAAGTCCTGGGTGTTCAGCGGATGCTTGACGCCTCCCAGCACCTTGCCGCCGGCGGCGGTGACGACCGACGTCACGTCGCGCTCCAGCGCGTGGCCGAAGGCGTAGTCGGCGGTCAGGAAGAACCAGGAATCACCACCGTCCTTGACCACCGCCGCACCGGTCACGTTGGCCAGCGCCACCGTGTCGTAGGTCCAGTGCGCGCCGGTTGGCGAGCAGGCCGGTCCCGTGAGGTCGGCCGAGGCGGCGCCCGAATTGATGTCAATGCGGCCCTTCTCTTGGGCGATCTTGCGCACCGCCAACGCCACCGACGAGGTGCCGATGCCGGTGATCATCTTGACGTCGTCGACATCGAACCACTTGCGCGCGATGGCGGCGCCGACGTCGGGCTTGGTCTGGTGGTCGGCCGATAGCACCTCGACCGGTCGGCCAAGGACCTTGCCGCCGAATTCCTCGATCGCCATCTGGATCGCCTCGACCTCGCCGATGGTCAAGTCGCCATAGACGCCCGAGAAACCTTCCATGACGCCGATCCGGAACGGCGCCTGGGCCTGCGCCGGCGCGGCCAGGCCGACCGCCGCCGCCGCCAGCGCGGCCAGAAGGGCTACTCTGCTGATCATCGCTGTCTGCTCCTTCGAAGTTGCGGCTTTGCCGCCAGCCGCGCCCGCTATACAGACTGTCACCTGCTCGCGCCAGTGCGTCGCGCGTCCGGGTCCGGGGGGACTTACGGGGCGCGACGTTCGTGCTATAGGCAACGCCGACGGGGGGCGGATGGCGGACGACATCATTCTGGAGGCGGAGGGGCTGACCAAGGAGTTCAGTGGCTTCACTGCCGTCAACAACGTGAACCTGCGCGTGCGCCGCCACAGCATCCATGCCCTGATCGGGCCCAACGGCGCCGGCAAAACCACCTGCTTCAACCTGCTGACGCATTTTCTCGTACCGACCGCCGGTCGCATCCGGTTCAACGGCTGGGACATCACCGGTAGCGCGCCGGCGTCGATCGCCCGCATGGGCCTGGTCCGGTCATTCCAGATCTCCGCGGTTTTCCCGCACCTGTCGCTACGCGAAAATGTCCGCGTCGCGCTGCAGCGCAGGCTCGGCACGTCGTTCCATTTCTGGCGCTCGGAAAGGACGCTCGACAGCCTCAACGCGCGCGCCCTGGAGCTGATTGGCGCGGTCGGCCTGGCGGAGTTCGCCGAGCTGCCGGCGGTGGAGCTGCCCTATGGCCGCAAGCGGGCGCTGGAAATCGCCACGACCCTGGCGCTGGAGCCGGAGATGATGCTGCTCGACGAGCCGATGGCCGGCCTCGGCCATGAGGACATCAAGCGCATCACGGCGTTGATCCGCGAGGTGGCGCGCGACCGCACGGTGCTGATGGTTGAGCACAACATGTCGGTGGTCGCCGACCTGTCGGAAACAATCACGGTGCTGGCCCGGGGTGAGGTACTGGCCGAAGGGCCATACGACACGGTGTCGAAAGATCCGCAGGTGGTCGAAGCCTATGTCGGCACCGGCCATGCCTGAGCCCAAGCTCAAGGTCGCCGGCCTGCAGGCCTGGTACGGCGAGTCGCACATCCTGCACGGCGTCGACTTCGAGGTCGGCGAAGGCGAGCTGGTGACCTTGCTGGGGCGCAACGGCGCCGGCAAGACCACCACCCTGCGTTCGATCATGGGCATCGTCGACCGGCGCAGCGGCTCGATCCGCTTCGACGGCGCCGAGATCGTCGCCCGCAAGCCGGACGCCGTGGCGCGCGCCGGCATCGCTTACTGCCCGGAAGAGCGCGGCATCTTCTCCAGCCTCAATGTCGAGGAAAACCTTCTGTTGCCGCCGGTGGTACGGGCCGGCGGCATGACGGTCGACGAGATCTACACCCTGTTCCCGAACCTCAAGGAGCGCCGGCGCAGCCAGGGCACCAAGCTGTCGGGCGGCGAGCAGCAGATGCTGGCGATCGGCCGCATCCTGCGTACCGGCGCTTCGCTGCTGCTGCTCGACGAGCCGACCGAGGGCCTGGCGCCGGTGATCGTGCAGCGCATCGGCGAGGCGATCCGCGAGCTCAAGTCGCGGGGCTTCACCATCCTGCTGGTCGAGCAGAACTTCCACTTCGCCGCCACCGTCGCCGACCGCCACTATGTCTTCGAGGACGGCCACGTGGTCGACATGATCCGCGGCTCCGAGGTCAAGGCCAGCCTCGACAAGCTGCACGACTACCTGGGTCTGTGACGATGCAGGCGGCAGAGCGCTCCTTGCCGGCGCCGGAAGACGGCGATGTTTGAGCTGCTGGGTATCGCGCCGGGGGCATTGTTCGGCCAGCTGCTGGTCGGGCTGATCAACGGCGCTTTCTACGCCATGCTTAGCCTCGGGCTGGCGGTGATTTTCGGCATGCTGAATGTCATCAACTTCACGCATGGCGCGCAGTACATGCTGGGCGCTTTCGCGGCGTGGCTGATGCTGACGGTGTTGAACATTCCGTTCTGGATCGCGCTCGTGGCGTCACCGCTGCTGGTCGGGCTGTTCGGTGTCTTGCTCGAGCGTGTGCTACTGCAGCGGCTCTACCATCTCGACCACCTCTACGGTTTCCTGATGACCTTCGGCCTGGCGCTGGTCATCGAGGGCCTGTTCCAGTGGAAGTGGGGCTCGTCGGGGCAGCCCTATCCCAATCCGATCCCTGGCGGCACCAACCTGGGCTTCATGTTCCTGCCGACCTACCGCGCTTTCGTCGTCGTGGCGGCGCTGGTGGTCTGCCTGGCGACCTGGTACGCGATCGAACGTACGCGGCTGGGTGGCTATCTGCGCGCCGCCACCGAGAACCCGACCCTGGTGCGGGCCTTCGGCATCAACGTGCCGCGTCTGATCACCCTGACCTACGGCCTGGGTGTTGGCCTGGCGGCGCTGGCTGGCGTGCTGGCGGCGCCGATCTACCAGGTTTCGCCGCTGATGGGCCAGAACCTGGTGCTGATCGTGTTCGCCGTCGTCGTGATCGGCGGCATGGGCTCGATCCTGGGTTCGATCATCACCGGCTTCGGCCTGGGGCTGATCGAGGGGCTGACCAAGGTGTTCTATCCGCAGGCGTCGAGCACGGTGATCTTCGTGATCATGGCTATCGTGCTCTTGATCAAACCGGCCGGACTGTTCGGGCGAACCAGATGATGAACGCGCGCGTCATTGCCATTGTCCTGCTGGCGGCGGCGCTGGTCGCGCCGTGGGTCGCCTATCCGGTGTTCCTGATGACGGCGCTGTGCTTCGCGCTGTTCGCCTGCGCCTTCAATCTGCTGCTCGGTTACGCCGGTTTGATGAGCTTTGGCCACGCGATGTTTTTCGGCATGGCGGCCTACGTGTTTGGCCACACGGTGAAGGAATGGGGCTGGCCACCGGAGCTCGGTCTGCTGGCCGGCGTCGCCGGCGCAGCAATGCTGGGGGCGGTGACCGGTGCGCTCGCCATCCGCCGCCAGGGCATCTACTTCGCCATGATCACCCTGGCGTTCAGCCAGATGATCTACTTTTTCTGCGTCCAGGCGCCGTTTACCCACGGCGAGGACGGCTTGCAGGGGATTCCGCGGCGGGCGCTGCTCGGCGGACTGCTCGAGGTCAAAGACGACCGCGCGATGTACTACGTCGTGCTCGTGATCTTCCTGTTCGGTTTCGCCGCCATCTACCGCATCATCCACTCGCCGTTCGGCCAGGTGCTCAAGGCGATCCGCGAGAACGAGCCGCGCGCCGTCTCGCTGGGCTACAACGCCACCCTGTACAAATGGATCGCGTTCATCCTGTCGTCGGCGCTCGCCGGGCTGGCGGGTGCCACCAAGGCGATGGTGCTGCAGTTCGCGACGCTGACCGACGTCACGGCGGCGATGTCCGGCGAGGTGGTGCTGATGGCGCTGATCGGCGGACTGGGCACCCTGACCGGCCCGGTGGTCGGCGCCTTCGCGATCATCACCATGCAGAACTATCTCGCTGCCACTGGCGAGTGGGTGCTGATCATCCAGGGTGCGATCTTCGTCGTCGTCGTGCTGGCCTTCCGCAAGGGCGTGGTCGGCGAGATCGGCGGACTGCTGCGCACGCGTGGCAAGCCCGGCGCCGGCGCCAGCGGCTGAACCCTGGTTCGCGGCACCGGGCGATCATTGCGGCGCCCGCGACGCTGTCCCGCCGCAATCGGATGCCTCCACGCCCCGCGCTCGCCTAAGCTGGCCAGCGGGAGAGGCCGGATCGACCGGCCCCGCTTCGAGGAGGTAACGTCATGCGCAAGTCGATGGCCGCCGCGGCCCTGGTTCTGGGGGCGACGCTCGCCGCGCCGCCGGGCGTCGCGCAGATTTCGGGCGATGTCGTGAAGCTCGGCGTCCTCACCGACATGTCGAGCCTGTATTCCGACATCAACGGTCCGGGCGCCGTCGCCGCCGTGCAGCTGGCGATCGAGGAATTTGGCGGCATGGTCGCCGTCAAGAAGATCGAGCTGGTGCAGGCCGACGTCCAAAACAAGGCCGACGTCGCGGTCAACATTTCCGGCCGATGGTTCGACGTCGAGGGCGTCGACGTGATCCTGGGCACCGGCGCCTCGTCGTCGTCGATCGCAACCATGCGGGTGGCAGGAGAGAAAAAGCGGGTGTTCCTTGCCGTTGACCCGGCGTCGTCCGACATCACCGGCAAGCTGTGCAATGCCTACACCGTCCATTGGCTGTACGACACCGTCGCGCTGGCCAACGGCACCGGCTCGGCGGTCGTCAAGGCCGGCGGCTCGACCTGGTACTTCCTGACCGCCGACTACGCCTTCGGCCACGCGCTGGAGCGCGACGTCAGCGCCATCGTCACCGCCAACGGCGGCAAGGTGGTGGGCGGCGTCCGCCATCCGCTGAACACGTCGGACTTCTCGTCGTTCATGTTGCAGGCCCAATCGTCGAAGGCGCAGATCATCGGCCTGGCCAACGCCGGCGGCGACACCATCAACTCGATCAAGCAGGCGGCCGAGTTCGGCATCGTCAGGGGCGGCCAGAAGCTGGCCGGCTTGCTGGTGTTCGTCACCGACGTGCACAGCCTGACGCTCAACCTCGCGCAGGGCCTGCAGCTTACCGAGGCATTCTACTGGGACCGCACCGACGCCAGCCGCGACTTCGCGAAGCGCTTCGCCGCCAAGGCCAACGGCAAGATGCCGACCAGCATCCAGGCCGGCTTCTACACCGCCGCCAAGCACTATCTCGAGCAGGTCAAGGCGCTGGGTAGCGACGACGCCGACAAGGTGATGGCCCGAATGAAGTCGACGCCGGCCGACGAGCCGATATTCGGCAAGGCAGTGATCCGCCAGGATGGCCGCAAGGTGCACGACGTCTACCTCTTCGAGGTCAAGAAGCCGTCCGAGTCCAAGGGCGCATGGGACTACTACAAGCTGGTGCGCACCATCCCCGGCGACGAAGCGTTCCGGCCGATGGACAAGGGCGACTGTCCGCTGGTCAAGAAGAGCTGAGCGGCTCGCCGCGCGCCGCCCGGGATTCGCACCGGGCGGCGTGCCCGTCGCTGGCACGCCCTGCGTGGTCACCTTGCGATCGCGGCGAAATCGCCGTGAATGCCCGGGCGCCGGTGCTGGCGAACGGTTGCCGGTTTCGCCGGCCGGCGGGACGATATAGCCTGACATAGCATTGATTGCGTGGCGGCCAGGCAATCGGCGTCGGGCGCGGCCATCGCCGGCGGTATCGCACCGGCAGCGTAACACGAGGAGAGAGGATCGAACGCAAACCCGTTGGGACCGGGCCGCGGCCCGGAGCAGGGAGGAAATGACATGAAAACGCGCAAGGGGTGGTCCGCATTGCTCATCGCGGCAGCGTTGATGCCTGCGACATTCACTGGCGTCGCGGCGCAGAAGCCCGGCGGCATCCTCAAGATCCAGCACATGGACATGCCGCCCAGTCCCTCGATTCACGAGGAGGCGACCGTCTCGACGGCGGTGCCGTTCATGGCGGTGTTCAACAACCTGGTCGTCTACGACCAGAACGTCGCGCGTAACACCTTCGAGTCGATCCGGCCCGACCTCGCGACCAGTTGGTCTTGGAACGGCGACGGCACCAAGCTGAACTTCAAGCTGCGCCAGGGCGTCAAGTGGCACGACGGCAAGCCGTTCACCGCCAAGGATGTGCAATGCACCTTCGAGCTGCTGCTCGGCACCGGCCAGGACAAGCTGCGCCGCAATCCGCGCGGCGCCTGGTACAGCAACGTCGAGAAGGTTACGGCCGACGGCGACTTCGAGGCCACCTTCCACGTCAAGCAGCGGCAGCCGTCGCTGCTGGCGCTGCTGGCGTCTGGCTACACGCCGATCTATCCCTGCCACGTGCCGGCCGCCGACATGCGCCGCAAGCCGATCGGCACCGGCCCGTTCAAGTTCGTCGAGATGCGGATGAACGAGAACGTCCGGTTGGCGAAGAACCCTGATTACTGGAAGCCCGGCCGGCCGTACCTCGACGGCATCGAGTACTCCATCATCACCGACCGCTCGACCCGCATGCTGGCGTTCATCAGTGGCAAGTTCGACATGACGTTCCCGACCGATGTTACGGTGCCGCTGCTGCACAACATCCGCAAGGAGGCGCCGCACGCGCAATGCACGATGCGCGCCACCGGCGTCAACACCAACCTGATCGTCAACCGCGATATGCCGCCGTTCGACGACGTGCGCATCCGGCGCGCCATGGCGCTGACCCTGGATCGCCAGTCGTTCATCGACATCCTGAGCGAAGGCCAATCCAAGATGGGCGGCGCCATGCTGCCGCCGCCGGAGGGCGTCTGGGGGATGCCGCCGGAGATGGTCAAGACCCTGTTTGGCTACGGCGATGTCGCCAAGAACCGCGAGCAGGCGCGGACGCTGATGCAGCAGGCCGGCTACGGCCCCGACAAGCGCCTGAAGATCAAGGTCAGCACCCGCAACATCGCCACCTTCCGCGACCCGGCGGTGATCCTGATCGACCAGCTGCGCCACATCTTCATCGACGGTGAGCTGGAGATCATCGACACCGCCGTCTACTACAGCCGCGTCTTCAAGAAGGATTACGTCGTGGCGCTCAACCTCACCGGCTCGGCGGTTGACGATCCCGACCAGAACTTCTTCGAGAACTTCGGCTGCGGCTCGCTGCGCAACTACAACAACTACTGCGATGCGAACATGACCAAGCTGTTCGAAGCGCAGTCGCGCGAGATCGATTTCGAGAAGCGCCAGCAGATGGTCTGGGAGATCGACCGCAAGCTGCAGGAGGACATCGCCCGGCCGATCATCGCCCACAACGTCGCCGCCGGCTGTTGGCAGCCGCACGTCAAGGGCCTGACCATCATGGTCAACAGCATCTACAACGGCTGGCGCTTCGAGGACATCTGGCTGGACAAGTAACCACCTCATCCAATCGGGCAGAGGTGTCGAACTATGGTGGTTGCAAGGTAGGCCGATCCGATGCAGCTATGGACCACGACCGTCGCCTCGCCGCGCGGCACCATGCGGGTGGCGCAGGCGGCCGAGGCGGCCGGCTGGGACGGCCTGCTGGTGGTCGACTCGCAGAACCTGTCGGGTGACCCCTACATCGCGCTGGCGCTGGCGGCGACGGTGACCACCAGGCTGGGCCTGGGCACCGGCGTCGCCAACTCCGTCACCCGCCATGCGGCCGTCACCGCCAACTCGATCACCTGCGTCAATCGTGTCTCGAACGGGCGCGCGGTGCTGGGCATCGGGCGCGGCGATTCGGCGCTGGCGCATCTCGGCCGCGCGCCGGCCCGCCTGGCGCAGTTCGAGCGCCATCTGCGGCAGCTGCAAACCTACCTCGCGGGCGGCGCAGTGCCGTTCGACGACATCGACATCCCGTCCGAGGTGGCGCCGCCGATGTCGGTGCTGGAGCTGGCGGACGCGCCGCCAGCCAGCCGAATCGCCTGGATCGCCGAGGGCGCCAAGGTGCCGGTCGAAGTGGCGGCCAGCGGCCCCAAGGTGATCGCCATCGCCGCACGCCACGCCGAGCGCGTCATGTTCACCCTCGGCGCCGACGTCGAGCGCATCCAGTGGGGCATCGACCTGGCGCGCCACGCGCGGCGCGACGCTGGACTCGACCCCGGCGCCATCCGCTTCGGCGCCTACGTCAACTGCGCCAGCCATGCCGAAGTCGCGGTAGCGCGGGGCCTGGTGCGCGGCGGACTGACGACCTTCGCGCGTTTTTCGGTGATGCACGGCCGGGCCAGCGGGCCGCTCGGGTCGGCCGACCGTGAGGTGCTACGCGACTTGCGCCAGACCTACGACATGCGCGCCCATACCCGCGCCGACTCGCGGCAAGCCGGCGTCCTGACCGACGCCTTCGTCGACCGTTTCGCCATCGTCGGCCGTCCTGACGCCTGTGTCGAACGCCTGCGGGCGCTGGCGCTGCTCGGCCTGGACCGGATCGCGATCAGCGGCGGCACCCGCGGCGCCGATCCGGCCGCCGCGGCCGAAGCGCGTGCCTTGTTCGAGAAGGAAGTCCTGCCGGCGATGCGCAAGGCTTGACCTCTCCTTGCTAGGGAGACTTATCGTCATGACCGCTCATCGCGCCGGCGTTACCCGGCGGCCCGCACCGCCAGATGCGGGAACATCGCCCGCCGGGCGGCCTCGTCCATTTCGGTTTTGAAGGTGTGCTTGTCCTTCAGCGCCAGCGCGCGCTGCGCCGCCGGCCGGGCGCTGATCTCGTCGAGGTGACGCTGCAGGTTGGGCATCTGCTTGGGCGCCTCGGGGCCGAGCACGAACGGCACCAGCCGCGACCAGCCCCAGACCGCCATGTCGACGATGGTGTAGTCGTCCCCCAGCATGTAACGGTGCTTGCCCAGCCGCGTGTCGAGGATCTTCCAGTGGCGCTGTGCCTCGAAGGTATAGCGGTTGACGGCGTAGTCCTTGGGCTCGGGCGCGAAGTTGCGGAAGTGCACCGCCTGGCCCGAGTAGGGGCCGATGCCCGAGGCGACGAACATCAGCCAGGAAAGACCCGGCCCGCGGTCGGCCGGCGACGCGCCGGGCAGGAACCGGCCGGTCTTCTCCGCGAGGTGAAGCAGGATCGCGTTGCTGTCGAAAATGGTGACGCCATCATCGACGATCGCCGGCACCTTGGCGTTGGGATTGATCGCCAGGAACGACGCGGAGTGCTGTTCACCCTTGCGTGTGTCGACCGGCACCGCCGTGTAAGGCAGGCCCATCTCTTCCAGGCACAGCGCCACCTTGGTCGGGTTCGGCGCCAGGTTGTAGTAGAACGTGATCATCGTCGTCTCCTTGTCGCAGATGGATCGCGCGCCGGGCGGAAAGCCGGCGATCTCAGCCCAGGCCAATGCGGCGGCGAAACGGTTCGTCGCGCATCGAAGCGTCCTGACCGACCATATCGTCGGCCGCCGGATCGCACAGATAGGTCAAGCCACGCACCGCGTCCGCCACCGGCGACAGTTCCGCGCGCGGGATACGGCTGATCATGTTCATGCCCGAAGCGCGGATCTGGCCCTGCATGTCCGTGTCGATGGTGCCGGGCGAGAAGCCGAAGACGCGAATCGCCTTGCCCTGGGTCTCGAGCGCGATCGCGCGAGTCAGCATGGCGAGCCCTGCCTTGCCGGCACAGTAGGCGCTCCAGCCCTCGAGCGGCCGGTAGGCGGCACCGGACGAGATGTTGACGATCGTGCCACCGCCGCCCGCCAGCATGCCCGGCAGGATGGCACGCACGACGTTGTAGGCGCCGACCAGGTTGATGGCGATGTTGCGCGCCCAGTCGGCCGGATTCGACGTGGCGATCTCGGCAATCGGCTCGATGACGCCGGCGTTATTGATCAGGATGTCGAGGCCGCGCAGATGGGTTCTGGTCGCCGCTACTGCCCGTTCGACCGCGGCGTAGTCGGCGACGTCGCAGGCCAGCGCCTCGGCCCGGCCGCCGGCAGCGGAGATGCCGGCGGCCACCCGAGCCGCGAGCGCGCCGTCGCGCGCCACCAGCATCACCGCCGCGCCCTTGGCCGCCAGCGCCC
>DATFGV010000159.1:0-2961 GCA_035249115.1 Vineibacter sp.
GTGTTGCGGCGCTGGCCCCAGTTCCCTTAGCTTTGCCCCGGCCGCGACGCGGGCGCTGGCTGGGAGGACACCATGCTGTGGTTCATGCGGAGCGCCGCGGCGCTGTTGCTCGCGCTGCTAATCGTCCAGCCCGGCGCGGCGCAGACCGGTTGGCCGGACCGGCCGGTGCGATTGCTGGTCGGCTTCACGCCGGGCAGCGCCACCGATGTCTCCGGACGGCTGATGGCGCAAAAGTTCAGCGAGGCCTGGGGCCAGCCGGTGGTGGTCGAGAACGTCGCCGGCAACAGCGGCGCCATCGCGGTCGATAAAGTGGCGAAGGCGGCGCCCGACGGTTACACCCTGATGTGGTCGGGCAATGCCGCCATCACCATCCTGCCCAACCTGCAGACCTTGCCGTTTGATCCGGTGCGCGACTTCGCGCCGATCTCGATCTCGCTGGCCGCGGCCAGCATCATCGCCGTCAACAACGACCTGCCGGTGAAGTCGTTGGCCGAGCTGGTGGCTCGCGCCAGGGCGCAGCCCGGCAAGCTGAGCTACGGTTCGCCTGGTGTCGGCACGCCGCAGCACATCGCCGGCGAACTGCTGAGCAGCATGGCCGGCATCAAGATGGAACACATACCCTATCGCGGCGCGGTGATGACCGATGCGCTGAGCGGTGTCGTACCGGTCGCCATCCAGAACGCCGGCGCCATGCTGCCGATGGTGCGCGACGGGCGGCTGCGCGGGCTGGCCATCACCTCGCTGCAGCGCTCACCCAACGCGCCCGAGCTGCCGACAGTAGCGGAGCAAGGCTATCCCGGCTTTGAGGCCACTTCGTGGTTCGCCCTGCTGGCGCCGGTGGGCACGCCGCAACCGATCGTCGACAAGGTGCGCGCCGAGTCGCTGAAAGCGATGGCCGATCCGGAGATGCAGAAGCGCTTCGCCGCCATCGGACTGGACATCGTCGGCAGCACTGCCGAGGAGGCGAAGGCCAAGATCGCCGGCGACATCCCGAAATGGGGCAAGGTGATCCGCGACGCCGGCATCAAGCCGGGGAATTGAGCCGGGGCGGATTAGGACCGCAACGTCGTCGTCCCGAGCGGAGCCGCGCGAAGCGCAGCGCAGTCGAGGGACCTTGCTCCAACAACGAAGTCCGATGGTGTCAAGGTAAGGTCCCTCCACGCGGCCCTTCGGGCCTTGGTCGGGTCGACGGGAAGGAGCACCCAGCGCCCATGCTGCTGATCGGCGTCAACCGTTCGCCCTATACGCGGCGGGTCGCAATCACCTTGCAGGTCTACGGCCTGCCCTATGAGCAGCGGGCGCTGTCCGGCTTCGGCAACCGCGACGACGTACGGGCCGTCAACCCGCTCGGCCGCATTCCGGTGCTGGTGCTCGACAGCGGCGAGGCGCTGGTCGACAGCACCGTCATCATCGACCACCTCGACGAGGTGCATGGCCGCGACCGGGCGTTGACGCCGCCATCGGGCGCCGACCGCCGCGCGGTGCTCAACATGGCCGCCATCATGATGGGCGTCTGCGACAAGCTGCTGCACGCCGCCTACGAGCGCAACCACCACCCGCCCGAGAAGTTGCACCAGCCGTGGATCGACGATTGCCTGGCGCAGGCCGGCAACGCGCTGGCCGAGGTCGACACGATGATGGACCTGCAGGCACCCTATCTGCTGCTCGGACGCCTCACCCAGGCCGACGTCACCGCCTTCATCGCCGAACGCCTGGCGCGCGGCCTGGGCATCGACACCGAGGCGCGCATGCCGCGCCTGCGGACGCACGCTCGCCGGCTGCTCGACACGCCCGCGTTCAGCGCGACCGAACCGTGATACCCGGTGCGCACAGCGTTCTGCGCATCGGACCGTTGCGCGTCGACGACGTGGTGTTTCCCGCGTGCGCGGCCTAGCGTCCACGGCCAACGATCATCGGAGGAATCATGAACTATCCCGAACGCCTGCGCGCCCTGCTCGCCCAGCCCGGTTTCGTGGTGATGCCGGCGGTGTGGGACGGATTGACCGCCAAGCTGGCGGCCGGCGCCGGTTACCAGACGGCGTTCCTGTCGGGTTCCTGCGTCGCGGCCAGCCGGTTGGGCGGACCTGATCTCGACCTGATCTCGTTCGCCGAGATGTTCGACTCCTTCACCATGGCGCACAACGCGGCGCCGGACACGTTGATCCTCGCCGACGGCGACCATGGTTACGGCAACGCCATGAACGTGCAGCGCACGGTGCGCGCCTACGGCCGCGCCGGCGCCGCCGCCGTGCTGATCGAGGACAAGATCACGCCGCGGGCGCTGACGGCGGCCGGAAAGCCCTGCCTGCCGCGCGAGGAGGCGCGGATGAAGATCCGCGCCGCCGTCGAGGCCGCGAAGGAGTCAGGGATATTGATCTTGGCGCGGACCGATTGCCGGCCGACCCAGGGCATCGACGAGGCGGTGGCCCGCATCGAGATGTACGT
Source organism: Vineibacter sp. (assembly GCA_035249115.1). Classification (GTDB taxonomy): domain Bacteria; phylum Pseudomonadota; class Alphaproteobacteria; order Reyranellales; family Reyranellaceae; genus Vineibacter. Next base: position 2,446 of record DATFGV010000159.1, read on the forward strand.
CAAGGAAGGCGCCGACATCCTGTTCCTCGACTCGCCGGCCGACGAGGATGAGATTCGCCGCGCTGTCGCCGCCGCCGGCGGCAAGCCATCGTTTGCCGTGCTGTCACCCGGCGCGCCGCGCGCCGCGCCGCCACGCGACCAGGCGGCCAAGCTGGGCTTCAAGATCGGCACCTATCCCACCGCCATGCTGTCGCCAGCGATCGCCGGCATGAAGGCCGGGCTGGCGGCGCTGGTCGCCGGCGAGGCCGAGGCCAAGAGCGCGCTGCCGTCGGCCGAGCTGCGCGCCACGCTGGGCTACGGCGACTATGACGCGCAGGCCAAGCGATTCATCGTGCCGACGTGATACCCCCTGCCCACGCAGTGGGGAGGTGCCCGAAGGGCGGAGGGGAGCCCACGTGGTCTCGCCAGCAGAGACTCCGCAACAGAAAGCACGTCGGCTCTCCATCCGGCCTTCGGCCACCTTCCCCGCAAGCGGGGACGGGTTGCTTCAAGGTGGCAGCACAGAGGACGAACCAT
>DATFGV010000160.1:0-2951 GCA_035249115.1 Vineibacter sp.
TGGCGCTGGCGGAGCACCGCGACAAGCCGGACGCGCCTGCGCTGCGGATCGTCCGCGACGCGCTGCTCGCGTTGCGCACAACGGCGACCGAACCGGACGACGGCGCGGTCGGTCCGCCGCGCCGCCAGCCGCGCCCGCCAGGGAGCGCGGCCAAGCCTTCTGCCGCCGGGCCGCGCCTTGGCGCACCCAAGGCAGCCAGCGGCGCGCGATTTGCGCTGTGACGGTCGACATCTCGTTGAGACCAACGCGTCGCGCAAGGCTTGCTAGGTGAGTCTGCCGGACGATGGAGCTGCCGGCGGCACGCGACATGGTTCGACAAGCCGGCCATGAAGCGGCTATTGCCATGCGCCTTCGATTGCGATCCGCCGCGCTACACCGGCGGGTTCGCGCGAGACGCCAATGCGGAGCCCGGTCGATGACACAATCCTTGACTTTCATCCGCTGCACGACGGTTGGGCAAACGCGTTGGCTGGAGTTCAATCGGCCGCCGATCAACGCCTTCAACCGGCGGATGGTCGAGGAAACGCGCGACGCGATCGCCGCCGCGCTGGACGACCGGACCGTCCGCGTCGTGGTGCTGGCCAGCGCGGTCGACGGCTACTTCAGCGCCGGCGCCGATCTCGCCGGGTTCCGCGGCATCGGTGCCGACGGCATGCGCAGCTGGGCGAGCCTGTGCCACGACATCGCGCGCCTGTTGCGGGCTTCGCCCAAGCCATTGCTCGCCGCCATTCACGGCACCGCCGTCGGCGGCGGCCTGGAGATGACCTTGCATTGCGACCTGCGGTTCGCGACCACGGATGCGAAGTTGGGGCAGCCCGAGATCCGGATTGGATTCATCCCGCCGATCGCCACGACGCAGGCGCTGGCGCGCCTGATCGGCCGGCCGCGCGCCATCCGCTATCTCTACGACGGGCGCTTGGTCGGCGCCGCGGAAGCGCTCGACTGGGGCCTGGTCGACGAGCTGGTCGAGCCGGCGGCGCTGCGTGCCAAGGTGCAGGCCTACGCCGACGAGCTGTCGGGCAAACCGGCGACCGCGTTGGCGGCCATCCGGCGCACGATCACCTTGGGCGGCGGCATGAGCTTCGAAGAGGGCATGAAGCTGGAGCTGGAGACGACAGCCTCGCTGGCCGAAACCGCCGATTTCGCCGAAGGCGTCGAGGCATTTCTTGCCAAGCGGCCACCGAAGTGGAGCCGCGGCTGAAGTGGCAGGCACCGCGTCAATGCCAAACGGCGCCCGTCGGGCGCCGTCACGAAAGAATCCGGTCGGATGGTGGAGCTGAGGGGGATCGAACCCCTGACCTCCTCATTGCGAACGAGGCGCTCTCCCAGCTGAGCTACAGCCCCCCGGCCGAAGGCGGCGCGGATAATGGTGACGGGGGCAGGTGAAGTCAAGCCGGCCGCCCGAGGCCGGAAAATCCAGTGCCGGCGCTTGCCTGAAAGCGTAGGCTCATGCGACGTTTCAGCCCCGCAGTCGAGACTTGGCATGAGTAGGCAGAAAGTCCAGACCGAGGCCGCGCCGGCGGCGCTGGGGCCCTATTCGCAGGCGATTGTCGCCGGCGGCATGGTGTACTGCGCCGGCCAGATTCCGCTCGATCCCAAGACCGGGCAGTTCGCCGGCGACACGATCGAGGCGCAAACCCACCAGGTGTTGCGCAATCTGCGGGCGGTGCTGCAGGCGGCCGGCAGCGATCTGGCGAACACCGTCAAGACGACGGTGTTCCTGGCCGACATGGGCGATTTCCAGGCCATGAACGGTGTCTACGCCACCTATTTTCCCGACCCGGCGCCGGCGCGCAGCACCGTGCAGGTGGCGCGGCTGCCGCGCGACGCGCGGGTCGAGATCGAACTGGTTGCAACGCTCTGAGCGGCCCCGCGCGGCGGCGCTCGGACAGGGGAGGTTGGCATGGAGGGTATGGGCGGCTTGATGGCCGCGATGGGGGCGTTGTTTTTCGTCTTCTACGTGATCGGCGTGGCGATCGTGGCGGTGCCCTTCTGGTTCATCCTGAAGCGGGCCGGCTTCTCGCCTTACCTGACCTTTCTCAATCTCATCCTGGGCCTGGGGACGCTGATCATCATGGCGATCCTCGCTTTCTCGAAGTGGCCGGCGGGCGAATCGGGCCGCACCTCAACGGTGCAGGACCTGATGCGCCAGGTACAGGGAGGCCGGTGATGGTGAGCGGCGGTATCATCGGCGCGATTCTGATCCAGCTGATCTTCGCGGCGCTCGGCATCTGGCTGACGTGGCGCGTCATCGAGAAGGCCGGTTACCCCGGCTGGTACGCCCTGGCGGTCGGAGTCGGCGGCTTCATTCTCGGTCTGATCCCGGTCGTCGGTTTCCTGGTTTCCCTGGCGCAGCTGGCGTTGCTGTACGCCTTCGCCTTCGTGGTTTGGCCCAAGGACGGCGGCAAGCTGCCGTTCGGCGGCGGTATCCCGGGCCTCGCGCCGGCGCCAGGCGGCTATCCGCCGCCGGCCGGATACCCGCCGGCTGCTGGCTATCCGCAGCAGGCTGGTTACCCCGGCTATCCGCAACAGGGCGGCTATCCCGGCTATCCACCGCCGCAAGGCCAACCACCGGGCTACCCGGGCTACCCGGGTGCGCCGGGTGGCTACGGTCAGCCGCCTGTCGCGCCACCCCCCGGCATCGGTGGCTATGGCCAGCCGCCGGTAGCGCCGCCGCCGGGCATCGGCGGCTACGCTCAACCACCGGGCGCTGCGCCAGGCCCGGGCGGCTACGGTCAGCCGCCAATCGCGCCACCTAGCCCTGGCGGCTATGGCCAGTCGCCGGTTGCGCCGCCACCTGGAGCGGGCGGCTACGGTCAACCACCGATCGCACCGCCGCGTGGCCCGGCCGCGCCAGGCCAACCGCCGAGCTACGGCCAGGCGCCGGCAGCGCCGTCGCCCGCCGGCATGCCGTCCGCCCAGCCGGTCCCGGCCGCCGGCGGCGAGTTGGA
>DATFGV010000161.1:0-2068 GCA_035249115.1 Vineibacter sp.
GGACTGCAGCGGATTGTCGTCGGGCTCGCTCGACAGGATGGTGCCGCTGGCGACGATCAGGGCGATGGTGTCACCGGCCGGCCGCTCGTCGCGCATCGCGGCGCCATAGTCCGACAATTCGAACAGCTCGGCACCGGCGCCGGCCCGCTTCAGGATCTCGGCGCGCGCCTCGTCGCGATAGTAGGTCGCGTCGACCAGCCTGGCCGCCAGCGCCTCCGGCGCCGCCAGCGGTGCGCGGTCGATCAGGCCGCGGACCTCGGCCGCGGCAATCTTGCGCGAAGCGGCGATGTCGTCGGTCACCAGGCCGTACAGCCCGTCGAGCAGTTGCTGCAGGTTCTCGCGGTGCGCCGGCGTGAGGCCGGATTCAGTGAAGCTGTTGGGCGCGGTCTTGTATTCCATCCGCCTTCCGCCTTCGACGCGCACGCCGAGCCGGTCCATGGCGCCTTTCAGGAACGGCACCTGGGCGGCCAGGCCGACGACGCCGAAATCGCCCGACGGTTGCAGCCAGATCGAGTCGAAGGCGGTGGCGAGGTAGTAGTTCTGCAGCCCGCCCGGCCCTTCATCGAAGCTCTCGCTGTAGGCGACGGCGAACTTGCCGGCGGCGCGGAAGGCGGCGAGCGCGTCGCGCAATTCCTGGACCGACGCGAGGCCGGGTTCGCTGTCGCCCAAGGTCGCGATCAGTCCGGTGACACGCGGATCGCGGGCGGCGCGGCGCAACAGCGCGGCGGTCTGCGACAAGGTCGGCGGTTGCGGTGTCAGGATGTCGAGGCTCAGGCGGCCGCTGGGCGCCGTTTCCTCGGGCAGCCGCCGCCAGTCGACCTCCAGCACCATGCGGGACGGTGGCGTCGGCTTGCCGCTGTCGGCGACAGTCACAAGCGCGATCCCGGCGCCCACCGTCAGGACGGTCACCAGACCGATGGCCGCAAACAGGCCGACCACAAGACGACGCATGCCAATGCCTCCTCAACCCGGGGCTCGGCCCGACGGCTGCGCCCCCACCGCCCTTATACGGACTTCGTCTGACCTGTCTCGCGGTTCACCAGAGGAGGTGGACGTCGATTAAAAAAACGCATGACTGCAAATTGAAATTTGCGCGACGATGCAATATAGTGTATGTTGAACAACTAATACGAGTAGCACGCTAAGTGCAGATAGTTGGGGGATTTTCATCATGAGCCTTTTTCGCCGCGTCGTTGCGGCTTCGATCTGCTGCGCCCAGATCGCTGGTTGTGCTTCCGGCCCGGACTCGATCGACGCCCGATACGTCAATCCGAACATTTACAAGGAATGGTCGTGCGGTCAGCTGACGGAGGAGCGGGACAGGTTGGGCCGTGAGGTCAGCCGGGTCAGCGGCTTGCAGCGCGAGAACGCCAACGCCGATGCCGCCATGATGGCGGTGGGGCTGGTCCTGTTTTGGCCGGTCCTGTTTGGCTTGGCGGCGACCAAGGACCGCAAGGACGAGCTGGGCCGGCTGAAGGGCGAATTCGAGGCGGTCGAACAGCAAAGCAGGTTCAAGCAGTGCGTCCTGCCGCCGCCAGTCGCCGCGCCGTCGGGCCCAACCGCACCTCAGCCGCCGATCAACGCCGGCGCCCAACCGCCCAAGACGGCGCCTGAGCCGATCCAGCCGACACCCGTTTCGACGCCGGCGTCGCCGGCCGGCGGCACAAAGCCGGGCAATTTCACCGAATGTCGGCAGGAGGGTAACAAGATCCTCTGCCGCTAGCGCACGCGACAGCGCCGGTCAGTCCGCCGGCATCCGGTGGCACTGGTTCCAACCGGCGCTTGTCGCGACCAGCGTTCAGCGCCGCTCGGCGCGGGGATCGAGGGCGTCCTGCAGCCCGTCGCCGACGAAATTGAAGGCGATGACCGTCACGAAAATCAGCAGGCCGGGCCATAGCGCCAGCAACGGCGCGTTCCAGATGAAGTCCTGCGCCCCGGTCAGCATGTTGCCCCAGCTGGCGTGCGGCGGCTGGATGCCCAGCCCGAGAAAGCTCAGCACCGATTCGAACAGCACGATGTTGCCGACCGACAAGGTGGTCGCCACGACGAACGGCGACGCCGCATTGGG
>DATFGV010000162.1:0-2551 GCA_035249115.1 Vineibacter sp.
CGCCCGGCAGCAAGCCGAGCTTAATCTCCGGCAGGCCGAGCTGCGTCGCCGCATCATCGACGGCAACGCGGCGATGGCAGGCCAGCGCCACTTCAAGCCCTCCGCCGAGCGCCAGGCCGCTGATCGCCGCGACGTAGGGCTTGCGGCTGAGTTCGAGACGACGGAACAGGCGGCCGAGACGACCGAACAGCGCATTGAGTTCGTCCGTCGTGCCGCTGCGCGCACGCTCGGCGAACTCGCGGATCATGTCGAGATCGGCACCGGCAATGAACGCCGGCTTGGCCGAACTCAGCACCACGCCGCGCACCGCCGGCGTGTTCTCGACGTGGTCGAGCAGCGCCTGCAGCGAGTCCATCATGCCCGCCGAAAACACGTTCATCGAACGCTTCGGCATATCGATGCAGACGGTGAGGATGCCGTCGGCACCGAGCACGCTGCGCAGATTGTCGTCGTTCATCGCCGCAGTCCCTTCACACGTACTTCTTGAAATCCGGCTTGCGCTTCTCGTTGAAGGCCTTGACGCCTTCCTTCGATTCTTCGCTCTGGTAATAGCCCTTGACCGCGGCGATGCCGAGGAAGCTCAGGCCACGGATGTTCTCGGAGTCGGCATTGAACGAGCGCTTGGCAATCGCAATCGCCGTCGGCGACAGCGCGTTGATCTCGGCGGCCCAGGCTTCGCATTCGACGTCGAGATCGTCATGCGGCACGACCTTGTTGACGAGGCCCATCTCCAGCGCCTGCTGGGCGTTGTACTGGCGGCACAGGAACCAGACTTCGCGCGCCTTCTTCTCGCCGATGATGCGGGCCAGATACGCCGTGCCGTAGCCCGGATCGACCGAGCCGACCTTTGGGCCAACCTGGCCGAGCTTGGCCTTCTCGGAGGCAATCGCCAGATCGCAGATCGTGACGAAGACATTGCCGCCGCCGATCGCAAAACCCTGCACGCGGGCGATGACGACCTTGCGGCAGTCACGGATCGCACTGTGCAGCTCTTCGATCGGCAGGCCGACCAGACCGCGCGGGCCATAAAGACCGTCTTCCGACAGGTGCACCTTCTGGTCGCCACCGGTGCAGAAGGCCTTTTCGCCGGCACCGCTGAAGATCACGGCGTTGACGCTCTTCTCTTCGTCGGCGCGGCGGAACGCGTCGATCAGTTCCTCGACCGTCTGCGTGCGGAAGGCGTTGAACACTTCCGGACGGTTGATGGTGATGCGGACGGCGTTGGCGCCCACTTCGTAAAGAATGTCCTTGTACTGACTCATGTCTGATGCTCCATGGGAACGGGCCATCGCCGTCCCTAGCTGTGATATTTCGTTTGATCTCAAACCATGTTCAGGCCGCCAGAGACGCTGATCGTCTGGCCGGTCATGAACGAGGCGTCGTCGCTGGCGAGGAAGGCCACCAGGCCCGGATAGTCGTCCGGCTCGCCGATGCGGCCGAGCGGCACGCCGCGGACCATGGCGTCGCGGATCTTCTGGCCTTCTTCACCGGTACCGACGAAGGCATCCATCGCCGGCGTGTTGGTCGGGCCCGGGCAGACGCAGTTCAGCGTCACGTTCTTGCGCGAGACTTCGCGCGCCAGGGCCTTGGCGAAGGCGATCGTGGCGCCCTTGGTGCCCGAGTAGACGACTTCACCCGAGGAACCGACGCGACCGGCGTCGGAGGCGATGAAGATCACGCGGCCGCCGCCGCGCTGCGTCATGCCCTGCACGACGGCGTGCGTCATGTGCAGCGGGCCCATGTAGTTGATGTCGACGACCTTCTTCCAGAAGTCCGGCGTCGTCTTCAGGAACGGGATCGGCTTGTCCCAGCCGGCGTTGTTGACCAGCGCCCAGGTCGGACCGAGCTTGCCTTCGATCTCGGCAACGGCCTTGGTCACCGCGTCGTAGTTGGTGATGTCGCAGATCGCCGCGTCGGCCTGGCCACCCGCCGCGCGGATCTCAGCCACCGCCTTCGCCGCCGCCTCGGCGTTCATGTCGAGCACCCCAACCAGCATCCCCTCCTCGCCCAGACGCTTCGCAATCGCAAGGCCAATGCCGCTGCCAGCGCCCGTGACGAGAGCAACCTTTCCTTTCAAACCACGCACGTGACTCTCCTGATCGATGTTCCGAGGGGAAAGGTCCGCCTTGATGCGGACCGTGTTTAACAAATATAGTATGTACTCCTACTATTATCCATCGTTCACGGACCGACGTCGAGTCCCGCCATCGTAGAGCTTCGATGAGCAGGGCCGACGAACCCGCCTGCGGTGTGTGCCAGGGAAGCCGCGTCATGCCGATGAAAGGATTCGAGGCTTGCGAGCGAAAGGACGCCTATGTCGGCGGCAGCGGCAGCGTCTTGCTGCTGCTGCACGGGCTGACCGCAACCTGGCATATCTGGAAACCGCTGCTGCCCGCGCTCAGCGCACGCCACCAGGTCATTGCCCTGACGCTGCCCGGCCACGACGGCGCCGCTGACAGCAGTACCGCCGAGAACGGTTCGATCGCCGCGCTTGCCGATACGCTCGTCACCCGACTGCGGGCGGCGGGCGTCGAGCGCGCGCACGTCGTCG
>DATFGV010000163.1:0-3251 GCA_035249115.1 Vineibacter sp.
GGCCGTGCGAGGCTTCATGGTTCGACAAGCTCACCATGAAGTCATCCTGGCAATGCGATCGTAAGGCTCTAGTTTGGATGCATTCATTTTGAGTCAGACTCTCAGGATGAGGTTGTGCGTCGCCATATGCGATAGCCCTTCCCTCCGAGGGCAAGGATCGGAAGCCATATGCGATCGCCCTGCCCCGAAGGCGGGCAGCAGGTCTGGTGGACCGAATGTGAAGCGCCACCTCTACGGCTTCACGCCGTAGCGGGCGTAGCGTTCGATGATGGTGGCGTCGATCGCCGTGGCGGCGGCGATGTCCTTGTCGCCGCCGCCGCGGTCGCCCATGCGCAGCTTGGTGACGCCGCGGCCGAACAGCGCCGCCGCGATGCCGGTGTCGATCTTCAGGGCGGCGTTGAAATCGGCCATGGCGCGCTCGAAGTCGCCGAGCTTCAGGTAGGTGAAGCCGCGGCTGTCGAGGGTATGGGCGGCGGCCGGTTCGAGGCGCAACGACTCGTCGCAATCGGCCAGCGCCTCGCGCAGCCGGCCGAGCACGGCGCGCGACCAGCAGCGGGCGTTGAGCACGACCGGATCGTCGGGATTGAGACGGAGCGCCGCGTCGTAGTCGTCGACCGCCCGCTCGTTGTCGCCGCGCTCGTGGTGGGCGTCGCCGCGGCTGGCGTAGAAGCGCGAATCGGACGGATCGAGCCGGATCGCCATGTCGTAGTCGCCGATCGCCAGCTCGTACTCGGTGCCGTCGGCGTAGGCGTTGCCGCGGTGGTAGTAGGCGATGGCGAGGTCGGGCTTCAGGCGGATCGCGTCGTTGTAGTCGCGCATCGCACGGTCGCGCTGGCCGCGACCGTCATGGGCGCTGCCGCGGCTGAGGAAGTAGAGCGCGTTTTTCGCGTCCAGCCGCACCGCCATGTCGAAATCGGCGATGGCGCGCTCGTGCCGGCCGCCGTCGAGGTGGGCGTTGCCGCGATGGTAGTAGGCGCCGGCCAGGTCGGGCTTCAGCCGGATCGCGGCGTCGAAATCCTCGATCGCGCGTTCCGGCTGACCGAGCGTCGCGCGCATGCCGCCGCGATTGAGGTGGAACAGGGCGTTGTTGGCGTCGAGCCGGATCGCCGCGTCGTAGTCGGCGATGGCACGGTCGTGCTCGCCCTTGGCGGCCAACGCGCCGCCGCGCTCGTTGAACGCCTGGGCGTAGTCCGGCTTCAGCCGGATCGCCTGCTCGAAATCGTCGATCGCCCGGTCGTGCTCGCCGAGCGCCCGGCGCGACGCGCCGCGGTTGACGAAGGCCTGGACATAGGTCGGGTCGAGCCGGATGGCGTCGTCGAAATCGGCGATGGCGCGCTGGTACTGGCTCTTGCCGTTATAGGCGATGCCGCGGTTGTTGAAGGCGGCGGCGAGGTTCGGATTGCGGCGGATGACGTGGTCGAGGTCGGCCAGCGCCAGGTCGAACTCGCCCATCAGGTTGTAGGCATAGCCGCGGTTGTTGAAGCTGCGCAGCTCGTCCGGCGCCATGCGGATCGCTTCGCGATAGTCGGCCAGCGCCCGCTGGTATTCGCCGCGGCGTGCCAGCGCGTCGGCCCGGATGCGGTGCGCCGAGGCCCGGTCGGCCGGCGACATCAGGCCGGCCAGGACCACGGCGCCGCAGGCCTCGATCCGCTGGTCGTCGGTCGACTGGACGTTGAAGCAGTGCTCGCGCTGCTGCGGCGACTGTGCCAGCGCGACGCCCGTCACGAGTATTGCCAACCCTACGCCAAGCGCGCCCGCGCGCATGCTGCCCCACTCTCCCGCACGCCCTGCCCCCGACCCGGCGGCCGCCGGAATGCCGGGTCGCAGACTACACCGCCGACCCGGTTTTTGGCAGTGGCATCGGCTGGCCGCAGCCAGAGCACGTTCCGGCCGCACGGATCCGGTCATCCTGGGAGCGCGGGCGTCTCGCCCGCCCTTGAGCGGGCCGGAGGCCCGCGCTCCCAGGGTCCAATCGATCGGGACAGGCTCTAGCGACGCCCGACGCACAGCCACAGCAGCAGCGCCAGCAGCGCGGCGCAGGTGCCGTACAGCAGCGGCTGCGCCACCGTGGTGAAGACGATGCCGGCGACCACCGGGCCGACGGCGGCGCCGAAGTCGCGCCAGGTGGAATAGGTCGCCTGCGAGGTCATGGCGCTGCCGACGGCGCGCTCGGCCACCATCACCGGCAGCAGGGTGTTGAAGATACCGCGGGTCGTCACCACCAGCGCCGCGCCCGCCAGGTCGTGGCCGGCGGCGACCAGCGCCAGTCCGAGCAGCAGCACCGTGCCGGTCGCCAGGGTCAGGCGGCGGGCGCCGAGACGGTCGGCCAGCGTTCCGGTCGCCGGCGCCACCAGAACCTCGATCAGCCAGCGGGTCGCCAGCAGGACGCCGGTGACCACGACCGGCGCCAGCGGCAAGGTCGTGTCCTTCATCAGCAGCGACAGGGTCACCAGGAAGATGCCGTCGACCACCAGGCCGAGCGAAAAGCCCCAGACCTCCAGCCGTCCCGGCATCGGCAGCCGGAATCCCTCCTGCTGCCGGGGGTCCGGCGTCAGGGACGGCAGCCACCACGACAGCGCGATGGCGATCGCCGAGGCGGCGGCCATCACCAGGAAGACGTCGCGGGCGCCGAGCACGGCGACCAGCAAGGTGCCGCCGACCAGCGCGGCGGCCTGGAAGAAACCGATGGCGGCCCGGCCGGCGCCGACCCGCTTGCCGGCGTTGGCGCGGTCGCTGACGGCGTAGGCGATCAGCGCCAGGTTCATCGACGCAAACGCGATGCCCCAGACGACGCGCGAGACCATCAGCGAGGCCGGATCGGGCGCCACGACGTAGCCGACGGTCGAGGCGGTGGCGGCGACGGCGGCGAAGATCATCAGGCGGCGCGGCCCGAACCGGTTGCCGATCGCGGCGACCACCGAATTCGCGACCAGCCGCACCCAGCGGTTCAGCGACAGCAGGATGCCGACCACGACCAGGCTGACGCCGAAATCGGCGGCGTACAGCGGCAACACGGCGTACAGCAGCGTGTCGCCCATCATCGTCAGGGCCACGATCAGGGCCGGCACCGCCATGCCGGCCGGCGCCGGCTCAGGTTGCGTCGGGGACGGCGCCGTCATCGCGGTGTCATACTACAACCCGTCGCCGCCCTGTCAGGCGTCGATCGCAGGCACGGTTGCTCAACAGTCACCAATTTCCTCGCCAGCGAAGCTGGAAAGCTGGGGGCGCGTCACGCCAGTGACGCGTCATCC
>DATFGV010000164.1:0-7251 GCA_035249115.1 Vineibacter sp.
GAAGACCTCGTCGGCTCCCCATCCGCCCTTCGGGCACCTTCCCCACTTCGTGGGGAAGAGAAGGCAATCAAGCTTCCTCCCCACGAAGTGGGGAGGTGGCCCGAAGGGCCGGAGGGGAGCCATCGTGGTCTTTGAACCTGAAACCGTATCTCCGTAACGAAGACCTCGTCGGCTCCCCATCCGCCCTTCGGGCACCTTCCCCACTTCGTGGGGAAGGATCGCTATTCCACATGCCGGAACATATGACCGCGACGCGGGGCGGGTGGGCGAAAAAATCGCTGTCGCCGGCCGCGATTGCCGGGTCTAAGGTGAATCAACGTTCACGACCGGGCGCGTGGCGCCGGGTCGCATAAACACAAGCGACGATTTCGGAGGACCTCGGCGAATGGTCGGAATCACGGCTTATGGCGCCTACGTGCCGCGGCTGCGGCTCAACCGGCAGGCGGTGTACGACGCCAACAAGTGGTTCGCGCCGGGCCTGCGCGGCCAGGCCAAGGGCGAACGGTCGATGGCCAACTGGGACGAGGATTCGATCACCATGGCGGTCGAGGCGTCGCGCGACTGCCTCAACGGCACCGATCCCAAGAGCCTGCGGAACCTCTATTTCGCATCGACCACCCATCCCTTCAAGGACCGCCAGAACGCCGGCGTCATCGGCACGGCGCTGACCGTCGAGCAGGGCCTGATGGCGGCCGATATCGGCGGCTCGCAGAAGGCCGGCACCTCGGCCCTGATCGCCGGGCTGAACGCCGCCACGACGGGCGCGCCGACCTTGGTGGCGGCGGCCGACAAGCGGCTGACCCGCGTCGCCTCGACCACGGAGATGCAGTACGGCGACGGCGCCGCGGCGCTGATGCTGGGCACCGACAAGGTGATCGCCAAGCTGATCGGCAGCCGCTCGGTGTCGATGGATTTCGTCGACCACTTCCGCGGCGATGAGTCGGATTTCGACTACGGCTGGGAGGAGCGCTGGATCCGCGACGAGGGCTACGCCAAGATCGTGCCCCCGGCGATCAAGGAGGCGCTGGCGGCCTTCAAGCTGAAGGGCGCCGATATCGCGCATTTCGTGATGCCGAGCCTGATGGGCGCCGTGCCCAAGCTGATGGCCAAGATGGCCGGCATTGCCGAGACGGCGGTGCGCGACCTGCTCAACGCCAACCTCGGCGACACCGGCGCGGCGCATACGCTGGTCATGCTGGTCGACGCGCTGGAGAACGCCAAGCCGGGCGACAAGATCCTGGTCGTCGGCTTCGGCCAGGGCGTCGACATCGTGGCGCTGGAGGTCACCGCCGAGATCGGCAAGTTGTCGAAGCGCATGGGCCTGTCGGGCTGGCTGGCGCGCCGGAAGGAAGAGAAGAACTACATGAAGTTCCTCGCCTTCAACGACATGCTGCCGCTCGACAAGGGCATGCGCGCCGAGTTCGACAAGAAGACGGCGATGTCGGTGCTGTGGCGCAAGCGCGACATGATCTACGGCCTGGTCGGCGGCAAGTGCCGGGTGTGCGGCACGGTGCAGTTCCCCAAGAGCCAGGTCTGCGTCAATCCCAACTGCCACGCGATGGACAGCCAGGACGACTACCCGATGGCCGGCCTCGAGGCCGCCATCATGTCGTTCACCGCCGACGCGCTCACCTATTCGCCCGATCCGCCGGCCTACTACGGCATGATCACCTTCCCCGAGGGCGGGCGCTTCATGGCCGACTTCACCGACTGCGACAAGGAACAGGTCAAGGTCGGCGCCAAGATGCGCATGACGTTCCGCATCCGCGACAACGACACCATGCGCGGCGGCTTCAAGCGCTACTTCTGGAAGGCGGCGCCGGCCTGACCGGCGCCGTCCTCCGCTTCTGCGGGAATTTCCGTGTTCTGAGCACGAAAGGAGACGTGCGATGGCCAAAGGTATCAAGGACAAGGTCGCCATTCTCGGCATGGGCTGCTCGAAGTTCGGCGAGCGCTGGGACAGCGGCGCCGAGGAGCTGATGCTCGAGGCCTTCAAGGAGTGCCTGTCGGACTCCGGCGTCGACAAGAAGCAGATCCAGGCGGCCTGGTTCTCGACCGCGATCGACGAGGTGCATGTCGGCAAGTCGGGCATCCCGCTGTCGACCACGCTGCGCCTGCCCAACATCCCGGTGACGCATGTCGAGAACATGTGCGCCTCGGGCACCGAGGCCTTCCGCGGCGCCTGCTATGCCGTCGCCTCCGGCGCCGTCGACTTCGCCCTGGCGCTGGGCGTCGAGAAGCTGAAGGACACCGGCTACGGCGGCCTGCCGGGTGGCCGCGGCGGCCCGCTACAGGCGCTGTGGCACGCCAACGGCACGGCGCCGGGCAACTTCGCCCAGCTCGCCTCGGCCTACATGGCGGCGCATGACGTCAAGTACGACGACCTCAAGCGCGCCATCGGCCATGTGTCGTGGAAGAGCCACCAGAACGGCGCCAAGAACGCCAAAGCCCACCTCCAGAAGGCGGTGGAGATGGACACCATTCTCAACGCGCCGATGATCGCCGCGCCGCTCGGGCTGTTCGATTGCTGCGGCGTGTCGGACGGCGCCGCGGCGGCGATCGTGACGACGCCGGAGATCGCCAAGTCGCTGGGCAAGCACGACCTGATCAGCGTCAAGGCGCTGCAGCTCGCCGTGTCGAACGGCTCCGAGTCGGGCCACAACTCGTGGGACGGCAGCTACTTCCACACCACGCGCATCGCCTCGAAGCGCGCCTACGAGGAAGCCGGCATCAAGAGCCCGCGCGACGAAGTCTCGATGTTCGAGGTGCACGACTGCTTCTCGGTCACCGAGCTGGTGACCATGGAAGACCTGCACATCTCCGAGACCGGCAAGGGCTGGAAGGATGTGCTCGACGGCTTCTACGACGCCGACGGCAAGATCCCCTGCCAGATCGACGGCGGTCTGAAGTGCTTCGGCCACCCGATCGGCGCGTCGGGCCTGCGCATGCTCTATGAAATGTACCTGCAGCTGCAGGGCCGCGCCGGTCCGCGGCAGCTGAAGGACCCGAAGATCGGCATGACGCACAATCTCGGCGGCGCGCCGCGCGAGAACGTCTCGTCGGTGTCGATCATCGGCCGTCTCGACGCCTGAGAGTCTGACTCAGACTGCGAAAAAGTGCTTCATGGTGAGCTTGTCGAACCATGAAGCGCCGCACCATCGCCCGTGCGAGGCCTTCATGGTTCGACAGGCTCACCATGAAGGCGACACTGCGGAGCATTGTCAGTCAGGCTCCTAAGCATTTTCGCCGGGGGCGCGCCACTCCAGTGGCGCGTCTTCGCGTTTCTGCCGCACATGACGCGCCACTGGAGTGGCGCGTCCCCAGCAGCGACTACCGACAGGCGGAGGAAGAATCATGCCAGACGGTGCAATGAAACCACTGCTCGACAAGAAGCTGGTCGGTCACACGTTCAAGGCCTTCACCACGACGGTCGAGGCCGGCCGGATCCGGCTGTTCTGCAAGGCGATCGGCGAGGAAGACCCGATCTACCAGGACGAAGCTGCCGCCAAGGCGGCCGGCTACCGTGCCATTCCGGTGCCGCCGACGGCGCTGCAGACGATCACCAACGACGATCCCGACAAGGGCGGCCTGCTGCGCCTGCTGGGCGTCGACATCGGCCTGATCCTGCACGGCGAGCAGCACTACGAATACCTGGCGCCGGTGCATGTCGGCGATCGCATCACCTGCCAGTCCAAGGTGGTCGATATCTACGACAAGAAGGGCGGTGCGCTCTGGTTCGTGGTGTCCGAGATGGACATGAAGGACGCCGCCTCCGGCAAGGCGGTGGCCAAGGCGCGCGGCGTGACGGTCGTGCGCAATCCCGACGCGGCCAAGAAGTAGGAGGCTCGCATGGCCAACGCCCCGAACTACGCCGACGTCAAGGTCGGCGACTCCCTGCCGGCGCTCAAGCTGCCGCCGATCAGCCGCCACCAGCTGGCGCTCTATTGCGGCGGCTCGGGCGACCACAACCCGATCCATGTCGACATCGACTTCGCCAAGAAATTCGGTTTCAAGGACGTCTTCGCCCACGGGATGCTGTCGATGGCTTTCCTCGGCCGGCTGGCGACCTCGTGGGTGCAGCAGAAGCAGCTTCGCAAGCTCGGCACGCGCTTCACCGCGATCACCTGGGTCGGCGACCAGATCACCGTCTCGGGCAAAGTGACCGGCAAGCGCGAGGAGAACGGCGAGAAGCTGGTCGACCTCGAGGTCAAGTGCACCAACCAGAGCGGCCAGAACACGCTCGAGGGCTACGCCACGGTGGCGCTGGCGTAGCCGGGGGCGCGCCACTCCAGTGGCGCGTCTTCACCTTGCACCGCACATGACGCGCCACTGGAGTGGCGCGCCCCCAGCAAAAAACAAGGAGAAGTGGATCATGGGTCAGCTCGACGGAAGGGTCGCCATCGTCACCGGATCGGGTCGCGGCATCGGCCAGGAGATCGCCTTCCGCCTGGTGCGCGACGGCGCCAAGGTGGTGGTCAATGACATCGACGAGGCGCCGGCCAAGGAGACCATCGCCGCCATCGAGAAGATGGGCGGCAAGGCGGTCGCCTGCACCGGTGACGTGGCGGCCAAGGATTTCGGCGACCGCATCGTCAAGACGGCGGTTGACGCCTTCGGCGACTGCCACATCGTGGTCAACAACGCCGGCTACACCTGGGACAGCGTCATCCAGAAGATGACCGATGAGCAGTGGTACGCCATCCTCGACGTCCACCTGACGGCGCCGTTTCGCGTCCTGCGCGCTTTCCAGCAGCATTTCCGCGCCGCCGTCGAGAAGGAGCGCACCGCCGGCCAGCGCGTCGTGCGCAAGGTGGTCAACATCTCCTCGACCTCGGGCGTCAACGGCAACGCCGGCCAGTCGAACTACTCGGCCGGCAAGGCCGGCATCGTCGGCCTGACCAAGACCTTGGCCAAGGAGTTCGGCCGCTACGACGTCACCGTCAACGCCGTCGCCTTCGGCTACATCCAGACCCGGCTGACCAAGCCGTTGAGCGAGGGCGAGGCCGGCGAGATCGAGGTCCAGGGCCGCAAGGTCAAGATCGGCGTCCAGGGCGGCCGCATCGCCGCCATGAACCAGATGATCCCGCTGGGCCGCGGCGGCCTGCCGGAAGAGGCGGCCGGCTCGGTCTACCTGTTCTGCAGCCCCGACAGCGACTACGTCAGTGGCCAGTGCCTGGTGGTGAACGGCGGCCTCTGACAAGAACCATCAGACCATCGAGAATGGGCATCGTCCTGTTGGGACGATGCCCTCTTCTTTTGTCGGTGACTTACACCAATTGGTGTTGACCGCTGCATGGTGAGCCGTCGAACCATCAAGCGCCGCACGACGGTCGGTGCGAGCGCCTTCATGGTTCGACAAAGCTCACCATGAAGGCTTGCAGCGACAAGTCCGCCGCCGGGTTGACTGGTATCTAGGCCGTCTCATTGATATGGTATGGTAAGCTCTTGAGTCGGTTGGCATTTTCGAAGGGTGGATACCCAACGGCACCTGCGGCAGAGATTACCGGCTACGGGCGGTAAATGACCATCGTCGGCGGCCGCATTGGGGTCCCTGCTGGTTTGGATGGCTCGACAAGATTCACGGGTATTGAGTGCGACTCTCGGCGTTGAGTGTCGAATGGTATAGAGATGGCAAATGCATTGAGATTGACTGTACGATTGTGTACAACGCCGGCCATAGTCCAAGTCCAGATACCTGGGTGGCCACCATGACCGCACCGATCGCCGCTCCCGACACGCCGCAGGCCGACGCCACGCCGCACCGGCGCACCCGCACCACCTACCAGGCGAGCTACGCGGCCGAGGCCGAGCGGCTGTGCCGGCTGGGCGCCACCAACGACGACCTCGCCGAGGCCTTCGGCGTGGTGGAAAAGACGGTCCGCAACTGGATGCGGCGCGAGGCCGCGTTCGCCAAGGCGGTGCGCCGCGGCAAGCTGGACGCCGACATGAACGTCGCGGAGTCGCTCTACCAGCGCGCCTGCGGCGCGCGCCAGACCGAACGGCGCGTGGTGCGCCGGGACGGCACGGAGGTCGTGACCGAGATCACCCGCGAGCTGCCGCCGGAAACCCGCGCCTGCGCCTTCTGGCTGAAGAACCGCCGGCCCGATCTGTGGCGCGACGGCGCGCTGCGCCGCGGCCAGGATCCTGAGGAAGGCGCGTACGAGCCGGCGCCAGAGGCCGAGGAACCCCGGAACACATCACGCCTCGACAGCGACAGCACCCGTCATGTCATGTCGATCCTGAACGAAGCCGAGGCGGCCGCCGTGCAATTGGCCGCCGCCGCAGCCACGGGCAATGCCGCCGCGCCGTCGGCCGAGGCCGAGGAACGCATCAAACGCGGCACCTACATGCTCATCACGATCGCCAGAGCCGAGTGCCAGGCGCTGTTGGCGGCCGACCAGCGGCGAGAGTCGACACCGGCCCTGCCGGTCCTGCCGGCCACGACCCTCGACCCCACCGGCATCGCGCGGCGCTGGCCGGCGCTCGCCGCCCGGCTGCAGCCGTGGTCCTCGTACAGGGGCCTTGACGCATGGCGCGCCGCGATGGGCCGCAGCGGCACGCTGCCGGCGGCCAAAGCGTCGTCCGGCGCATCGCCGGCGCCAGCGCTTCGCCACCAGCCGCCGCACGACGACGCGGCCAACCGGCCGGCGCAAACCGCGTCGGACACGCACAGTGCCTTGCGCCAGCGCCATCGCGGTCCCACGCCGCCGCATCTGCGGCCCGACCCGTGGGACGAGCCGCCGGAGCCGCGCATCATCAGGCGACGGCCGCCGGGCTACACGCCGGGTTGAGTCATCCGCGCGCTGTCGCGTTGGCGCAACGGCGCGCGGCTCTATCCCTGATGCACCAGCCAGACGCCGGCGACGATCAGCATCAGGCCGGCGATCTTGGGCAAGCCGAACGGCTCGCCGAACAGCACGTAGCCCAGCACCGCCACCAGGGCGTAGCTTGACGAGCCGGTGAGGAACGCCACCGATACCGGGATCTTGCGCAGCGCCACGATGTAGAGGAACGCCGCCAGGCCGTAGAACAGCAGGCCGAGCAAAGTGTACGGCTTGAAGACCTGCTGCAGGAACGTCTCGCCCTCGGCGCCGACGCCATACTTCAGCAGCACCTGGCCGCCGACGCCGAGCAGAATGGCGCCGGCCAGCGCCGCGTAGTAGGGCCACACGCGCCCGTCCCCTACTCCACAAACCTCACCCTGAGGAGGCCGCGCAGCGGCCGTCTCGAAGGGTGGGCAACCGCACGCGC
>DATFGV010000165.1:0-6190 GCA_035249115.1 Vineibacter sp.
CGGCTGACCCGCTACTACGCCGATCCGGCGCTGTTCACCGCGCCGCGCCGCCGCATGGCGCGCGTCCCGCATGGCGGCAGCCTGGTCGACAACCCGGTGTCGGTGGCACCGGGGTTCCGGATGGAGAACGTCTTCACCTTCGCCGGCGTGCCGATGATCGTCGAGGGCATGTTCCACGCCATGAAGCACCTGCTGATCGGCGGCCGGCCGATGATCAGCCGGACGATCCGCTGCAGCCAGCCGGAAGGCTTCATCGCCGGTCCGCTGGGGGCGGTGCAGCAACGCCATGCCGACACCGAGATCGGCAGCTACCCGGCGTTCCGGCAGGGCAAGCCGAGCGTGTCGCTGATCGTGCGCGGCACAGATCCGGCCAAGGTGCAGGCCGCGTTCGATGATCTGTTCGAGGTGCTGGCCGAGTTGAAGGCCGAGCCGGAAGAGGTGCCGGTGACGTGAGCTCCGTCCCGGGAGAGCGGGCCTTCGACCCGCTCATGGGCGGGCGAGACGCCCGCGCTCCCAGGCGACACTCACCGGTCCGGGAACGCCCAGCGCGGCACGGCCATGACGATGTCGGGAAAGACGGTGACGATGCCGGCGGCGACCACCAGCAGGATGAAAAACGGCACCGAGGCGCGCGCGACGTAGAAGCTGTCCTTGCCGCTCATCGCCTGCAGCACGAACAGGTTGAAGCCGACCGGTGGCGAAATCTCCGCCATCTCGATCACCAGCACCATGAAAATGCCGAACCACACCAGGTCGAAACCGGCCTGCTTCACCATCGGCAGCACGATGGCCGTGGTCAGCAGGATCATCGAGATGCCGTCGAGCGCCGTGCCGAGCACGATGTACATCAGGGTTAGCACGGCGATCAGCACGAAGGGGCTGAGGCCCAGGCCGTTGACCCACTTGGCCAGCGCCAGGGGCACGCCGGTGTAGCCCATCGCCACCGACATGAAGGAGGCGCCGGCCAGGATCAGCATGATCATGCAGGTGAGCCGGGTGGCGCCCATGACGCTGTCCCAGAACGACCGCCAGCTCAGCATGCCGGACCACCAGGAGATCGCCAACGAGCCGATGGCGCCCCAGGCGGCGCACTCCGTGGCGGTCGCCCAGCCAAACAGCAGCGAGGCGAAGACCAGCACGATCAGCAGGGTGCAGGGAATCAAGTTGCGTGACTCCCGCAGCTTCTCGCGCAACGACAGGGGCCGGTCGGCGGGCGGTGTCAGCTGCGGGTTGAGCAGCGACCAGCCGGCGATGTAGCCGCTGTACAGCACCATCACCAGCAGCCCGGGCAGGAAGCCGGCGAGGAACACCTGGATGATCGAGACCTCGGCGGCCACGGCGTAGACGACCATGGTGATCGACGGCGGAATCAGGATGCCCAGGGTGCCGGCGCCCGCCAGCGAGCCGAGGCTCATCCGCTCGTCGTAGCCGCGGCGCTTCAGTTCCGGCAGCGCGATCTTGGCGATGGTGGCGCAGGTCGCCGCCGACGAACCGGACACCGAGCCGAAAATGCCGCAGCCCAGCACGTTGACGTGCATCAGCCGGCCGGGCAGCCAGCCGAGCCACGGCGCCAGTCCGCGGAACATCTCTTCCGACAGACGCGTGCGGAACAGGATCTCGCCCATCCAGATGAACAGCGGCAGAGCCGCCAAAGTCCAGGAGTTCGCGCCACCCCAGACGGTGGTCGCCAGCACCTGGCCGGCGGTCAGCTTGCCGGTCAACAGCATCGACGCCCAGCCACAGGCCATCAGCGCCATCGATATCCAGACGCCGGCGCCCAGCAGCAGGGTCAGCACGCCCAGCAGCAGCACGCCCATCTCCAGCACGTCCACCGCTCAGACCCCGCTCTCGGCGGCGCGCTCGATGATTTCGTCGGCGGTCTTGGGTGGCTCGCGCTGATAACAGGGCGTGTGTCCGGCGAGCACGCGCACGAACTCGTCGCAGAAAGCGACAAACAGCACGACGACACCCAGCGTCAGACCCGATTGCGGAATCCAGATCGGGATGGCGATGACGCCCTGGGCGAATTCGTTGAAACGCCAGGAGTCGTAGACCATGCGCACGCAGTACCAGGCGAACAAGCCCAGGAAGAGGCCGCCGATTCCGAGCGCCACCAGTTCGAGCCAGCGTCGCGGCGAGCCCGTGAAGCGCTCAATCAGCAGCGTGACCCGAATCAGATCACCATGCTTGAAGGTATAGGCGAGGCCGAGGAAGGCCGAGGCGGCCATCAGCCAGCCGGTGATCTCGTCGCCGCCGCGGACGTTGATACCCAGCTCGCGACCCAATGACAGGGCCATCATCAGCCCGCAAATCGCCACCATGAACAGGCCGGCGATCGCGCCGCATCCCCAGTATAGCGTGTCAAGCGCCTTGCGCAGGATTGTCATACGGGGACCACGCCATCGATGCCTTCACCCAGCGACGGCGGGGAGAAGGTGGCGCGAAGCGCCGGATGAGGGACTTGGCGATTTCGCGTGGTGTAGTGGTGGCCTGCGTCTATTGCTCTTGCTTGCATGGATAGCGCAAAGCCCCTGATCCGCCCTTCGGGCGCCTTCTCGCCGCCTTCGCGGGGAGAAAGTCGTGCCGTCACATCTTGCGGTAGGCGTCGAGGACCGCCTTGCCCTCGTCGCCGGCTTTCTTGAGCCAGTCGTCGGTCAACTGCTCTCCGATCTTGCGCAGGTCGGCTTTCAGCGCGTCGCTCGGTACCAGCACCTTCATGCCCTTAGCCTTCAGCTGATCGGTGTACCAGCTGGTCTTCTCCTGGCTCAGTTTCCAGCCGGCGGTTTCGGCCTTGGCGGCCGCCTTGAGCACGGCGTCTTGCGTCGCCGCATCGAGCTTGCCGAACGCCTCCTTGTTGATGAACACCATGTTCTTGGGCAGCCAGGCTTGGGTGTCGTAGAAATGCGTGAGCGACTCCCAGGCCTTGCTGTCATAGCCGGTCGAGCCCGACGAAATGAAGGACTGAACGACGCCGGTCGCCAGCGCCTGCGGCAGTTCGGCGGCCTGGATCGTTACGGGCACCATGCCGGCCAGTTCGGCGATGCGCGTGGTAGCCACGTTGTAGGCGCGGAACTTGATGCCCTTGAGGTCGGCGACGGAATTGACGTCCTTCTTGGTGTAGACGCCCTGCGGTGGCCATGGCACGGCGAACAAGAGCCTCAAACCTTGCGCGTCGAGCTTCTTTTCGATCGCCGGCTTTTGCGCCTTCCACAACTTCAGCGCGTCAGGGTACGACGCGGCCAGGAACGGCACGACGTCGATGCCGAAAAGCGGGTTCTCGTTCTCCAGGTTCGAGATCAGCAATTCGCCGATCTGCGCCTGCCCGGACTGCACCGCGCGCTTGATTTCGGGCACCTTGAATAGCGACGCGCCGGCATGAACCGTGATCAGCAGCTTGCCGCCGGTCGCGGCCTTCACGTCGTCGGCGAAGGCCTGGATGTTCTCGGTGTGATAGTTGGTGGGCGGATAACCAGTCGGCATGTCCCACTTGGTTTGCGCCATCGCGCCGGTCGCAGCCAACACACCAGCGACCGCCAGCGCCGCGATTCTGTCGATCTTCATGAAGTAACCCCCTGCTCGACACTGGCCGAATCGTTACATGCCGGCTCCGGGTCGTGCAATGCCCGAGCCGCTCCAATATCAGCCCAGCGTAAAGGCCTCGTGCACGGCGCTCTGGAAACCACCGCCCATCACCGGCCCACCACCCGCAACGTAGATCCAGTCGCCGATCGCTACCGCGCCCAGGCCATGGCGCGGTGTCAGCATCGGTGCGAACGCCTCCCACTTGTCGGCAGCCAGGTCATACGCCTCGTTCTGGCCGAACACGCGGTTGGCGCCTTCGCCGCCCATGCAGAAGATGCGGCCGCCGAGGATCACGGCGCCGTGCCCCGAGCGCGCCGTGGGTAACGGGTTTCGCAGGCGCCAGCGGTCTTCCTTGGTTTCGTAGGTGTGATGAAAGTTGGAATTGGTGAAGAACGTATCAACCCGTCCGCCGATGACATGGATACGCTCGCCGGCCGCGACGATGCCGGTGTGGTCGCGCCCGGTCGGTAGCGGCGCGCGCTCGCTCCATCGGTCGATGGCCGGGTCGTAGACCAGATGCCAGTCGATCGAGCGGCGCTTCTCGAAGCCTTCGCCGATGGCCCCGCCGATCGCGTGGATCTTGCCCTCAAAGCCGACGCAGGCCATGGCGCCACACGGGCGCGGCAGCGGTGCGATCGTCGACCATTTCGGCCCTTCGGCGCCGAACACGAAGCACTCGGCGTGCGGCGTGTGGTTCTGGCCGAGGAATCCGCCGATGGCGTAGAGGCGATTGCCCAGCGTTGCCACACCGACGTGGTTGGCGCCGCGCGGAATCGGCGCCGCGTCGGTCCAGTTATCCGATGCCGGATCATAGACGTGGTGGTAGGGGCGGTCGACGCGTTGCTCGCCGTAGCCGCCGACGAGGTGCATCTGTCGACCCACCGCCGTCGCCCACGCCATCTCGCTGCGCGGCAGCGGCAACTGTCGCCGTGCCACCCAACGGCCCTGAGCTGCCGCCTTGGCCGCCGGGCTGTCGAACACGTGCTGGGTCGCGGCGACCTCTGGAATGCCGACGCGCCCGGGTTGGTTCAGGCGCTCGTAGAGCGGTCCGTGCTGCTCGTGCTGCGCCCGGGCCGTGCTCGCCAGCAGCGCGATACCGCCGGCCATGGCACCGCGACGCGATAGGCTCGACATGGTCGGCTCCTGTTACGGCAGGCGGGGCGGCGCGTCAGTCGAGTTTGATGTTGGCCGCCTTGGCGGTCGTGGTCCAGCGGTCGATGTCGCCGGCGATGCGCCGGGCATAGGCCTCCGGCGTCGAGCTCACCGCATCGATGCCGAGCTTGGCGAAGCGCTCGCGCACCTCGGGTTCGGCCACGACCGCGGCGATCTCTCTCTGCAGCCGCTGGATGATGTCGGCCGGCGTACCGGCCGGCGCGACAAAGCCGGTCCACAGGGTGATCGCCATGTCCGCGATGCCGGCCTGCGCCATCGTTGGCACACCGGCGAACGCGGGGTGCATTCGCTCAGACGTGACGGCCAGCGCCCGGATCGAGCCGCCTTGCAGCGCCGCCGAAATCGGTCCCGCATCGGAGATGGTCATGATGACCGTGCCATTGGCCACCGCCGCCACCGCCTCGCCGCTGCCCTTGAAGGGTACGTGCACGAACTTGCTGCCGGTCTTCTGGTTGAACAGCTCCGCCGCCAGCTGGAAAGGCGCGGCGCTAGAGGCGTAGTTGGCCTCGGCAGGCTTCGCCTTGGCATGGTCGACCAGCTCCTTGACCGACTTCACCGGCAGCGCGGCGCTGATGGCCAAGAGCAGCGGGAACTCGGCGATCAGCGAGATTGGCGCGAAAGCCTCGCGCGGCGCATAGGGCAGCTTGCTGTAGATCGCCGGATTGATGGTCATCGGACCGCTGGGCGCGACCAGCAGGGTGTAGCCGTCCGGCGCCGCCTTGGCGACGTACTCGGCGGCGATGATCGACTGTGCGCCGGCCTTGTTCTCGACCACGACCGGCTGGCCCAGCCGCTCCTGCAGCCTGGCGGCCACGACGCGCGCCATGATGTCGTTGCCGCCACCCGGGCTGTAGCCGACGATCAGCCGGATCGGTTTGTTGGGATAGGTCTGGGCGTGTGCCGGATGGACCGCCGACGCCACCAGTGCCGCAAGCGCGGTCAGGAACAGTCGCACGTTTTTTGCCTCCCCGAGTTGGTTGGCCGGTCTACCGCCGGCCCAGGCTTGCCAGTACCAGCCGCGCGCCGTCGACCAGCGCCGTCATCTTGCGTCGTGCCAGGCCACGCGGAAGTGCCGAGAATCCGCAATCGGCGGTGACGCGCAATCGTTCGGCCGGCGCATGCGCCAGGCAGCGCTCGATGCGCCGCGCCACGTCGTCCCTCGTCTCGAGTCGGAAGTTCTTGACGTCGACGACGCCGACGCCGACATCGAAGCGCCTCGCCAGCTCGCCGGTTAGTTCGATCTGCGCCATCTCGCGGTTTGCGAACTCCAGCGACACTTCGTCGACTTTCAGCGCCAGCAGCCCGGGCATCAGCCGCACGATATCGCGGTCGGCCATCGGCCGGCCGGCGTTGTTGCCGAAGCAGACATGCACGCCGCGGCGGAAGGCGAAACCCGCGAGCGTGCGGTTGATGACGGCGACCGCATCGTCCAGCG
>DATFGV010000166.1:0-5228 GCA_035249115.1 Vineibacter sp.
TACTTTTTCACCAGTGCGTTGGCGTCAGCCGGCGGCGCGGGCGCGGTGTCGGCCGAGGCGGTCCGCTCGCGGCTGCGGCGCCTGATCGAGGCGGAGCGTGGCGACGCGATACTATCCGACGACCGGCTGGTCGAATTGCTGCGCCGCGAAGGCATCGAGATCGCCCGCCGCACGGTCGCGAAATATCGCGAAGCAATGCGCATCCCTTCGTCAGCGCAACGGCGCCGCGAAAAAAACCTGCCGGCGATGGCAATGGCAATAGCGGCGCAGGCCGCGGCCGAGTAGGTGGCGCGCGCCGAGCGCGGCTGTCGGTCGTCGCCAAAGGGTTCACTATGGGCCACAGGAATGGGCGCTTGCTTGACTCGCTGAGTCGCCGTTCCTATCTTCAAGACGTGCGGCGCCCTGACCGGAACAGGCAGTGGACGCGGACATGGCCATGAATTTGACGGTCAGCGGCAAGCAGATCGACGTCGGCGAGGCGTTGCGGGGCCACGTCGAAAAGTGCCTGGACGCAGCGGTCAGCAAGTACTTCGATGGTGCTTTGGAAGGCAACGTGACGTTCTCCCGCCACGCCCACGAGATTCGAGCTGATATCTCCGTGCATGTCGGACGCAACATCATGGCGCAGAGCCACGCCAGCGCCGGCGATCCCTATGTCGCCTTCGAGTCGGCCTGCGATCACGTCGCCACCCGTCTGCGTCGGCACAAACGGCGGCTTCGAGAACATGGCACCCGACTGGCGCGACAGGCGGAAGAGACCCTGGCCCGCCAATCGGTCATCTCGGTTGAACACGACGGCGCTGACGAGGCCGCCGGCCACGATAGCCTGGTGATTGCTGAAATGCAGACCCGGGTACAAACCCTGACCGTCGGGGAAGCGGTAATGCGTTTGGACCTGGAACAATTGCCGGCGTTGATGTTCCGGAATTCGGCCAACGGGTTGTTCAACATGATCTATCGCCGCGCCGATGGAAACATTGGCTGGGTCGATCCGCAAAACGCCCCGCGACCCGCTTCGTCGTCTTGACGGCCTCCTCAGCTGCGAAGCCGGCAACCAAAACGTCAAACAGGGCAAGCAACAATGGAACTAGCGGAGATTCTCGCACCCAACGCGGTGATCGCGGACATGCGGGCTGGCAGCAAGAAGCAGGCGCTGCTGGAGATCGCGCAACGCGCCGCGCAGGTAGGCGGATTGCAGGAGCGGGTGATTTTCGACGTCCTGCTGGAGCGAGAGCGGGTCGGCTCGACGGGCCTTGGCGGCGGCATCGCGATTCCCCACGGCAAGCTGAACGGCATGGACCGCGTCTACGGCGTGTTTGCCCGCCTGGTAACACCGATCGACTTCGAGGCGATCGACGCCCGCCCAGTCGACCTGATCTTTGCGCTCTTGGTGCCAGCTGGCGCCGGCGCCGATCACCTCAAGGCGTTGTCGCGCGTGTCGCGGGCGCTGCGCGGCCGGACGCTGGTCGAAAAGCTGCGCGCCACCGACCGCGCCGAGGCGCTCTACGCGCTGCTGGTCGAGCCGCAACGCTCGCGCGCCGCCTGATCACCAACCGACGCATCCGTGCACTGCAATGACAACGGCGCGCCGGTTGCCCGGCGCGCCGCTAAAATGTTGGACGGGAGGTGCCGGCTCAATGCACCAGCGCCGGCTCCAGTTCATTCTGGCGCACCAGCGCTTGTGCGACCTCTATGGTCGGCGCGCCGGCGAGCGGTCGCCCATCGGCAGCGAACACGCCGATCGCGTGCTTGCCGTCGGGCAGGGTTATCGGTCGGATGTAGGCCATCTGCTCAACGCCCAGTACGGCGAACTCGGCCGATGACAATGTCTTGAGGGGAGAGGCTTCAAGCATGGGGTCCTCCTGTGACGAACCCGTTGGGCCGGTCAGCCCGTGACGTCGATGGTCTTGCCGCGCGACGTCTTCGCGGCATCGGCTGTATCGATCCGGATGGTTTTCACCTTCGGCTCAGCCACGGGCCGCGCCAGATCGATGGCCAACAGGCCATTCTCAAGCTTGGCCCCCACCACTTCGATTCCGTCGGCCAGCATGAAGCTGCGATGGAACTGTCGACCGGCGATGCCGCGGTGCAGGTATACCCGCTCCGGCTCGTCCGGCTGCTTGCCGCGCACCGACAACTGGTTCTGGGCAACCTCGATGCTCAGATCGGCATCGGTAAAGCCGGCCACCGCCAAAGTGATGCGTAAGCCGTTGTCGCCGATCCGTTCGATATTATAGGGCGGATAGCCGTCGCTGGAATTCTTCGTCAGGCGGTCGAGCGTCCGCTCGAGCTGTTCGAAGCCGAGAAGAAACGGCGAGCTGAACACAGGTACCCGATTCATGGTCCCCTCCTCTGACGAGCGAGTGGTTGGCGGGACCCTGACGGCATCGCCGCTTGCTCCAGATGTGGTCCCTGGTGAGCGGGCGTTCAAGGCCTCGCAGCTGGCATTGCGTCACCCTGGCAAACCGGCGCCGGTGGCTCGCTTGCCTTGCTTGACCTCGCTCTGTATAACCGCGCCTTCTTTCGGGCGGCCTGGCGCAAAGGGCATGCCAAGGCGGCCCCGAAACCTCCCGCCGGCACGCCGCCGGCAGCGTCCATCAAGGCGCTAAGTGCTTGAAAAGAGGACGAAATGCCCAAAATGAAGACGAAAAGCGGAGCCAAAAAGCGATTCCGGCTCACAGCCACGGGCAAGGTCAAGATTCCCGTCGCCCACAAGCGCCACGGCATGAGCAAACGCGGCAACCGGTTCCTGCGGCAGGCGACCGGGACCGTAATCGCCGCCGACGGCGATGCGCGGACGATCAAGCGTTTCTTCCTGCCCAACGCGTGACGGAGAGCTGAGCCATGGCCCGCGTCAAACGGGGCGTCACCAGCCACGCCCGCCACAAGAAGATCCTGAAGCTCGCCAGGGGCTATCGGGGTCGCGCCCACAATACCTACCGCACCGCGCTCCAGAAGGTCGAGAAAGCGCTGCGCTACGCCTACCGCGACCGGCGCGCCAAGAAGCGTAATTTCCGGGCGCTGTGGATCCAGCGCATCAATGCCGCGGTGCGCGAACACGGCATGACCTATTCAGCGTTCGTCAACGGCGTCGCCAAGGCCGGCATCACGCTCGACCGGAAGGTGATGGCCGATCTGGCGGCACGCGAGCCGGCGGCGTTTAAGGCCTTGGTCGATCAAGCCCAGGCCGCCCTGAAGTAGTTCCGGCTGTCCGGCCTCGCGCCGGCGGACGAAAATCTGGAAAGGGGAGCCGCGGGCGACCGGGGCTCCCCTTTTGTGCGTTCAAGAGAGCGAGAACGACGATGGACGATCTGTCGACGATCCGGTCGGAGACGCTGGCGGCGGTGGCCGCGGCGAGCGATGCCCGCGCCTTGGACGCGGCGCGCGTGGCGGCGCTGGGTAAGAGCGGTCGTGTCACCGGGCTCATGAAGACCCTGGGCGGCCTGCCGCCGGAGGAGCGCAAGGCGTTCGGTCAGACGGTCAACGCGCTGAAGGACGAGATTTCGGCTGCGCTCGACGCGCGCAAGGCCGACATCGACCGTGCGAGTCTCAGTGCCCGGCTCGAGTCGGAGCGCCTCGACATCAGCCTGCCGCCGCGTCCCGAGCGGATGGGCACCTTGCATCCGATCGGCCAGACCATCGACGAGATCTGCGCCATCTTCGGGGAGATGGGGTTCAGCTGGGCCGAGGGCCCGGACATCGAGGACGACTGGCACAATTTCGAGTCGCTGAACTTCCCGCCCGATCATCCGGCGCGCCAGATGCAGGACACGTTTTTCCTGCCGCCGCGCGCTGACGGCATGCCGATGGTGCTGCGCACCCACACCTCGCCAGTGCAGGCGCGCACCATGCTCGACACGAAGGTGCAAAAGCGGCTGGCCGACGGCGGTTCGCTGCGGGTCATCGTGCCGGGTCGTACCTTCCGCACCGACAGCGATCAGACTCACACGCCGATGTTTCACCAGGTCGAGGGCCTGGTGATCGACCGCACGACCCATATGGGCCATCTCAAGGGTTGCCTGACCGATTTCTGCCGCGCTTTCTTCGAAGTCGACGACCTACCGCTGCGCTTCCGCCCATCATACTTCCCCTTCACCGAACCGTCGGCCGAAGTCGATATCGGCTGCTCGTGGAAGGGCGGCGAGCTGCGGATTGGTGCCGGCGACTCATGGCTGGAGATCCTCGGCTCCGGCATGGTTCATCCCAACGTGCTGCGCAACTGCGGCATCGACCCGGCGATTTATCAAGGCTTTGCCTTCGGCATGGGCATTGAGCGCGTGGCGATGCTGAGATACGGCATCCCCGACCTGCGGACCTTTTTCGAGTCCGACCTGCGTTGGCTGCGCCACTACGGCTTCACGCCGCTCGACGTACCGAGCCTCACCGGAGGGCTCAGTCGATGAAGTTCACGTTCTCCTGGCTGAAGGAGCATCTCGAAACAACGGCGTCGGTCGACGAGATCTGCCGCACGCTCACCATGCTCGGGCTGGAAGTCGAGTCAGTCGACGACCGTGCCGCCAAGCTCGCGGGCTTCATCACCGCGTACGTTGTCGAGGCGGTGCAGCATCCCAACGCCGACAAGCTGCGGGTCTGCAAGGTCGATACCGGCAGCGGCATTGTGCAAGTCGTGTGCGGCGCGCCCAACGCCCGCACCGGCCTGAAGGGCGTGTTCGCGCCGTCGGGATCGCATATCCCCGGCACTGGCCTGGACCTGAAGCCAAGCAAAATCCGCGGCGTCGACAGTAACGGCATGCTGTGCTCGGAGCTCGAGCTGGAGCTGTCGGAGGACCACACCGGCATCATCGACTTGCCGGCCGATACGCCGATTGGCGTGCCGGCGGCGCAAGTGCTGGGCATCGATGATCCCGTCATTGAGATCAAGGCGACACCCAACCGTGCCGACGCCCTGGGTGTGATTGGCGTTGCCCGCGATCTGGAAGCCGTCGGCATTGGCCGCCGCAAGGCGCCCGATGTTGCGAAAGTGCCTGGCAGCTACAAGAGCCCGATGCGCTGGACGCACGGCTACGACGTCAAGTCCGGCGTCGCCTGCCCAATCGTGGTCGGCCGTTATTTCCGCAACGTCAGGAACGGCCCCAGCCCGGCCTGGCTGCAGCAACGGTTGCGCGCCATCGGCCTGCGACCAATTTCAGCGCTGGTCGACATCACCAACCTGGTGACGTTTGACCTCAACCGGCCGCTGCATGTGTTCGATGCCGACAAGGTGTCGG
>DATFGV010000167.1:0-4685 GCA_035249115.1 Vineibacter sp.
CGCATGCATCAACCGCTTCCATGACCATGATGCCGCGCACATCGCTGACGCCGACCGCCCGTCGCCCGGGGCTCAAGCGCATGTCGTAGGTCGCGCGGTGTGGCACCAGATCGGCCGCGGCGGCCGCTTCGGTGAAGGCGAGCACCACCAGTCCCGCGACGGCGATTTCGCGGAAGACACGACTAATTATAGTCCGGATCGACAATCGCTACGCCGCATGTTGAGGTGCGCGTTGTGCTTGCTAAGGTAGACATTGGCTATCAAAAGTCGAGTCGTAACGCATCGCAATCCCACAGGGGCGCCATGTCCGAGCGCAAGCCGAAGGTTCTCGCCACGCGTCATTTCCCGCCGGCCGTCGAAGCCCGTTTGACGGCTCACTTCGACGCCGTCCTCAATCCGAGCGACACCACCTACGATACCGACCGGCTGGTGGCGGCGACGGCAGGGTGCGACGGCCTAATGTGCGCCGCCGGCGATCCGGTGAACGCCGCCACCATCGCAAGGTTGCCGCAGTCGCTGCGGATCATCGCGACCTTTTCCGTCGGCTACGAACACATCGACGTGGCGGCGGCGCGCCAGCGCGGCATCGTCGTCGCCAACACGCCGGACGTGCTGACCGACGCGACCGCCGACATCGCCCTGCTCTGCATCCTTGGCGCCGCGCGCCGCGCCCAGGAAGCCATCGACATGTTGCGCGGACGGCGCTGGGAGGGCTGGGCGCCGACCCAGTTGATGGGCACGCATGTCACCGGCAAACGGCTGGGCATCCTGGGCATGGGCCGCATCGGCCAGGCGGTGGCCGACCGGGCGCGCGCCTTCCGCATGACCATCCACTACAGCAATCGCAGCCGACTGCCGCCGGCACAGGAAAAGGGCGCCACGTTCCACGCCGATCCCGAGGCGATGCTGCAACACTGCGACTTCCTGTCGATCAACTGTCCGCTGACGCCGCAGACACGGCAATGGCTGAACGCCGCGCGCATCGCCCGCCTGCCCGACGGCGCCATCGTGGTCAACACGGCGCGTGGTCCGGTGGTCGACGACGCCGCCCTGATCGACGCCGTGCGCAGCGGCAAGCTGGCGTCGATCGGGCTCGATGTGTTCGATGGCGAGCCCAAGCTGCATGCCGGCTACTACGACTTGCCAAACGCGTTCCTGCTGCCGCATCTCGGCTCGGGCACGCTGGAGACGCGCAACGCGATGGGCTTCCGCGCCCTGGACAACCTGGAGGCCGTCCTCCTGCGCGGCGAAGCGCCACCACACCCGGTGGCGGCGAGCTGAAGAGCCAGCGTCGCGGCCGCGATAGACCGCCGGCGGAATCGCAGCCGGCGGCGTGATGCATAGGCCGCTTAGAGCACGTGCCGTTCGGCTGGAATCGCTCGCCCTGGAAGCGCCGGCGTCTCGCCCGCACATGAGCGGGCCGGAGGCCCGCGCTCCCGGGTTCCGATCAATCGGAACGCGCGCTAGCGGACACTGTCATCGGCCGCCGGCCCGCCACGGCCGCGCGACTCCTGGCCCGGTCGGCTTTCGCCGGTACGACCGCCTTGCGCGCCGGTCCCGCCACGGTCGGTTCGGGCGCCAGCGCGCCCTCTGCCGCCGCGGCATCGGCGAGTTCGGTCTTGCGGCGGGCGGCAGCCCCGGGCGCCGCGCGCATGGCCACGGCGGCGTCTTCGCCGGACAGCATGCGCCCGCCCTGGCGTGCCGAGCTGTAGACCGTCACCATGCCGCCTTCGCCGACCTCGCGGTGCGGCGCCATGTAGTCGACGTCGTAAGGGTTGCCCTCGCCGGGCTTGTAGTCGGCACAGATCTGGCGGCCCTTGATCAGGCGCCACGTGGCGCAATCCTGGCCGGCCATCAGCGACAACAGGTGGTCGTTGCTGCTCTTGTCGGTGACCCAGTACAGGCCGCCATCGGCGGCGTAGCTGGCCACGGTCACGCCGGCCGGCAGGCCACAGCCGCCGAGGCAAAGCGACAGACACCCAAGGATCAGACCGAAGAGGGGGCGCACGGTCATCTCCAACTGCTTATGATTGGAGTTGAACTTATTCCAATAATATCCTGTTTGGAAACAAAAAATGATCACACTTAGCGTGAAACAAAAACCTTAACGTGAGCGATCGCGGGCGGCGGCTGCCGCTCAGTCGGCTTTGGTGGGCGGCAGCTGCACCCGGACATGGACCTCCCGCAACCGCTCCGGTGGCACCTCGGTCGGGGCATCCATCATCAGGTCCATGGCCTGCTGGTTCATCGGGAAGCAGATCACCTCGCGGATGTTCGGTTCGTCGGCCAGCAACATGACGATCCGGTCGACACCGGGTGCCGCGCCGCCATGCGGCGGGGCGCCGAAGCGGAAGGCGTTGAGCATGCCGCCGAAACGCCGTTCGACCTCTTCCTGGCTGTAGCCGGCGATTCCGAAGGCCTTGTACATGATCTCCGGCTTGTGGTTGCGGATGGCGCCCGAGCACAGCTCGATGCCATTGCAGACGATGTCGTACTGCCACGCCTTGACCGTCAGCGGATCCTGGCCTTCCAGCGCCGCCAGACCACCCTGCGGCATCGAGAACGGGTTGTGGCTGAAGTCGACCTTGCCGGTCTTGTCGTCGAGCTCGTACATCGGAAAGTCGACGATCCAGCAGAAGCGGAAGGCGCCCTTCTCCGTCAGGTCCATGTCCTGGGCAACCCGGGTGCGCACCTGGCCGGCGAACTTCCAGGCCGCCTCCTTCTTGTCGGCGACGAAGAACACCGCGTCGCCGTCCTGCGACCCGGTCAGTTCCTTCAACCGGCCAAGCCGGGGTCCGTCGACGAACTTGGCGATCGGCCCCTTGCCACCGCCGGCCTCGAACACGATGTAGCCCAGCCCAGGTTTGCCCTCGCCCTGGGCCCAGCTGTTGAGCTTGTCGAAGAAACTGCGCGGCTGGCTGCCGGCGCCGGGCGCGCGCACGCAGCGCACGACGCCGCCGGAAGCGACGATCGAGGCGAACACCTTGAAGTCGGAGCCGGCGAATACCGCGCCGACATCGTGGATCAGCAGCGGGTTGCGCAGGTCGGGCTTGTCGGTGCCGTACTTCAGCTGCGCCTCGTCGTAGGGGATGCGCGGGAACGGCGCCGGCGACACCGCCCACGGCGCCTCGCGGCCGAAGCCGGCGAACTCCTCGAAGACGCCGTGCAGCACCGGCTCGATGGCGGCGAACACGTCCTCCTGGGTGACGTAGCTCATCTCGAAGTCGAGCTGGTAAAACTCGCCCGGCGCGCGGTCGGCGCGGGCGTCCTCGTCGCGGAAACACGGTGCGATCTGGAAGTAGCGGTCGAAGCCCGACACCATCAGCAGTTGTTTGAACATCTGCGGCGCCTGCGGCAGGGCGTAGAACTTGCCGGGATGCAGGCGGCTGGGCACGAGGTACGAGCGCGCACCCTCCGGGCTGTCGGCGGTGAGGATCGGCGTCTGGAACTCGGTGAAGCCGCGCTCGATCATCCGGCGCCTGAGGCTGGCGATGACATGGCTGCGCAGCATGATGTTGCGGTGCAGCTTGTCCTTGCGCAGGTCGAGGAAACGGTACTTCAGCCGCAGCTCCTCCGGCGTCGTGTCGTTTTCGACGTACACCGGGATCGGCAGCGACTCGGCCATCGACTGCACGAGCAGCTCGGCGGCATGAATCTCGACCTCGCCGGTCGGCAGTCTGGCGTTGATGGTCGAGGCCTCGCGCCTGACCACCTTGCCGGTGATGGTGACGACGCTTTCGTTGCGCACCGCCTCGGCGGCGGCGAACGAAGCCGCCGCGCTGTCGAACACGATCTGGGTGACGCCGAAATGGTCGCGCAAGTCGATGAACAGCAGGCCGCCATGGTCGCGCTTGCGCTGCACCCAACCCGAGAGGCGCACGGTCTGGCCGACGTCGCCGGCGCGGAGCTGCCCGCAGGTGTGGGTGCGATAGGCGTGCATGACGGGCTCGTGTTTGTGCCGGAACGCCGCGGCAGGCGTGCCGGCCGGCAGCGCCCGCCCCTGCCCCGGCCGGAACGGAAAGGCCGGCAATTGCCCCGGTTTGACGCGCCAAGTCAAGCCGCGCCGGCTGGCGTCGCCGGAGCGCCACCGCTATACAGACCGCGGCATGCAGTTGATCACCACCACCGACGCCCTGGCCGCGTTTTGCGATCGCCTCGGCGAGGCCGAGTTCGTCACCGTCGACACCGAGTTCATGCGGGAGCGGACCTACTGGCCGCAGCTCTGCCTGGTGCAGGTCGGCGGCCCGGACGAGGCCGCCGCGATCGACACGCTCGCCCCTGACCTCGACCTGCGGCCGCTGTTCGGCATGCTCGACAACGTCAGCGTGCTCAAGGTCTTCCACGCCGCCCGCCAGGACCTTGAGATTTTCTTCAACCTGACGGCGCGGCTGCCCAACCCGATCTTCGACACCCAGGTCGCCGCCATGGTCTGCGGCTTCGGCGACCAGGTCGCCTACGACACCCTGGCGGCGAAAATGGCCAAGGCGCGGATCGACAAGTCGAGCCGCTTCACCGACTGGA
Source organism: Vineibacter sp. (assembly GCA_035249115.1). Taxonomy (GTDB): domain Bacteria; phylum Pseudomonadota; class Alphaproteobacteria; order Reyranellales; family Reyranellaceae; genus Vineibacter. The sequence continues at coordinate 4,522 of DATFGV010000167.1, forward strand.
GTCGGCGGCCACTCAGCGAAAAGCAACTGCACTACGCGCTTGCCGACGTCACGCATCTGCGCGTGGTCTACGAGAAGCTGCGCGACCGGCTGGAAAAGACCCACCGCATCGGCTGGATCGCCGAGGAGATGGCGGTGCTGCGCGATCCCGCCACGTTCCAGGTC
>DATFGV010000168.1:0-2506 GCA_035249115.1 Vineibacter sp.
CAAAGCGGTGACGTCACTCAAGCAGACGGTCGGCGAGGCGCCCGCCGGCTGGTACTGCCGCTATGGCCCCAGCGTGCACACGCGCAGACTGCTGCTGGAGCATGGCGGCTTCACCTACGACAGCGACTATTACGGCGACGAGCTGCCGTTCTGGCAGACGGTCGAGGGCAAGGCGCATCTGGTCGTGCCCTATTCGCTGACCAACAACGACGGCAAGTACGCCGGCTGGATGGGCACGTCCGACCAGTGGTTCTCGTTCGTGCGCGACGCCTTCGACATGCTCTACGCCGAGGGCGCGACGCAGCCCAAGATGATGTCGGTCGGCCTGCACATGCGGCTGATCGGCCATCCGGCGCGCGCCGTCGGCCTGCAGCGCCTGCTCGACCACGTGGCGCGCCACAAGGACGTGTGGGTCACCCGCCGGCTCGACATCGCGCGGCACTGGACCGCCACCCATCCCTATCCGGGCAAGGGATTGAACGAGTAGCGCCGCGCGCCCCGAACCAGGCACCGACCGGCCAGTGCCGGTCGCCGAAATGACACCGGCGCGCCGCGCAAGGCCGCCATCGCGGCGCCATGCCCGGATAGACAATCAGCGCCCGCATCGCTAAGAAACCGCCGAGTTTTCAAGCCTCTGCGACGTCCGCGCCATCCCCCGGCGGGCGTTTCCCAGTGCGATTCAAGGAGCGCAGCCGTGAAGATCACCCGGACGGTCAAGAAGATCCTCGACAACTACGAGAGCGACAACCCCGGCACCAAGGGCAATCTCGCCCGCATGCTGATGCACGGCAGGCTGGGCGGCAGCGGCAAGATGGTGATCCTGCCGGTCGACCAGGGCTTCGAGCACGGCCCGGCGCGTTCTTTCGCGCCCAACCCCGACGCCTACGATCCGCATTACCACTACCAGCTCGCCATCGACGCCGGGCTGAACGCCTACGCAGCACCACTGGGCCCGCTGGAGGCCGGCGCCGACAGCTTCGCCGGCGCGATCCCGACCATCCTCAAGCTCAACAGCGCCAACAGCCTGTCGACCAACAAGGACCAGGCGGTCACCGGCTCGGTGAAGGACGCGCTGCGCATCGGCTGCTCGGCGATCGGCTTCACCATCTATCCCGGCTCGGAAGACCAGTACGCGATGTTCGAGGAGATCCGCGAACTGGCGGCGGAAGCCAAGTCGTATGGGCTGGCCGTCGTGGTCTGGTCCTACCCGCGCGGCGGCAAGCTCGACAAGGCCGGCGAGACGGCGCTCGACGTCTGCGCCTACGCCGCCCATATGGCGGCGCTGCTGGGCGCCCACATCATCAAGGTCAAGCCGCCGACCGACGTGCTGTGGCAGCCCGAGGCCAAGGCGGTCTACGAAAAGCAGAAGGTCGACCTCTCGAGCCTGGCCAAGCGCATCGCGCACGTCATGCAGGCGACGTTCAACGGCCGGCGCATCGTCGTCTTCTCCGGCGGCGAGGCCAAGGACCTCGACGGGCTGTACAACGAGATCCGCGGCCTGCGCGACGGCGGCGCCAACGGCTCGATCATCGGCCGCAACACCTTCCAGCGGCCGCGCGAGCAGGCGCTGGACATGCTCGACAAGATCATCGCCATCTACCAGGGCAAGGCGTGAGGCGCTGGGCGCGCGCGACTCCAATCGCGCGTCTTCGCCATTGGCGGCAACAGACGCGCCACTGGAGTGGCGCGCCCCCGGCCTAGTGGCATCACAGCTCCCATGCCCAAAGAATCTGACACGCGCTGCCGTTTGTATCTGATCACGCCGCCGGCGATCGCGGTCCCGGCGCTGTTCGCCGACGACCTGCGCGCGGCGCTCGACGGCGGCGATGTCGCCGTCCTGCAGATCCGCCTGAAGGACGTCGCCGACGACGTCGTTGCCCGCACCACCGACGTGCTGCGGCCGGTCTGCCAGCAACGCGGCGTCGCGGTGATCATGAATGACCGGCCCGACCTGGCGGCGAAGCTCGACTGCGACGGCGTGCATGTCGGGCAGGAAGACTCGCCCTACGCCGAGGCGCGCCGGCTGCTGGGCGCCGACCGCATCGTCGGCGTCACCTGCCACGCCTCGCGCCACCTCGCGATGGAGGCGGCCGAGGCCGGCGCCGACTATGTCGCGTTCGGTGCCTTCTTCCCGTCGGTCACCAAGGACGTCACCGTGCCGGCGTCGATCGATATCCTGGCGTGGTGGCACGAGATCATGACCGTGCCGTCGGTGGCGATCGGCGGCATCACCGCCGACAATTGCCGCCCGCTGGTGGAAGCCGGCAGCGATTTCCTGGCCGTCGCCAACGGTGTCTGGGGCCACCCCGATGGCCCGACCGAGGCCGTGCGCCGCTTCAACGCCGTCTTCGATACCGTCGTCCGCTAGGCCTGCGCACGGCCCCGCCGCCCCGGCTGCGCGTCGCCCCTGATCGCGGCGCGCCCTGATCGCCCTTCGCCCCGATTGCGCCGCGCGAGGACGCTGCGGCGGCCATCTTCACGTCGGCCAGCGCCGGCCAGCGCCGCG
>DATFGV010000169.1:0-2061 GCA_035249115.1 Vineibacter sp.
TGGCATGCACTTGCCCAGCCGCGAAGAGTTCGAAGTCGTCAAGGCGATGGCGGCCAAGGCACGCGAGGAGAACGATGCGCTGCGGGCCCGGATCGCCGACCTGGAGGCCAGGCTGGAGCAGATCGCAGCCGGCGGCCGATAGGCGGCCGAGCCACCGCCGCGATTCGCATTGCAAAACAATCGGCGCGTTTCTGATTCTTTTATTGCGCGACAGGGTCGAGGCGTGCGGGAAAAGTTGAAGTCACGCCAAAAAGGCGACGAATCCACAGCTCCGATTGTTGCGCGCTGATTTTGCCCATGGCAGGCTGCCCCTAGATCGAGTGTAACCGACCCGGTCGGCCACAAGATACGGGTTAACAAGCGCACCTGATGGTCTTCCTCCGACCTCCGAACCGCCGGTACAGGCGGGCGGTGGTCTCCATCGGGATTCCGGGGAGTTCAGCGTAATGGCGTTGTCGCAACGGGAACGCACTCGATCCAGGCCCAGCAATCCGTTGGAAATGATTGAGCGCGTGGTGCAGGCCAACGACTGGCCGTTCGACCGCACCAGCGACCGCGAGATCGCCGCCGAGGTGGCCGGCAAATGGTGCGACTACCGGCTGTTCTTCGCCTGGCGCGACGACGTGCATGCCCTGCACTTCACCTGCGCCTTTGACGTGCGCATCCCGCCGGAGCGGCACCGCGACGTGCACGGCCTGCTGGCATTGGTCAACGAAAAGCTGTGGCTGGGACACTTCGACCTGTGGTCGGAGGAGAACCTGCCGATGTTCCGCCACTCCATCCCGCTGCGCGGCACGATGGGACTGGCGCCCGAGCAGTTCGAGGATCTGATCGACGTCGCGATTGGCGAATGCGAACGCTTCTATCCGGCCTTCCAGTATGTGGTCTGGGCCGGCAAGTCGCCCACCGAGGCGCTCAACGCCTCGATCCTGCAAACCGTGGGCGAAGCCTAGGTCGTGTGGTGTCCGACGTTCCCCTCGCGTTGGAAAGCGTAGTCAGCGTGGTACACGACGTATAACAACAAGCCTTCTGACATCGACTCCGCGCCGGCCCTCTCTCCGGCGCGGTTTCGTTTTGGGGCCAACCGTCGGGGGCCCGCCGCTTGTCGGCCGCGCGGGGCAGGCGCAGGATGACGCCAGCGCCGAGGGAGCGGAACCATGCGAAATGCGCGCGACAGCGAGGACCTGACCCGCGTCGGACCCGGCACGGTGATGGGCGACTTCATGCGCCAGTACTGGATTCCGGCGGCGATGTCGTCGGAGCTGGTGGCCGACGGCGATCCCATGCGCCTGATGCTGCTCGGCGAAAAGCTGATCGCCTTCCGCGACAGCGCCGGCAAGGTCGGGGTCATGGACCACCGCTGCCCGCACCGCTGCGCCTCGCTGTTCCTGGGACGCAACGAGCAAGGCGGCATCCGTTGCGTCTATCACGGCTGGAAGTTCGACGCCGAGGGGCGCTGCGTCGACATGCCCAGCGTGCCGGCGCACCGCGACTTCAAGGACCATGTCAGGGCGCGCGCCTACAAGGTCGCCGAGCGCAACGGCCTGGTCTGGGTCTACATGGGCGCCCGCGAGACGGCGCCGCCGCTGCCGATGATCGAGCCGTCGCTGCTGCCGCCGTCGGACATGACGGTGCAGTTCGTCCAGCGCTCGTGCAATTGGCTGCAGGCGCTGGAAGGCGACATCGACACCTCGCATTTCGGCTTCCTGCATGTCGGCGAAAAGAAGGTCGAGGATTTCGATTCCGATGACATGCTGCGCTACACCGTGCTCAACCGCGCGCCGGAGTACCACGTCGCCGATGCGCCCTGGGGCACGACCTACGCCGCCTACCGGCCGGCCGAGGAGGGCGGCACCTACTGGCGCTTCGCCAACTACATGTTTCCGTTCTGGACCCAGACGCCGCAGGGCGAATTCGCCAACCATATCGGCGCCCGCGCCTGGGTGCCGATGGACGACCACACCACGATGTTCGTGCATCTGCACTGGGCGTCGGTGAAGCCCAGCATCCGCATCACCCGCAACGACGGCAGCGTGCTGCTGCATGTCGGTCGCGCACACC
>DATFGV010000170.1:0-10138 GCA_035249115.1 Vineibacter sp.
CGGCGGGGCCGCAATCGCCCAGAACGACGTCTCCCGCACGTGCCGCGGCGGGGGGCAGGGCTATCGCAAATGATACAGACCTCACCCTGAGGAGGCCGCTCCTGAGCTTGTCGAGGGGGCGGCCGTCTCGAAGGGTGGGCAAACGCGCGAGCGTTGCAACAATCGCTGGAACGATCGAACCAGATTGTCGCCCATCCTTCGAGACCCTTCGGCAAGCTCAGGGCAGGCTACCGGCTACGCCGGCTCCTCAGAGGCTGGCCGAGAATCAACTGAGTCATTGCAACCACTTGCGATCGCCGAGGGCCGCTTCGTGGTGAGCCTGTCGAACCATGAAGTGGCCCGCACTACGGCCGTGCGAGGCTTCATGGTTCGACAAGCTCACCATGAAGTCATCCTGGCAATGCGATCGTAAGGCTCTAGTTTGGCTGCATTCATTTTGAGTCAGACACTCAGGATGAGGTTGTGCGCGGCCATATGCGCTAGCCCTGGCGGTGGGAGGCTGCGTTGGCGTTGCCGTCGAGCGGCGTCGGGATCACACTGCGGCTTTGGCGAACGGGCGTATCTTCAAGTTGACGAAGCCAATCCGGAAGGAGGGGCGCATGACCCGATGTTCGATACGGCCCATGGCAGCATTTGCCGGCGCAACTTTGCTGGCCTTCGTTGCGACGGAAACGATCGGTCAATCCCTGCCGTCGATCCCCGGTCGAGTGCCGCAGCCGCCCGGGCCCACCGTTGCGCCGCCGCCGCCCGGTCCGACGGGCAGCTACAGCGGCTCGACCCGCGCGACGCTTCGAACCTCGAACGGCCTCCTGCATAACTTGACCATCAGTTGGTCAGGCGACGGGCGGTCGTTGACCGTGACCAGCCAATCCAGCGCCGTCGCCGATGCGCAACAGCAGGACGCCTACGACAGCGGCCGGGCCGCGCTGTCGCGCAACACGGGGATCAGCCTGCCGCCGCCGGCGGCGACGACCACGGCCGGCCGCGTCGGCCAGGCCGGCCAAAGCGTCGGCGGCAAGGTGGGCGAGGTCTCCGGTACCGTGGGACAGGGCGCCGAGACAGCGAGCCGGGCGCGTGACGGCAGCCTGCTGCGGTGCACCTGCGGGCGGACGTCAGCCAGCGGCACCGGCAGCGTTGCTGGGCAGAGCCTGCCGATGAGCCTGAGCCACGAACTCAGCGGCGCCCAGCTGCGCCAAAGCGTCACGATCCAGAACTACCGAGGAGCCTTCACCGAGGCGACGGCGCGATCACTGTTCCAATAGCCGCCGCACCTGCCCTGAAACGAACAGGCCGCCCGAGGGCGGCCTGCGGCGCTTGTCGCGACGCGACGCGCTACTTGATCTTCGATTCCTTGAACAGGACGTGCTTGCGCGCGCGCGGGTCGTACTTCTTGAGCTCCATCTTCTCCGTCTTGGTGCGCGGATTCTTCTTGGCGACGTAGAAGAAGCCGGTGTCGGCGGTGGAGATCATCTTGACGAGGATCGACGTCGGTTTGGCCATGGTCCGTTCCCGGCCCCGCTCGGGGCGAATTTCACGAGGAAAGGGGCGAAAATAGTCACGGGGGGCTGCTTGTCAAGTTGCCTCGAGCGGAGCCAGCCAAGCGGCGCTCGGGTCGCACGCCTGATATCGCTGCTTACGGGTCGCGATCGCCAAACACGTCTGCGTATATCGCCTCGACTACTTTCACCTCATCGTCAGTGAGCGCGGCGAACTCGTTCCTGCGGCGTCTCTGCGGAACCGTTCCGCCGTTCTGGCGGATGAACATGATGAGATTTCGCGCCAGCCGGTCGGGCATCTCGATCGCCTCCATGATCCGGCGCTCCGCCTCGTCCTGTCGGGACAGAAACTCTATCTCCTGCGGCAGGTCGTGTTCGACGGTACGGGCGACACAACCGTAGAGGAACTCCGCCTCTCTGGTGCAGTCAAAGTAGCGATACAGGTCGGCGGTTTCGTTCTTGACTTCGACGTTGCGGTCAGGCGTCGGCCGCCAATCGATGAATCGCATCAGCGGACCGGATTGGTTCCGCAACGTTTCCCGGTAGTCGTCGATCCTGTCGAGCATGACCGAAGACACCGGGAAGACCATGCCGGGCGGCGTGAACTTTCGCTCGGCCAGCACGTGATGGATCAGGCAACGGTGCAGGCGGCCGTTGCCATCCTGGTAAGGATGAATATAGACGAAACCGAACGCTGTCGCCGCCGCTTGCAGGACGGGGTCGACATTGCCGTTGCGCATGCGCGCGTTGGCGGCGAGCATGTCGCTGAGCAGGGCGTCCAGGTTCTCCGGCCTGGCGCCGATGAACTCCGGGATCGGATCGCCGTTGTGATCTCGCTCACCGAGGAAGACGCCGTCAGGGCGCAAACCCGCGCGGATGAAGCGCATGTCTTCGATCAGTATGGCGTGAAGGCGATTCAGTTCATCCAGCGTCAGAGGACTCTTGCCCGCCTGCAGAACGGCGCGGCCCCAGCGCTCGAGTCGGTTTCGCGGTGGCCGCTCGCCTTCGATCTCGAAACTGGCGCGGCTGTCGGCGAGCAGCAGGAAGCTGGCGGCGCGCGAAATCAACTGGGCGCCGGTGCGGCCGACGATCTCGGCGGCCTTCGCGGCCAGGTCGCGCGCCTGGTAGTCCGCAATTGCTGCGGTCCGGCGAATGATTGGACAAAAGGTGCCGCCGCCGAGCAGGTTGTCGCGGACGCGGTGGCGCCTTGAGAGTCGAGGCGCACTTGTGAAGTATTCTCTTGGGTTGAGTGCGTCCGCCGCAGTGACCTTGGGTGCATCGTCGAGGTCGAGCGTCTTGCCCGTGAGCGATTCGTAAAAGAACCAGGCGCGGCGGGTAAGTCCGCTGGTCGGTGCCGTCTTGATAAAGGCGGCGATCTCCGTGGCCGGAACGGCGGCGAAGAGCCGCTTCAGGATGAGCAGGTCAACAGGCTCGCGCCGCAGCGCAAAACTGAGGTGGCTTGTCATCGACTGGCCGGGCCAATACCGCTTGTCGAAGACGATCCAGCCTTCCTGCTTGCGATGGCTGCCCATAATATGACCGTCGGCGACGGCGCATGGCGACCTGCAAGGCGCTTTCAGATCAAGGCCGTGGACAAGCGCGGCCCACCCGGCAAGCCTTGTTCCTTTGGGAACGAGCCGGTCCTGGAAGATCTGAGGTTGACCGTGCCCGACCTCTATCAATCGAGAACCCATCACTAACGTCGAAAACGGCACCAAAAAGACATTCTATATCGAAAGCAGCTACACGATAAGGTCGGTCGATTGCGCTTGCAAAGCGGTCGAACATGCTCGGGAAAGGGCTTTTGATCGCTGGCGGCTGTTGATCCGTTGTCTGTCGATCTGGATTCTATCCGAAGTGTGCGCTGAGCATACTCGCACCTACTCCGCCGGCTTGGTGTGCCCCGCGTGCAGGCCAGCGCGCTCGTCGGCCGAGCGGCTGAAGCGGCGCGTTGCCCAGGCGCCGATGCGGTCGAGATAGACCAGCGCCACCGGCACCACGACCAGGGTCAGCAGGGTCGAGCTGATCAGGCCGCCGATCACGGCGTGCGCCATGGGCGAGCGCTGCTGCGCGCCTTCGCCGATGCCCAGCGCCAGCGGGATCATGCCGAAGATCATCGCCAGCGTAGTCATCAGGATCGGCCGCAGGCGGATCGCGCCGGCCTCCAGCAGCGCCTCGTGGATCGACGCGCCACGGGCGCGCGCCTGGTTGGCGAAGTCGACCAGCAGGATGGCGTTCTTGGTCACCAGGCCCATCAGCATGATGAAACCGATGGCGCTGAAGATGTTCAAGGTCGTGCCGGCCAGCAGCAGGCCGAGGAACACGCCGATCAAGGACAGCGGCAGCGACAGCATGATGGCCAGCGGCTGCAGGAAGCTGCCGAACTGCGAGGCCAGGATCAGGTAGATCAGGATCACCGCCAGCAGCAGCGCCTGGCCGGCATAGGCCGTGCTCTCCGCCATGTCGCGGGTCGAGCCGCTGAAGGCGAAGCGGTAGCCCGGCGGCAGGTCGAGCTTGGCGATCGCCGCCTGCAGGTCGCGGCTGACGTCGCCGCTGGACCGGCCGAAGACGTTGGCGGTGATCTGCACCTCGCGCAGCAGGTCGCGGCGGTTGATCTGCGAGGCGCCGACCGAGGTGGTGATCGACGCGATCTGGCTCAGCTGCACCATGCGCGGCGCGCCGCCGGACTCGCCGCCGGTCGCCAGCCAGATGCGGTCGAGGTCGTCGCGGCCGGTACGGTCGCCACCGGGCAGGCGCACCATCACCGTGTAGTTCTCGCCGTCGGGCGCCTTCCACAGGCTGGTCTCGTCGCCGGCGAACAGCGGCCGCAAGGTCTGCGCCACCAGCGCCGAGCCGACGCCGAGGTCGGACGCGACGTCGCGCCTGACCTTGACGCTGAGGATCGGGCGCGCCGCCTTGAGGTTGCGATCGATGTCGACGGCGCCGGGGATGGTGCGCAGGATGTCCATGACCTGCACCGACATCCGATCCAGGGTGGCCATGTCCTGCCCCTGCAGCGACAGCTGGATCAGCTTCTGCGCGCCGCCGCCCGGACCGCCGGGGATGTTGACCGAGATGGTGATGCCGGGGATCGACGCCAGCCGGTCGCGGATCGGCTGCGCCATCTCGACCGGCGAGCGCTTGCGTTGCGACAGCTCCTTGTAGCGCAGGTAGAGGCTGGCCTGGTTCTTGCCCTGCACCGTGCCGGTGTTGACCGAGCCGTAGGTGTAGGCGATCTCCGGGAACTCGCGCACCGCGGCGTCGACCTGGCGCAATTTGGCGGTGGTGTACTCCAGCGACGAGCCGACCGGCGTCTCGATCGAGATCACCTGCTCGCCGAGATCGGCCTGCGGCACGAACTCGACGCCGATGAAGCGCACCAGGCCGAAGCTGCCGACGAAGGCGGCGAGCGCCACCAGCAGCGTCGTCTTGCGCCAGACCAGCGCCCAGCCGAGCAGGCGGCGGTAGCCGGCGGCGAGCCTGTCCTGGGCCGCCTCCATCGTCCGCGCGAAACGGCCGCCGCCATGCGCCTGCGGGTCGTACCACAGGCTCGACAGCATCGGATCGAGCGTGAACGACACGAACAGCGAGATCAGCACCGCCGCCGAGACCATTATGCCGAACTGGAAGAAGAAGCGGCCGATGATGCCGCCCATGAAGGCGACCGGCAGGAACACCGCGACGATGGTGAAGGTGGTGGCCAGCACCGCCAGCCCGATCTCGTTGGTGCCGTCGAGCGCCGCCTGGCGGTGCGACTTGCCCATGGCGAGATGGCGCGTGATGTTCTCGCGCACCACGATGGCGTCGTCGATCAGGATGCCGACCGCCAGGCTGAGCGCCATCAGGGTCAGCACGTTCAGCGTGAAGCCGAAGATCGCCAGCACGGTGAAGCTGCCGAGCACCGCCACCGGCAGGGCGAGGCCGGTGATCACCGTGCTGCGCCAGGAGTGCAGGAACAAGAAGACGATGGCGATGGTCAACAGGCCGCCCTCGATCAGGGTGCGCTGCACGTTGTTGACCGAGTTGCGGATGCCGCGCGAGGTGTCGCGCACGATGTCGAGCCGCACGTCGGACGGCACCCCGCCCTTGCTCAATTCGGCCACCGCGCGGCGCACGCCGTCGGCGATGTCGATGGTGTTGGTGCCCTGCGCCTTGACGACGTCGATCGCCAGCGCCGGCGCGCCGTCGAGCAGCGCCACGCTATCCAGCTCCTGCTCGCCGTCGACGATCTCGGCGACCTCGCCGAGGTAGACCGGCGCATTGCCGCGGCGCGCCACGATCAGGTCGGCGAAGCGCTTGGGATCGACCACCCTGCCGTCGACCTCGATCACCCGATCGTCGTTGCCGCGCGTGACGTTGCCGGCCGGGAAGTTCTGGTTCTCGTCGCGGATCGCCTTCAACACCTCGTTGACGCCGATGCGCAGCGCCTGCAGGCGTTCCGGGTTGAGCTGGATGTTGATCTGCCGCTTGACGCCGCCAACGATGGTGACCCGGCCGACGCCGCGCACGTTCTCCAGCCGCTTGACGATGGTCCGGTCGGCGATGGTCGTCAGGTCGCGCCGCGAGCGCACGTCGGAGCGAATCGCGACCGAGACGATCGGGATATCGTCCGGGTTGAAGCGCTGGATCACCGGTTCCTTGACCTCGTCGCGGAAGCCGGCGCGGACCTGCTGCACCTTTTCGCGCACATCCTGCATCGCCTGCGCCGAGGGCACCGACAGCTCGAACTCGGCGATCACCACCGACGTGCCTTCGTAGGACCGCGAGGTGAGGGTCTTCAGGCCGGCGATCGCGTTCACCGCCTCCTCGACCTTGCGCGAGATCTCGGTCTCGACCGTTTCCGGCGAGGCGCCGGGATAAGACGTGCTGACCACGACGACCGGGAAGTCGACGTTGGGAAACTGGTCGACGCCGAGCTGGCGGTAGGAAAAGGCGCCCAGCACCAGGAACGCCACCATCATCATGGTGGCGAACACCGGATTGTCGACCGCGATGCGGGTGAGTCTCATGTCACAAGCCTCCCCAGCGAAGCTGGGGAGGTGCCCCGAAGGGGCGGAGGGGAGCCAAAGTGGTGTGTCCTAACGGAGACACCACGTGGGCTCCCCCTCCGGCCTTCGGCCACCTCCCCCACTGCGTGGGGGAGCGAAGTGCTCTGGATTGTCACGGCGCGACCTTGACCGCCTGGCCGGGCTTCAGGCCTGGCAGGGGGGCTGCGATGATGCGCTCGCCGGCAGCGATGCCGGCGACCTCGACGAAATCGCCGCGCGACCAGCGCCGGCCCGGCGTCACGGCCTGGCGCGCCAGCCGGCCGTCGCGGATCGCCAGCACGTGGTCGCCCTCGGCGTCGCGGCGCAGGCCGGTGGCGGGGATGGCGATCACGTCGCGCGCCTCGGCGACCGTGACCTCGCCGCTGCCGAACAGGCCGCCGCGCAACGCCTCGTCGCGGTCGGTGATCTCGACGAACACCGGCACCGAGCGCGAGCCCGCCTGCGTCGTCGGGCTGATGCGGGTGATCCTGGCAGCGAACAGCCGCTCGCCGAAGCCCTCGACCACGACCAGCGCCGGCTGGCCGATGCGCAGCGGCACCACGTCGGCCGCCGGCACCTGCGCCGCCACCTCGACCCGGCTGGTGTCGAGCAAGGTCATCAGTTTGCCGTCGACCGGGATCGATTCGCCGGGATTGGCGAAGCGTTCGCCGACGATGCCGGCGAACGGCGCGACGACCACGGCGTCGTTGAGGTTCTTGCGCGCCACCTCGACCTGCGCCTCGGCGACCGCGACCAGCGACTTCTTGGCGTCGGCGACGGCGCTGGCCTGATCGAAGGCGGAGCGCGACACGACCTTGCGCTCGTGCAATTCGGCCTTGTCGGCGCGGTCCTTCTCGGCCCAGCGTGAGTCGGCGCGGGCCGCCTCGAGGCTCGACAGCTTCTCGTTCAGCCGCGCCTGCAGCTCGATCGCCTCGAAGCGCGCCAGCACCTGTCCCGGCGTGACCCGGTCGCCCTCGCGCACCAGCACCTCGGCCAGGCGCCCCCCGACGCGCGCCTTGACGACGGTCTGGTCGACCGGCTGGGTCGAGCCGGTGAAGCGCACCTTCTCCTTGAGCACGCGCGGCGCAACGGTGTGAAGCTCCAGCCCGACCAGTTCCAGCGGCCGCTCGGCCGTCGTCGGCGTGCGCGCGGTCGTCGCGCCGGGCTGGCGCTGGGCCATCAGCACGCCGACACCGCCCAGGACGGCAAGGGCGGCGATACCGACGAGCCATGGCGTTCGCATCCTCATGGCCGGAGGCCCTTGAGGAGAATGTCGATATAGGCGGCGAAGAACGACTCGGGCGGCACGTCGGGCGGCGTGTGTGGCGCCAGCGACCAACGCCAGATCGCATACATGCCGAGCGGCGCCCGCAGCAGGATCGCGGCGCTCTCGATGTCGGCCAGCGGCCGGATCTCGCCGCGCGCGATGCCGCGACGCAGGACGGCGATGAACAGCTTCAGGCCGCGCCGCTCGATCTCGTCGACGAAATAGCGGGCGACGTCGGGGAAGTTGCCGGCCTCGGCCACCACCAGCTTGAACACACCGCCGGCGGGCGTCTCGTTGAAGGCGTGGAAGCGGCGCACGATCTCGCGCAACAGCTCGTCGGTGGTGCCGCCGAAGCTCGCCACCAGGTCTTCGCCGGAGTGCAGCGGACCCAGGATGGCCTCGCCGATCACCGCCTTGAACAGCTCTTCCTTGGAGCGGAAGTAGAGGTAGGGCAGGCCCTTGCTGACCCGCGCCGCCCGCGCCACGTCGTCGAGCTTGGTGGCGGCGAAGCCGCGCGCCACGAACAGCTCCAGGGCAGCCTGCACGATCTCGCGCTCGCGGTCCTCGGGGCGCCGGACCCGTGCATTCGGCGCCGTCGTCGATTCGATGACTAACTGGTCAGTATCCATGCCGGCCATATAGGCCGGGGCGGCGCGTTCGACAAGCGGAACGAAGCGATTTAGCAGTCAGATCGGCCGCAACCGCGGCCAGCGGTCGAAGATTTGCAGGGCGTCGGCCAAGGTCTCGGCCTGGGCCAGGCGGCGCGGTCCGGTGAAGACCTGGTAGCGGTCGTGGCGCTGGTGGGCGGCCACCTTGGCGATGGCGAACAGCGGCTGCTCGCAGCTGTGCCGGAAGATCGAAAACAAGGCGACGCCCGGCCGGAAATCGATCGCGTAGTCGCGCCACTCGCCGGTAGCGACGCGTCGGCTGTAGAGGTTCAGCAGGTCCCTTAGTTCGCGGCGCTCGAAGGTCACCACTTTGCGGTGCGCCCGCGCCTCAGCCAATTGAAAGACCACCGTCATCGCGCCGCCGTCGCCAGTGGGCACAATCCCCAATACTGTTGAAATAGTTGCAGAATCCGGACGGGCGGTAAAGGTGTCACGTGGCCGGCAGGGTGTTTGCCAAACCGGCCGGCGCGCGATAGAAACGCCCGCGCAACAAAATACCCCTCTCCGTCAGCGGGACGAACCGCGTGGCCGACGTTTTTCAGGAAGTCGATGAAGCCCTGCGCCAGGACAAGGCGCGGGAATGGTGGAAACGCCACGGCAACAAGGTTATCGCCGCCGGCATCGTCTTGGTGCTCGCCGTTGCGGCCTGGAACGGTTGGACCTGGTACCAGACTGCGGAACGCGGCAAGGCCAGCGCAGCGTTCACCGCCGCCGTCGATTCCGCCAGCAAGGACCGCGCCGCCGCGATCGCCGCTTTGGAGAAGTTGACTGGCGGCATCGAGCCCTACGCCTCGCTGGCGCGGCTGAAGATCGCCCAGCTCAAGGCCGAGGCCGGCGAGCGGGCGGCGGCCGCCACCCAGTTCGCCGGCGCCAGCCAGAGCATGCCCACGGCCGACCTCAAGGAACTGGCGACCTTGCTCAGCGTCATGCAGACCTTCGACACGGCCAGCGCCGACGAGATGCAGGCCAAGCTGCAACCGCTGACCGGCCGCGATCGTCCCTGGCGCTCCAGCGCCCTGGAACTGATGGCGGCAGTGGCGATGAAGCGCAACGACACCGCGGCGGCGCGCCAGGTGTGGACCGAGCTGCGCGACGATGTCGCCACACCGCCGGCGCTGCGCGAGCGGGCACGCGAGATGCTGGCGGTGCTGGGCGAGGCCAAGACGTGAGCCCCATCGGGGGCGCGGCAATGTATCGTGCTGGCGGGGCTCGCCGCCATTGCTTCGGGTAACGGGTAGACAGCCATGACATCATCAGGAGGCCCGCGGCCGGCCGTCGCGGCATTGTTCGCCATCGCCGTTCTGGCGTTGGCCGGATGCGACTGGTTCGGCAGTTCCAAGGGACCGCCGCTGCCGGGCGAGCGCAGCAGCGTGCTGGCGGCGGAAACCGACGTGAAGCCCGAGGCGGCCGGCGATGTGCGGCTGCCGCGGCCGGTGGTCAACGATTCATGGCCGCAATCCGGCGGCTTCGCCAATTCGGCGATGCATCACCTCGAGTTCGGCGAGAACCCGCAGATCGCATGGTCGGCCGACGTCGGTTCCGGTTCCGGCTCCAACCGCCAGCTGCTGGCGCCGCCGGTGGTGGCGCAGGGCAAGGTGTTCGTCAAGGACGCCCAGGGAACCGTGTCTGCCTTCGATGCGGCGACCGGCAGCCTGGCCTGGCGCAAGTCGCTGACGCCCA
>DATFGV010000171.1:0-7937 GCA_035249115.1 Vineibacter sp.
GACGATCTTCCACGGAGACACCTTGGAATGGCATCGCAGCCCTCCACCCACAGAGCTGCGATGCTCGCCAAATCCGTCCACCATGTCTCCGTACACCCGTCCACCATGTCCCTGTGCAGCACAACAAGCTCACCATGAAGCGCTCTTCCGCATTCTCAGACCTTCAGGCGCGGGGCGGCACCAGCGCGAGGTACAGCGCCGCCACGGCGCAGGCCAGCGCGGCGATCTGCATCGGGCCGAACGGTTCGTCGAAGATCAGCACGCCGCCGATCATCGCCACGACGGGGATGCAGACCGACGACAGGCCGGCGATCTGCGCCGGCAGCAGGTGCACCAGCGCGAACCAGGTCGCGGTGCCGATCGACATCGGGATCAGCGCGATATAGACTGACACCGCGATCACCAGCGTGCTGGCCTGCGGCCAGGCACCATCGAGCAGCAGGTAGCCGACGACGATCGGCGGCAGGCTGAGCAGCATCTGCCAGGCGGTGAGCGCCAGTCCGAGCCGGCCCCAGTCGGTGCGCTTGACGATCACTGTGCCGACCGCCCAGGCGAAGCCGGCCGACAGGCCGGCCGCGAGGCCCAGCGGCGCGTGCGCGTAATCGCGGAAGTTCGGCACCATCAGCACGCTGACCGCGGCGATGCCCAGCGCGATCGCCAGCAGCAGGCGCGGCGTGAAGCGCTGGCCGAGGAAGATCGCCGACAGCGGCACCAGCCACAGCGGCATGGTGTAGGCCAGGATCGAGGCCTGACCCGACGGCAGGTAGATGACGGCCAGCGCCGTCGCCACGCTCCATATCGTGATGTTGCCGATCGAGGCGCCGAGCAGCGCGCCCCACAGCCGGCGCGGCACCGCCAGCTGGTCGCCGCGCAGCCAGGCGGCGATGAACAGGGCGACGATGGCGATCACCGTGACGAAGCTGCGGAAGCTCCATACCGTCAGCTCCTGCAGCACGACGCGGAACAGCGGCCAGTTGGTGCCCCATACCAGGGTCAGCAGCGCCAGCAGCGCGAGCCCCTGCGGCGGCGGAGCGGAACGGGTGATCATCGCGGGAAGGTGCCCAGGGTCGGCTGCGCGTGGGTGGGCGCGGACCCTACGGGCGGCGGCGGCACCCGTCCAGCCACGGCGCTACATGGCGCGCATGCGCGGCGCTGCCGCCAGGGGACGACCGTCGCGGGCGCGGGCCGGCCGGCAGGCGTTTACGCCGACTGTTCCTCCGGCGCGCCCAGCGAACAGCCGGCGATGCGCCAGCTGCCGTCCGCCTGCTGTTCCATGATGTAGAAGGCGGTGACGGCGCGGCCGTCGGGGCCGACGATGTGCACCTTCTGCACCACGAGGTCGTCGACCATCTCGAGCGCGCCAAAGCGGTAGGTCTGCGGTCGGTAGACCGGCTGGTAGCCACCGCGCACCATCGCCATGAAGCTCTCGACGGTGCCGAACTGACGGCGGATGGCGGGCGCGGCGAAGCCGAAGGCGGCCTCGCCGTCGTCGCGGCGGAAGGCGGCAATCTGGCTCTCGATGACGCCGCGGATGGCGGTGCGGTCGGCGTCGCCCGGCGGATCGGCGGCCTGCGCCGCGCCACAGGCCAAGTCCAGCGCCAGCAGCAGTCCCAGCAGCATGCGACGGATCACCACGGCACCTCCTGCGGCGAGCCTTCTGGTCATGGTACGCCGGCCGCGCGCCAAACGGAGGCACGGCGGCGCGCCGATGCATCACATGGCGGTGAAAAGCGCCGCCAGGCCGGCGGAGTCGGCGCCCCGAACACCGGCGCGGTCAAGCCGGCCGCACGGTCGCGGCGCTTGCGCCGGCAGGGTGATTTGATTAGGTTCCGCGCCTCGCCCGGCGGCCTCGGTGCCCCGGACGCGACGGTGGCACAGGCGCCCGTAGCTCAACTGGATAGAGCACCAGACTACGGATCTGGGGGTTAGGGGTTCGAATCCTCTCGGGCGCGCCAGCCTTTATCTCCGCAAGATCAATCGTCTACGGCATACCGTCCTGGACGACGAAGTATTGTCCGCAATTGTTTTATCGAACCGATATGCAACGGCGGAATCGCGCTGGGGGTTCGTCGTCCGCAAGCGAGCGTGACATTCGTTGACACTGGCGGACAAGCGCGCCTAGATCGCGGTATCCGCGGTCCGTCGACTGCGGCTGCGTGCGCGGGTTGGAAGATCGAAGCCCGGCATGCGAGGCGCCGCGAAACCCCGGTCCACCGGCCGGCCCCTCCCACAAACGCGACCAGCAACTCTGGTCGCGATGATGGGAGTGGGCGAATGGGTCGGATACGGGTACGCGCAGACGACCAATCATCCTCTGGCACCGATCCTCTCGCGCTCCTGACGATCGAGCAGCTCGCCGAGTTGTTTGAGGTTCACCCGCGCACCGTCAGGCGCATGCTGGCGCGTGGCGACCTGGCTGCGGTCTATCTCAGCGACACCACGATGCGAGTGCGGAGGATTGATGCCGAACAGCTGTTGGCGACGCGTTCCCGCAGGTCCAGCGATGCCGAGTCGCGCGGCCCGCGCACCGCCGACGGTCGGTACTCTCGCCGAGAGGAGTCGGCGTCATGACCAAGGCGGCGCCATTTATCCTCGTCGCCAGCCGGCTGGATGACGATCTATCGAGGCATGCCGCTGCACTCGATGACCTCGGGGACAGGAGCACCGAAGCCATCGTCAAGGCCGGGCTGTTGCTGCGCCGGCTGAAGGAGGAGGTCCTGCAGCATGGCCAGTGGATGACCATGCTTGCGGGCACGCGACGCTACTGCGGCAAGAGCGGACTGACCAAGGCCGAGCGCTTCATGGCGATCGGCAGGAACGAGGCCCTGACAAATTCCTCAAATATGAGGAATCTGCCTGACAGCGTGTCAACGCTCCACGCGCTATCGAAGTTGCCGGCAGCATACCTGCAGGAGCGGATCGACAACGGTGACGTTCACGCCGCAATGCCGTGCGAGCGCGCCCTGGAATTGGTCGATGCGTGGCAGCAGCGTGAGCGTACTACCGGCGAGCCGCCCTCGTGTTCGGACGTTCACGACGTGGATCTGCGAGTTGGCAACTCGGCCGACGTGCTGAAGACCTTGCCGGCCGACTGCGTTGATCTGACCGTGACCAGCCCACCCTATGACGGAATGCGGGACTACGACGGCCATCGATTCGAACCGGAGGAATTCTGGCAGGTGGCGCACCAACTGTATCGCGTGACCAAGCCGGGCGGCGTCGTGGTGTGGATCGTCGGCGACCAGACCGAGAACGGCGAGGAGAGCGGCACCAGTTTCAACCATGCGCTCTACTTCAAGAACGAAGCGGGCTTCCGGTTGCATCAGACGATTATCTGGAGCCAGCAACGATGGGGAACGAACGCCCTCGGTCACAGCGCGGTCAGGTACTGGCCAGCGCACGAGTACATGTTCGTGCTGAGCAAGGACAAGCCGAAGACCTTCAACCCGATCCGCGACAAGCCCAACCGCGCCGCCGGCAAGCTGGTCACTCCAACGAAGATCCGACGGCCTGACGCGACATACGCTCGGTCGACCGCCACCCCACGCCTTGTTGCCAAAGTCGGCATGCGGTCAAGCATCTGGGAGTGCCCGCCGGACCGTAGCGGCCACGGTCACCCTGCGCCGTTCCCGGTGCAGCTCGCGTTCGGTCACATCGTCACGTGGTCGAATCCTGGTGACACAGTGCTCGACCCTTTCTTGGGCTCGGGCAGCAGCGCCATTGCGGCGCTGAAGGCGGGGCGGCGCTTCATCGGCATCGACATCGTCCGGAAGTACGTCGAGGTCGCGCGGCGCAGGATCGCGGCCGTGCGAAGCAACCCAATGGAAGAATCCATCGTCGTGAGCGGCGAGAATGGAGAGAACACGAAATGACAACAAACCCGTACTTCTACAACGCCACCCTGCAGCAGAACATACTGACCGCGCTCGCCTTCGACGAAGAGGCTGGCCGCGTGCTTGTCGACCGCGTGGAACCGGGCCTGTTTGAGGGCGACTACCGGGAAATCGCCGAGCGCGTCGTCGAATACTGGCGGCAGTACAACAAGCCACCGGGCGGCGCGCATCTGTTCGACCTGGTCGAGAACAGCCCGAACAATGACGGAGTGCAGAACCGCAAGGCGAAAGTCCATCACCAGACCATCGTCGCCATGTGCGAACTACACGCCAGCCCGAACTTCAATGCGCAGTACGCGGTCGACAAGCTTGCCGCCTTCCATCGCGAACAAACGATCAAGGCGTCGCTGTACAAGATGGCCGACCGGTTCATGGCCGGCGGCCCTGACATCCTCGCCGACGTCGAGCAGATGATGCAGGAGGCGTTGGCGGGCCGTGACACACCCGGCGATATGGAGCTGATCCCGATCACTGAGTTCAGCCACACCGAGCTGTCATTCTTCTGGCGGCCGTTCTTCCCCAACAGCATGCTGTCGGTTCTCTCGGCCAAGAAGGGCCTGAACAAGACTTCGATCATCATCGATATCGCCAGCAACCTGAGCCAGGCAGAGGAGCCGCTATACACCCTTTACCTCTCCAAAGAGTCCGGCGCGGCGGGCGTTCTCATTGGCCTCATGCAGGCGGCAGGGGGCGACCCATCCCGTCTTGTCGCCCAGGCGAAACGCGCCGCCGACGGTACCGTCGGTAGCGCGCTACCCGACAAGCTGACGCCACAGGAACCGGCCAGGCTGGAAAGCATTGTCCGGCAGTACAACGACGTCGGCAAACCGGTCGGCCTAATCGCCATTGAGCCGGTGAACTCGTTCGTCGACGCCACCAAGGCCAATCAGGACGCCGGCATGCGTGAGCTGCTGGACCGGCTGGCGCTGCTGGCCGACAGGCTGCAGGTGATGATCATCGTCAGCACCCACTGGAACAAGAACGAGGAGGCGCGCGTGCGCGACCGGATCATTGGATCGGTCGCTGTTGTCAATGTGGCGCGCTCGGTCAACGTCGTGATCGACGATCCGGAGGCGCCGGGCCGGCGGTTGCTGATCAACTTGATAGGCAACTACGCCGATCCTGGTGAGGAGAACGTTGTCGGCTTCCGACCGAAGCCGGCCTATGGCTGGTGGCAGCTCGAATGGGAGTCCGAAGAGGAGATGTTCCGGCTCGACGAGGACGAGGTCGACGCCATGGTCAAGCGCCGGCCGGAAGCCGGGCAGAAAGGTCGCCCCCGCAAGCTGGAGCGCGCCAAGGAACTGCTGCGGGGCTGGCTGCAGGACGGCGAGTTGCCGCGCCGCACGATCATGTCCCGAGCGAAGCAAGAGCACATCGGCCAGCGGACACTGGAAGCCGCGAAGAAGGAGTGCGGGATCACGGCACGTCCGCGCGGAAAAGAGTGGTTCTGGGGTTCGCCGCCGCCTGCCGCGGGCTGAGGCGCCGGGCAATGCTAAAGGCTCGCGAGATACCCTGATCTCCCTTACCTAAGGATTATTTGCGTGCTACGGAAGCAGTAGCACGCAAAAATAGGGGGAGATAGAGGGAAAGGATTTTTTGCGGACCTAGCCAGCGCCCGGAAAGGTCCGCAAAAAGCCTGTTTCCTGACCCGGTACGCTACCCGGCGCAGGAGCTTTTTTGCGGGGTGCCGCTCCGGCACAAACAGGAGGAGGAAGGCCATGGGGTTCTTGCCGAAACTTCCGCGCGTGCAGCCACCCCGGCGCGACCCCGACCGGCAGGCGAGCGCCGGCGCCAGTCCGCAAAGGAAGCCGCCCCGGCGCGGCGACCGGCCGTCCAGACCGCGCGACGATCCCGGTACGCTGATCCGCGAACTGGAGCGGCTCGATGCGGCACGTGGTTGCTTCGAGGCACAGGCAGCAAGGGTGCGCGGAGTACTGGACAGCTGCCCGGGCTGCGCCGCTGCGTTCGGCGAGTTCGTGCGCGAAGGTGGCGGCAGCACTGCTGACTTCGTGGCCTGGGCCGCGACGGCACCGCGACATGTGCCTACCATTGACAGGTAGAAAATCCGGAACCCGCCAGCCAAAGCCGCTCCCGCACAGTAAAAGTTGGCTGGTGGCTGTGCCGCCGATCGGCACCACTCGCGCGCCGGAATGCCTAAACATTTGAGAGTATATCTGACGGTTAGCAGCAAGAAGATGCGATAGAATCGGCATTAGTTACTATCTTGCGCTAAGTAATGTGACTGGTATGTAATCACAGGCATGGACCGGAGCCCGTCACCACTGGCAGCAAAATCGACACCGGGTCGATCCAACGGCCGACGCCGATTCGATCTTTCGGCGACAAAGCTTCGAAGCGCGTTGACCAACGGCTCGGTCGACGTGCTGGCCGACGTCGATCGCCGGTCGGGCTGGATGCGTCGGCTAGTCGATTTGCGTTCTCTGGCCGAACAGCACATGGGCACCGACCTCACCCATCCCGAACGGGTGCTGGCCGACCGCGCGAGCATGCTCACGCTGCAGGCTGAGTTGTTGGAAGCGAAATGGGCTGGCAACGACGGCACTGCGACGGCAGCGGATCTTGAACTGTATCAGCGCACCGTGAACGCGCTTCGACGTGTTTGGGAGTGCCTGGGCACCTCGCGCCGGATGCGCGACGTCACACCGCTTGCTGAGTTCCGACGCCTGATCGAAGGCAAGAGCGCGACGGAGTTAGACATGATCGAACAACGCATCCGCAAGCGGCAGGCCGACGACGCGACCAGTTTGCGGCACGTCCAGATCCCAGGCAATGCCACGGTCGAGATCGATATGACCGCGACCGCGGAACAGGCCATGGGGGGCCGAAGTTATGCGGCCAGCCTCGGCGCCGAAGCGCTCGCTGACTTCGACAAGCAGGCTCGCGGCCGGCTGTCGGCTGAGCAATACCGAAGGTATCGGCAGCTCGCGTCCGCCGCCGACGCCCAGGCCGAACCCGAGGAGGATGAGCCGCGATGATCCGCTTAAGAGCGAAGACGGCCAGCGAGCCAGTCACGACGAGTGCCGCGCCCAGCGGGCCGGCCGCCGTCGTGGAACTACGCGAGCAGCTGACCGACATCGTCAGCCGGTTGCCGCAGATCGAGGCGCGGCGGAAACAGCTCCAAGAACACGACTACGAGTACACCGAGTTGACCAGCGAGGCGAACGAGCTTCAACGAATGAAGGTCGTGGCCGAACGCCAGCTTGCGATGATGACCATGCCGCCCGACCCGGAGCGCGAGAAGCGCCGGACGGCGATCATTGAACGGAACTTTGAAGAGCAGCGCGCCAACATCGCGCGTGCAGTCGACCGTTTCGAGAAGGCGGGTGACCATCGGAACGCAAAGCTGTGGCGGCTGCAGCTGATCGGCTTGCGCGCCAAGATCGCCGCGACCGTCACCTGAGGGGGAGCAGCCATGCCAAGCCTTGCCGACGACGGCACCCGCACGCTGGTCGAGCGGCGCCGCGACCGCATGCGCGATCCGCCGTCCGACACATTCGCGAAGGCTTCGTTGTTCAAGTACGACGCCAGCCTCGGCCTGGTGTTCGGCTGGGCACTGGTGTCGAAGATCGACGGCGAGGACCACTTCGACCTGCAGGGCGACAATGTGACCGAGGACGCCATGCTCAAGGCTGCCGCCGACTTCATGCAGCACAGTCGCGCCGCCAAGGTCATGCACCAGGGCGAGTCGGTCGGCAGCGTCGTGTTTTGCTGGCCCATGACCGGTGACATTGCCAAGGCCATGGGCATTGCCACGCGCCAGACCGGCTTGATGGTCGCCGTGAAGCCCGGCCGGGACGTCATCGACAAGTTCAAGAGCGGCGAGTTCACCGGGTTTTCGATCGGTGGTCGCCGCATCCGCGACCAGGAGGTCGCCGCATGAAACGCAATCGCATGGTCGAGTTTGAACTCAGCGAAATCTCTCTGGTCGACGCGCCGGCGCAGCCGCATGCACGGGTCGCGTTATTGAAGAACCACGAATCACCGCCGGAGGTTCCCGTGCCCACCACGACCGAACCCCTGCCG
>DATFGV010000172.1:0-5730 GCA_035249115.1 Vineibacter sp.
ACTCCAGTGGCGCGTCATGCGCGGCAACCAAAGAAGACGCGCCACTGGAGTGGCGCGCCCCCAGCGTAGCCCTGCGGGAGTCGAGATGGGTTACCAGACCAAGCTCTTCATTGGCGGCGATTTCGTGTCGGCGCGCGACGGCGCGACGTTTGCCACGCTGAACCCGCACGACGGCTCGATCATTGCCGAGGTGGCCGAGGCCAAGGTGGCCGATATCGACCTCGCCGTCGCAGCGGCGCAAAAGGCCTTCCCGGCCTGGCGCGACATGCCGGCGGCGGACCGCGGCCGGCTGCTGCTGAAGCTGGCCGACAAGATCGAGGAGAACGCCGAAGAGCTGGCGCGGCTGGAAGCAATCGACACAGGCCACCCGCTGAAGGACGCGCGCCTGCTCGATGTGCCGCGCACGGCCGTCACGTTTCGCTATTTCGGCGGCATGGCCGACAAGCTCCAGGGTTCGGTGGTCCCGGTCGAGGCCGGGTTCCTGAACTACGTACTGCGCGAACCGCTGGGCGTGGTCGGCCAGATCGTGCCGTGGAATTTCCCGCTGATGTTCACCAGCTGGAAGATGGGACCGGCATTGGCGGCGGGGAATACGGTTGTTCTGAAGCCGGCCGAGCTGACGCCCTTGTCGAGCCTGCGCATCGCCGAGTTGATGGCAGAGGTCGGCTTCCCGGAGGGCGTGGTGAACATCGTCCCCGGTTACGGCGCCACCGCCGGCCAGTGCCTCGCGGAACACCCCGGCGTCGCCAAGATCGCCTTCACTGGCTCGACCGCCACCGGCCGCAAGATCGTCGAGGCCTCGGCCGGCAACCTCAAGCGCGTGCAGCTCGAGCTGGGCGGCAAAGGCGCCAACATCGTGTTCGACGACGCCGACCTGAAAGCCGCGATCGGTGGATCGGCATTCGCAATCTTCCACAATCAAGGGCAAGCCTGTATCGCGGGCTCGCGGCTCCTGCTGCAGGACAAGATCGCCGACGAGTTCCTCGACGGGTTCGTGAAACTTGCCCGGTCGATCCGGCTCGGCGCTCCGCTCGACCCGGCGACGGAAATGGGGCCGCTGACCTCGGCCGGTCA
Source organism: Vineibacter sp. (assembly GCA_035249115.1). GTDB lineage: Bacteria > Pseudomonadota > Alphaproteobacteria > Reyranellales > Reyranellaceae > Vineibacter. The sequence continues at coordinate 1,075 of DATFGV010000172.1, forward strand.
TCGCGACCGCGTGCTGGGCTATTGCAAGATTGCGCATCAGGCTGGCAGCGAAGTCCTGACCGGTGGCGAGGCACCGGCCGATTCCGCCCTGGCCAAGGGCTACTACATCAAGCCCACGATCGTGACCGCCCAACCGCAGGATCGCATCTGCATGGAAGAGGTGTTCGGGCCCTTTGTCAGCGTCACGCGCTTCAAAGACGAGGACGAGGTGATCCGTATCGCCAACGCCACCGACTACGGCCTGGGCGGCGGCCTGTGGACGCGCAACTTGCAGCGCGCCCACCGCGTCGCCGGCGCGATGCAGGCGGGTATGGTGTGGATCAACTCCTACAAGCGGGTCAATCCCGGCTCGCCGTTCGGCGGCGTCAAGTCCTCGGGCTACGGCCGCGAGATGGGCTTCGAGGCGATGCACGACTACACCGACGCCAAGTCCATCTGGGTCAATGTCGACGCCCGCATCCCGCCTTGGTATCCGCGATGAGCGACGGTTGCTTCATCCCGGTAGGCGCCGCGTCGATCACGCCGTCATCCTGCCAGCGACAGAGCAATGCCAACGCGGGACCGCTTTTTGTGTTCCGAGAAAAACACTCGAGGAGGGGACCATGTCGGGAACAGCCATTCGCGTGAACCGCCGCAAGACGCTGTTGGGCGCCGCCGGCGCGCTCGCCGCCAGTGCCATCGGCGCGCCGGCGATCGCCCAAGCCAAGCGCATCAAAGTCGGCTATGTCAGCCCGCAGACCGGGCCGCTGGCGCCGTTCGCCGAGGCCGACAACTTCGTGATTTCCGGCGTGCGCGAAGCGACCAAGGCGGGCCTGAAGATCGGCGCCGGCAACCAGGGGATCGACATCATCCTCAAGGACAGCCAGTCCAATCCCAACCGCGCCGCCGAAGTGGCCAGCGACCTGATCCTGAAGGACAAGGTCGACCTGATGTTGGTGGCATCGACGCCGGAAACGACCAACCCGGTGTGCGATCAGTGCGAGGTCAACGAGGTGCCGTGCGTCTCGTCGGTGGCGCCGTGGCAACCCTGGTTCTTCGCCCGCGGTGGAAAGCCGGACACCGGCTTCAAGTACACCTACCATTTCTTCTGGGGCCTCGAGGACGTCATCGCCGTCTTCACCAACATGTGGGGCCAGGTGGCGACCAACAAGTCGGTCGGCGGCCTGTTCCCCAATGACGGCGACGGCAACGCCTGGGGCGACAAGGAGCGCGGCTTCCCGCCGGTGCTTACCAAGCTCGGCTACAAGCTGACCGATCCCGGGCGCTTCCAGAACCTCAACGACAATTTCTCGGCGCAGATCTCCGCCTTCAAATCGGCCAATGTCGAGATCGTCACCGGTGTGGTGATCCCGCCCGATCTGACGACGTTCTGGAACCAGGCGCAGCAGCAGGGCTTCAAACCCAAGGCCGTGTCGATCGGCAAGGCGCTGCTGTTCCCCGTTGTCCTCGAAGGGCTGGGCAACGCCGGGCACAATCTTTCGACCGAGGTGTGGTGGACGCCGAGCCATCCCTTCAAGTCGTCCCTGGCCGGCGCCAGCGCCAAGCAGTTGGGTGACGGCTACACGCAAGCGACCAAGAAGCAGTGGACCCAGCCGATCGGCTTCGTGCACGCGCTGTTCGAGGTGGCGGTCGACGTGCTGAAGCGTTCCAAGGGTGCCGGCGAGCGCGCCAGCGTGCTGGACGCCATCGCCAAGACCAAGCTCGACACCATCGTCGGGCCGATCGCCTGGGGCGCGGGACCGGTCAAGAACGTCGCCAAGACGCCGCTGGTCGGTGGCCAATGGCGCCGCGGCGGCGCCTTCAAGTACGACCTCGTGATCACCGACAACAAGACGGCGCCGCAGATTCCGATGGCGGGAAAGATGGAGCCGATCGGGTGAAGGTTCCCTCCCTCAACGAAGTTGGGGGAGCTGGCCGAAGGCCGGAGGGGGAGCGGACGTGGTCTCGACTACAGGGACTCTGTTTCAGAGACCACGATGGCTCCCCTCCGCCCCTTCGGGGTACCTCCCCAGCTCCGCTGGGGAGGATCATGAGCCATGACTGTCCACCTTGAGCGTGTATCAAAGTCGTTCGGCGCGTTGAAGGTGATCGACGACCTGTCGATGAGCCTGGCGCCGGGCGAGGCGTTGGGCGTGATCGGTCCCAACGGCGCCGGCAAGAGCACGATGTTCAACCTCATCACTGGCGCCCTGGCGCCCGACGCCGGCCACATCCTGTTTGGCACGCAAGACGTCACGCGTCTGGCGCCACATGCGCGCTCGCGCCTGGGCATCGGTCGCTCGCATCAGATTCCGCAACCCTTCGGCGGCATGACCGTGTTCGAGAACGTACTGGTCGGTGCCACGTTTGGCGGCGGCCGGCCGGAGCGACAGTGCTACGAGTCCTGCTTCGCCGTGCTGGAAACCGCCTGCCTTCTGGACAAGGCAAACCGTCTGGCCGGGTCGCTTACGTTGCTCGAGCGCAAGCGGCTTGAGCTGGCGCGCGCGCTCTCGATCGGACCGAAAGTGCTGTTGCTGGACGAAATCGCCGGCGGGTTGACGGAAGGCGAATGCCACGAGCTGGTCGCGACGATCAGGACCATCCACGGCTCGGGCGTGTCGCTGATCTGGATCGAGCATGTCGTGCACGCGCTGCTCGCCACCGTCAGTCGCCTGATGGTGATCAATTTCGGCCGCCTGCTGGCCGAGGGCGATCCGCGGACGGTGATGAACGATGCCCGCGTCCAGTCGGTGTATATGGGGATCGACGAGGGCGTGGCGTGATGGCGGCTCTGCTGGCGACCAGCGGCCTCACCGCCTTCTATGGCGATTTCCAGGCCCTGTTTGGTGTCGATATCGCGATCGACGCAGGCGAGACCGTCGCCATCATCGGGGCCAACGGTGCCGGCAAGTCGACCTGCCTGCGCACGATCTGCGGCCTGCTGGCCACCGAACCGCGCCTGGTACGGCATCGTGACCAGCCAATCGGCGGCATGCCAGCCAACCGGATCGTGGCGCGCGGCATTGCCCTTGTGCCGGAGGGTCGCCGCCTGTTCGGGTCGCTCACGGTTGAAGAAAACCTGCAAATGGGTGCCGATGTCGGCCGCAAGGGGCCTTGGTCGCTCGAGCGGGTGTATCGGCTGTTCCCGGTTCTGGCCGATCGGCGGCGCATGCCGCCCGCCGCCCTGTCCGGCGGCCAGCAGCAGATGGCCGCGATCGGCCGGGCGCTGATGACCAATCCCGAGATCCTGCTCTGCGACGAGGTCTCGCTCGGGCTGGCGCCGATCATCATCCGCGAGCTCTACGCGTCGCTGCCGATGATACGCGCCGAGGGCACGGCCATTGTCGTCGTCGAGCAGGACATCAACCAGGCGCTGCAAGTAGCCGACCGCGTCTATTGCTTCATGGAAGGCCGTGTGACCCTGAGCGGCGCGCCCGCCGCGCTATCGCGCGAGCAGATCCGTGCGGCCTATTTCGGAATGTAGGCCGTGATCGCCGCGCTCGACACGCTGCTGCAGGGTGCGCTGCTGGGCGGCCTCTACGCCCTGTTCGCCGCCGGCCTCAGCCTGATCTTCGGCATCATGCGCCTGGTCAACATCGCCCATGGCGATCTCATCGTGCTCGCCGCCTACATTGCGCTGGTGGTCGTGCAGGCCACCGGCATCGGGCCGATCGAAAGCCTGCTGGTGGTCGTGCCGCTGATGTTCGCGATCGGATACGGACTGCAGCGCGGACTGCTGAACCTGACGCTTGACCGCGGCATCCTGCCGCCGCTGCTGGTCACCTTCGGCCTGTCGATCGTCATCCAGAACGCGCTGCTGGAGGGTTTCTCGGCTGACAGTCGCAAACTGCAGGCGGGCGCCTTCGAGACTGCCAGCCTGCGCCTCGGTCCCGAACTCGCGATCGGCTGGTTTCCGCTGACGATCTTCCTGACCGCGGTCGCGGTGATCGCCGGCTTGCAGGTGTTGCTTTATCGCACCCGGCTGGGCCGCGCCTTCCGGGCGGTATCCGACGATGCCGAGGCGGCGCGGCTCTATGGCGTCGACAATCGACATCTCTTCGCGCTCGCCATGGCGCTCGCGCTGGCGGTCGTCTCGGTGGCGGCGGTTCTGCTCGCGGTGCGCACCAATTTCGACCCCTCCATTGGTCCGGCGCGCCTGATCTTCGCTTTCGAGGCGGTGATCATCGGCGGCCTGGGCAGCCTGTGGGGCACCCTGGCCGGCGGCGTCATCCTCGGCGTTGCGCAAAGCGTCGGCGCCAAGCTCGACCCTGCGTGGCAACTGCTGGCCGGCCACATCGCCTTCCTGTTGGTGCTGGTGTTGCGGCCCCGCGGCCTCTTCCCCCGCGCGGTGGATTGAGGCCGATGGCGGCGCAATCGAACCACAGGGTGCAACGCACCACGCGGGCCAGCCAGGCCGGCCTGGTGGTCGCGGTCCTGGCGCTGTGCGGTCTGGCCAGCGTGCCGTTCTGGGCCGGCCGTGCCGACATGCGCCTGATCGTCGAGATGGCGTACTTCCTGGCCCTGGCCCAGATGTGGAACCTGATGGCAGGCTATGCCGGCCTGGTGTCGATCGGCCAGCAGGCCTATGTCGGCATCGGCGGCTACGCACTGTTTGCGCTTGCCATGCACGCCGGCGTGCCGCCGTTGCTGGCGCTACCGCTGGCCGGCCTGATCGCC
>DATFGV010000173.1:0-8773 GCA_035249115.1 Vineibacter sp.
TTCAGCCCTGCCGGTCGCCAAGGAGGTCTTCGAGAAGCGCCCCAAATGAGGCGCGGGGCCATCGACACTCTTGGCCACGTGCCAACGTCGTCCCGAACGTCGTCGTCACGCGCGACCGGATGGAGACCGCGCCGCAGGCCCGCGGTAGCGCAGCGCGTCGACGAACAGCGCGAACGCCGCCGAGGACTGCCGGCGGCTCGGGTAGTAAAGATGGTAGCCCGAGAACGGCGGGCACCAGTCTTCCAGCACCCGCTTCAGCCGCCCCTTGGCGAGATACGGCTGGACCAGGTCTTCAGGCAGGTAGGCCAGGCCCAGCCCCGCCAGTGCCGCGTGCAGCATCTGCGATGAGCCGTTGCACGCGACCTGGCCTTCGACACGCACCTTCAGCTCGCGGCCGCCTTTCTCAAACTCCCAGGCGTACAACCCGCCATGGGTGGGCAGGCGCAGATTGATGCAGTTGTGACCGATCAGCTCCTGCGGCCGGGTCGGCGCCGGCCGCGTCCTGAAACAGGATGGCGCGCCAACCACCGCCATGCGCATGTCCGGCCCGATGCGCACGGCGATCATGTCCTTGGCCACCTGCTCGCCGTGCCGGACTCCCGCGTCGTAGCGCTGGGCGACGATGTCGGTCAGGCCATAGTCGACGACGACCTCGACCTTGATGTCGGGATAGTCGCGCAGGAACTTGGCCAGCTTCGGCCAGAGGATCGACTCCGCGACATACTCGGTGGCGGTGATGCGGATGGTGCCGGCGGGCTTCTCGCGCAGCTCGCTCAGGGATCCAAGCTCGGCCTCGATCTCCTCGAGCCGCGGGCCGACGCCCTGCAGCAGGCGCTCGCCCGCTTCGGTCGGCGCGACACTCCTTGTGGTGCGCGTCAGCAGCCGAATGCCGAGCCGGGCTTCGAGCTCGCGGATGGTGTGGCTGAGCGCCGACTGGGAGACCCCCAGCTTGGCGGCACCCCGGGTGAAGCTTCGCTCGCGGGCGACGGCGAGGAAAGCCAGCAGGTCGTTCAGGTTGCTGCGCTGCATTTATCGCGCCTGCTCATAGGTTCATGTCGATTATGGCGGCTAATCGCAGGCGGCGCGTCGGCTAAATTGTCATCTGGCGACGCGCAACGGGTAACACCAACTGACCTTTCGCATGACTCGTCGCCGCAAGCCTTCTTGGTGAGCTTTGTCGAACCATGAAGGCTCTCGCACCGACCGTCGTGTGGTGCTTCATGGTTCGACAAAGCTCACCATGAAGCGGTCAACACCAACGTCAGTTGGTATAAGACGCGTCGCGACGGAAACGCGCCGGAGGAGGGCGGCATGACGACTTTCGATGCGGCCACCTTGCGCGACCTGGACAAGGTGCAGGAGTTCGACATCCGCACCGGCAAGCACCCCAAGACGGCGGTGGTGATCTGGGTGGTGGTGGACAATGGCGAGGTCTTCGTGCGCTCGTTCCGCGGCGCCAAGGGGCGGTGGTACCGCGACCTCGCGACCGGCGGGTCCGCGACGCTTGAATTCAATGGCCGCGAGCTTGCGGTGCAGGCGGTCCCGGCCAACGATCCGGCCGCGATCGAACGCGTCAGCGGCGCGTTCCTGAAAAAGTACGCACGCAGCCCGTACGCCCAGGCGATGGTGCAAGTCGACACCCTGCCAACGACCTTGCGGCTGGAGCCGCGCTGAGGAGGGACAGCATGGAAATCCGACGCAACGGTTCGCAGCCGTCGGGCAAGGGCCCGGCCGACTGGTTCACCGGCACGGTGCGCATCGATCCGCTGTTCACGGCGCGCGACCCCTCGCGGGTCAACGGCGCCTGCGTCACCTTCGAGCCTGGCGCCCATACCGCCTGGCACACGCATCCGCTGGGCCAGACGCTCATCGTCACGGCGGGTTGCGGCTGGGTGCAGGTCTGGGGCGGTCCGGTCGAGGAGATCAAGCCGGGCGACGTGGTGTGGACCGCGCCCGGCGAGAAGCACTGGCACGGCGCCAAGGCGACCACGTCGATGACCCATTTCGCCATCCAGGAGGCGCTCGACGGCCGCAACGTCACGTGGATGGAAAAGGTCGGCGCCGACCAGTACCCGAGTTTCTGATGCCGCCAGCCGTCGACCCCGCCCCCTTCATGGTGAGCCTGTCGAACCATGAAGCGCCGCACCAGCGTCGGTGCGAAAGCCTTCATGGTTCGACAGGCTCACCATGAAGGCTTGCGGCGACGGGTCGGCTGGGGCCACTGCCAAGACATTCGTTGGAGGTCAGGCATGATCAAGGTGTGGGACATCGCGGCCGCTGCGACGATGGTGTCGGCCATCCTGATCGGCTCCGCGGTGGCGCAGACGGGCGCGCCTGCGTCGCAAGGGCTGCAGATCCAGCGCGCCGGCGCGCAGCCGTCCGGCAAAGGGCCGGCGGAAACCTTCACCGGCGCCGTTCGCGTCGATCCGCTGTTCCAGATGGAGGCGCCGGGACGCGCCCGCGGCGCCAGCGTCACCTTCGAGCCGGGCGCGCGCAGCGCCTGGCATACCCATCCGGTCGGCCAGATTCTCATCGTGACAGCCGGCGTCGGCCGGGTGCAGCGTTGGGGCGGTCCGGTCCAGGACATCCGGCCGGGCGACGTGGTCTGGATCCCGCCTGGCGTCAAGCATTGGCACGGCGCCGCGCCGACCACCGGCATGACCCATATCGCTATCCAGGAACATCTCGATGGCAAGGTCGTCGACTGGATGGAAAAGGTCAGCGACGAGCAGTACGGCAGATAGTCAGCACGTGCCCGAGTCTTCCGCCGTAGAGGCCGCGCTCGCCGACGCCGAACGCAACGGGTTCCGGCTGGCCGTGGTCGGCCGGACCTGCGCGCTGGTCGCGATCGCCGCCTTCTACCTGTCGGTCATGCGCTACCCGAACAATCTCTACGTCGCGGGCGCCATCCTGGCGATCGCCGCGATCGGCATGGCGTCGCTGGCGCTGATCGGCCGGCGCCATGAGCGCGCCGGGCGCTACGCCTTCTTCACCATCGACGTGGCGGCGATCAGCTTCATGCTGGCGTTCGCGCCGCTCAGCAGCGGCGGCGACGTTCCGCAGAACCTGGTCTTTCTGGTCAGCCGCCGCGAGGAGTACTACTTCGTCGTCGTGGCGGTCTCGGTGCTGGCGCTGTCGCCGGCGCTGGTCCTGTGGACCGGTTTCTGCGCCGTGGTCGGTCTGGCCGCCGCCACGACCTGGATCCTGGTTGGCATGGACCGTGTCGTCAGCACCGGCGACCTGCCGCTGGGACCCTCGCGCGACGACTTCCTCGCCGTCGTGCTCAGTCCCGACTTCCTCGGCATCCCCGCCCGGGTCAACGTCGGCCTGGTGATCGCGCTGATCACCTGCGTCGCGGCGCTGGCGGTGCATCGGGCGCGCAACGTGGTGCGGGCGCACGCCGCGGTCGAGGCCAAGCGCAGCCGGGTGCAGCAGCTGCTCGGCCGCTACGTGCCGGCGCAGGTGGCGGAGCAGCTGGTCGACGCCGGACGCCTCGCGCCGCAGCTGCGCGAGGCGAGCGTGCTGTTCGCCGATATCGAAGGCTTCACCAGCCTTTCCGAACACCTGCCGGCGCCGAAAGTGATCAGCCTGCTCAACAGCTTTTTCAGCGCCGCGACGGCGAGGGTCGAGGCGCAGGGCGGCATCGTGGTCAACCATGTCGGCGACGCCCTGATTGCCGCCTTCAACGCGCCGTTGCCGGTCGACGGATATCCGGCGCGGGCGGTGGAAGCGGCGCGCGAGCTGCAATCGCTGGTCTCGGCGCAGGCGTTCGATGGCCATCGCCTGCGGTTGCGCATCGGCATCGCCAGCGGGCCGGTCGCCGCCGGCACGGTCGGCGGCGCGACGCGCCAGACCTACACGGTCTACGGCGACACCGTGAACCTGGCGCAGCGGCTGGAACGGATGAACAAGGAGCTCGAGACCGACTGCCTGATCTGCGGCGCCACTTTCGCTGCGGCGCGGTCCGACTGCCCCGACGCCGCGCCGGTGGGCACCGTGCAGGTCCGCGGCCGCGAAAGCAGCGTCGAGGTCTTCGCCCTCAACGCCAGCGCGTCACGCTAGAGCGTGTGCCGATCGACTGGAACCTGGGAGCGCGGGCGTCTCGCCCGCTCATGAGCGGGCCGGAGGCCCGCGCTCCCAGGATGATCGGTTCCGTACGGTCGGAACCTGCTTTAGCGGACCTTCGTCGATCACACCTTCTCCCCGCCTGCGCGGGGAGAAGGTCAGCCCGCCGGTGCCGCGAACCGTGCGATGTCGAACGGCGCGATCGGCAGGTTGGTGCGGCCGGTGGTGATCAGCTCGGCGATGATGGCGCCGACGATCGGGCCGAGCTGGAAGCCGTGGCTGGAAAAACCGAAGGCGTGCCAGGCGCGCTCGCTGGTACGGCTGGGGCCGATCACGGGGATGTCGTCCGGCATGCGGGCCTCGATGCCGGCCCAGGCGCGCACGATCTGCGCGCCGCGCATCACCGGGAACAGGTCCCGGACGGTGCGGGCGCTGATCGCCAGCGCCGCGAAATTGAGGTCGGTCCAGTTGGTCGCCGGATCGGGTCGGCCGCGATGGCCGCCGCCGATCAGCACCGTGCCGTTGCCGAATTGCTTGAACGACAGCGGCCGGCCGGTGGCGCCGACCACCGGCTTCAGGAACGGCGCCATCGGCGCGCTGATCATCAGCATTGGCGCGGTGACCTCCAGCGGCACCGGCTCGCCCAGCCAACCGGCGACCTCGGCGGCCCAGGCGCCAGCGGCGTTGACGATGTCCGGCGCCTCGTGCGCGCCGTCGCCGGTCGTGACGATCCAGCACCCGGACTCGCGCCGCAGGCCGGTGACCCGCGTATTCTCGAGGAAGCTTGCGCCCAGCGCCTCGGCCTTGCGCCTGAAGGCCTGGGTGGTGCGGAACGGCAGCGCCGCGCCGTCGCGCCGGCAGACGATGGCGCCCAGGCAATGATCGGCGATCGCCGGCACCAGGGCGCGCAGCTCGTCGGTTCCGACCAGCTCCTCGTGCGTGAAGCCGAGCGTACGTACCTCCTCGACGCGGCGGCGCAAGCCGTCGAGCTCGTCCTCGGACTCGGCGACCTTGACCTGGCCATGGCTTTCGAAGCCGCAGTCGTCGTCGACCAGATCGCGGACGGTGTGCCACAGCTCCATCGAGGCGACCGACAGCGGGATCTCGGCGACGTGGCGTCCCAGGCGGCGCACGCCGCCGGCATTGACCCCCGAGGCATGCCGGCCGACGTAGTCCTTCTCGATCACCAGCGGCTTGGCGCCGCGCCGCGCCAGGTGCAGCGCCGTCGAGCAGCCGTGCAGGCCGCCGCCGATCACGATGACGTCGGCCGTGGCCACGCTCAGAGCCTGAGTGAAAGCGCGGGGATCGCTTCATGGTGAGCTTGTCGAACCGTGAAGCGCCGCACCGCTGGTCGTGCGAGGCCTTCATGGTTCGACAGGCTCACCATGAAGGCGACTGGAGCGTTGCAAGCCATTCTTCTCACCATATCCATGTCCAGTCAGGCTCTCAGCCGCGCACGACGGCTTTGGTCGCCGCCGCGTCCTTGGGCAGGCCGGCCAGCTCGGCCAGGGTGATCGGTTTGATCGGCGGGCGCACGCGGTAGTGGCCGACCTCGCCGGGCGGCACGCCGCGCGCCTGCGCGATCAGCTCGGTGACGGTCAGGCCGCACAGCCGGCCCTGGCACGGCCCCATGCCGCAGCGCAGGAACGCCTTCATCTGGTTGGGACCGGTGCATCCCAGTTTCACCGTGTCGATGATCTGCTGCGCGCTGATCTCCTCGCAGCGGCACGCCAGGGTGTCGCCCTGCGGCAGGCGGAAAGCATCGGCCGGCCGGTAGAGCGCATCAAGGAACAGCCGGCCGCGCTCGACCTGCGCCAGCGCATAGCGCAAGCGCGACTCGTCCGGCAGGCGGTCGCGCGCGGCGTCGGGCTTGAGCGCCCGGATCGCCGCCAGCGCCGCCAACCGGCCGCGTTCCTCGGCCGCCCAAGCGCCAGCGATGCCGGCACCGTCGCCGGCGATCGCGACGCCGTCGACCGACGTGCCGCCATAACCGTCGATCTGCGGCACGAAGCACAGCTGCTCGTCGTCCCAGCGGTGCTCGATGCCCAGCGACATCGCCAGGTTGACGTTGGGCACCACGCCCTGGTGCAGCAGCAAGGTGTCGGCCGGCAGGCGCGTCTCGGCGCCATCGCCGGCGCGATAGACCACCTCCTGCAGCTTGCCGGCGCCCTCGGCGCGCAGCGCCGTGACGTCGCCGATCACCGTCGCGCGCCGGCGCACCGACCACAGCAGGCGCAGGCCCTTGCGCCAGTAGGGCGACAACAGGAAGGCGGCGGCGTACGGCAAGGCGCGGCGGCGGTTGGCGCGCGGTGTGGTGTCGAGGATGGCCTCGAGCGACACGCCGGCGTTGAGGTACTGCCAGGCCAGCAGCCAGAGCAGCGGGCCGCTGCCGGCCAGCACGAGCTTGCCTTGCGGCACCAGCGCCGCGGTCTTCAGCAGGACCTGGCCGGCGCCCACGGTCATCACGCCGGGCAGGGTCCAGCCGGGAATCGGAAACGGCCGCTCCAGCGCGCCGGTGGCGATGACGACACGGCTTGCCTGCAGCAGGCGGGCGGCGCCGTCGATCGACAGGCCGATCTCGCGCGCCCGCGACAGGCTCCACACCGTGGCGCCGGGCACGTGCTGCGCGCCGCTGGCGGCCAGCGCCCGCACCAGGCGCGCGCCATACCAGTAGTCGTTGCCGAGGATCGCGGCGCGTTGCACCGGCGTCTCGCCGACGGCGCGGTAGATCTGGCCACCGGGCGCTGCCTGCTCGTCGAGCAGCACGGTCGCCAGTCCGGCGCCGGCGCACACGGTGGCCGCCGCCATGCCCGCCGGCCCGGCGCCGATCACGGCGACCTCGTAGCTGTCGCCGAGGTCACTCATCGGTCAAAACGCCGTAAGCAACCTCGCCCCAACGGGGAGAGGTCGACGCGCGCGAAGCGTGCGGCGGGTGAGGGGGCGGTGCCAACGCACCGATGCTACCATCGGCACATCGCGTCTGTTGCGCGACCCCCTCACCCGGCTCGCTGTCGCGAGCCGACCTCGCCCCTTCGGGGCGAGGTGTATGGGTGATCGCCGCCCTCATCGCTCGAGCTCGCGCTTGCCGTGTTGGGATTCGATCGCCATGCCGGCCTTGACCGGCACCAGGCAGGCCTGGCGGTTGCCGACACCGTCGATCACCACCAGGCAGTCGAAGCAGACGCCCATCATGCAGAACGGCGCGCGCGGCGCGCCCGACACCGGCGTGGTGCGGCAATGATCGAGGCCGGCGGCGAGCAAGGTCGCGGCCACCGAGTCGCCGTCGCGCGCCGACACCGGGCGGCCGTCGACCGTGACGGTCAGCGTCGCATCGCCCGCCTCAGGCAACCGTCGGAACATCGAACCTCCGCGCGCTAAAGACTCCGAGCAGATCGTCCGGCAGCTCGCCCCTGGCGATCAGCGGTGCCAACGTCAGCGCGTGGTTGGCGGCCAGGGTCACGCCGCTGTGGCAGGTCGCGACAAAGGCGCCGGGGTGGGACGCCGACTGATCGTAGATCGGAAAGCCGTCCCGGGTCATCACCCGCAGCGCGGCCCAGCTGCGCACCACGTTCAGCCGCGCCAGCAGCGGAAACTTCCGCACCGCGCGCTCGGCGATCACCGAGATCACGCCGGTGCCGACCGTCGGATCGAAGCCGGCCTCTTCCTGCGAGTCGCCCAGCATCACGCCGCCCTCATCGGTCTGCCGCACGGTGGCGACGGGGTAGTGCAGGAACGGCGCGGTGCGTTCGGTGACGACGATCTGGCCGCGTTGCGGCCGCACCGGCACGTCGAGCCCGACCATCGGCCCCAGCCGCGCGTTGCCGTTGCCGGCGGCGAGCATGACTTTGCCGCTGCGGACCTCGCGGCCGCCACCGCGCAGGATGAAGGCGCCGCCGCGGTGCTCGATCGACTCGACCGCATGGTTGGGCAGGTAGGCGACGCCCAGTGTCTGCATCGCCGCATGCAGGGCCCGGAACAGGCGCAGCGAGTTGACGTGGCCGTCGAGCGGGCAGTAGCTGGCGCCGACCACCTCGGGGCCGATGTGCGGCAACAGCCGCTCCAGGCGGGCGCGCTCGACGATCTCCCAGTCGTAGCGGATCATGGCGGGCTGGTTGTGCAGGCGCCGCAAGGTCGCGGCCCGCTGCTCGAGCTCCGCCTCGCTCAGCGCCAGGTGCAAGCCGCCGGGCCGCTGGTGACTGACGTCGATCCCGGTCTGCTCGCGCAACGTCGCCGCGAAGCCGTCCCAGGCCTCCGACGAGCGCACCGTCCAGCCGGCGTACTCCGGCATGCCCAGCCCTTTGCTCTGCACCCAGACCAGCGCGAAATTGCCGCGCGAGGCGCGGAACGCGATGTCGCCTTCGTCGAGCACCGCGACCCTCTGGCCGACGCTCGCCAGCCCCCAGGCGATCGCCGAGCCGACCAGCCCGCCGCCGATGACGGCGATGTCGAATTCAGATGCCGCGTCGCCGCTCACTATGCGCCCCCGGCGCGCACCGTCGTCCTGAGCATATCGAAGGACCTTGCGGCGATGCCGACATATGCGGCGCTGCTGGTGACGGCTGGGACCGCGCCGCTCCAGCGGCGCTCATTGTCATGAGCCGGCCCTGCGGGCCGGTGCGTCGCTGGAGCGACGCGGTCCGACCCGTCGACGCGGACGTCATCAGCCGAACGACGCACCGCAAGGTCCTTCGCTTCGCTCAGGACGACA
>DATFGV010000174.1:0-7351 GCA_035249115.1 Vineibacter sp.
GCGCCGAGGCCGTCAAGCCGTAGCGCGGCTTATATAGCAGGTCGTTGGTCAGCCGCCCGATCGCCAGCGCCGAGCGGTCATGGTCGCCATGCAGGTTGATGGTCGGCGTTTCGCCGGCGCTACACACCCGGCACGCGAAGCCGGGCCGGGCGACATCGCCGAGACGCAGGCCCCAGTCGAGCAGGCTCCAGGCCGCGCCCGGGCCGACGTTGTACAGGTCGTAGTGCGGCGACGGCGCGTCGATCAGCGCGAGCACGCTCTCGGCGACGTCGCGGACGTAGACGAAGTCGCGGGCGCATGGCCGCGGCAGCAGGGCGGGCCGCCCCTCCAGCGCGGCGAGCGCCACCTGGTACGGCGGGCTGAGCGTGTCGCGCGCGCCGGTATCGTGCTCCCACGGGCCGAACACGCTCGACAGCCGCACGATGCGCACGTCGAGCGAGCCCAGTTCGGCCAGCCGCCGGGCAAACTGCTCGCCGGCCAGCTTGCTGACGGCATAGAGCGAACGCGGTGTCGGCGCGGTCGTCTCGTCGATCGGGCCGGCCAGGAAGGCGCTGTCGCCGTAGGCGGAGCCGGAACTCAGCAGGATGGTGCGCCGGACGGCGCCCGCCCACACCGCTTGCAGGGTGCGCACCAGGCCGCCGACGTTGACGTCGAGGATGCGGTCCGGCTCGGCCGCCTCGCGCGCCGCGTCCGCCGTCAGGGCGGCGCCGTAGATCACGACGTTAGGCGCGTCCGAAACGGCATAGCGGACGTCGCCTTCGTCGCGGACGTTGCCGGCCAGCACCGACAGCCGGCCGGGCAGGCCGGCGAGCGCGCGGCGGGCGGCCTCAGGCGGTGGGCGACGATCGAGGAGGGTGACGTCGTCGCCGCGCGCCAGCAGCGCTTCGGCGATCCCCAGGCCGACGAAACCGGCGCCGCCGAAGATCAGGATCCGCATCGGCCATCTCCCCGATACAAAAGTCGGGAACTGGATTTAGCCTATATTGCGGCTCCGCAGGAATACACCGGTCAGGCACAAGACGCGGTCGGTCTGCAATTCTTCGGGAAAGCGACCTCGGAGCGGCACGCGTCCGGTCACCAGGCGGGCGTAAATCCATCGGGCCGGCCACGGATCTCGGCGATGCCGCCGGCGAACCAGAACGCCTCCACGGGCTGGTCGTCGTGATCTCCGTCGAGGATCTCGCGGCACACGCGCAGCGCTTCTGCCAGGCCGACCGTGGTGCCGGAGCGCTTGATATAGGGCTCCGCCACGTAGAACGGCTGGCCGAAGAACTGCGCCACCTTGCGGGCCCGCTGCAGCATGATGGCATCCGCTTCGGTCACTGGCGCCTGATCACCCGCTTGCCGCAGGGCGGCGATCGCCTCGCGTACACGCTGCGCAATCGCCACGTGCTGATGGCCGGCAGCACCGCTCTCCAGCAGGCACGAGCGCGAGGTCAGGGGATCGACGGTGGGATAGATGCCCGCCGTGGCTTGCGCCCGTGACAGGTGGATGACCGTGTCGACCGAGGATAGTGCCGCCAGACGCTCCGCCGACCACGGGCCGTCCTCGGCGCGCAGGAAGAAGCTCTGCACCGCGCCCACCGTGCCCTCGCTGTAGCCTTCCTGCTTCAACGCTTCCGCCATCGAATGGCCGGCAGGCGCATCCAGCCAGTGCGGCACGAAGTTGAACAGCGTGACCCGCTCGTTGCCGCCGCTGAGCCGACGGACCAGTTCTTCCATGACCACCGTGATGCCGGCGCCCAGCTCGCCCGCGATCGCCACCGTGCCGCCGGCGCGCAGCGGGCACATGACGTCGATCGCCTTGATGCCGGTCGCCAACAGCTTGGCGGTGCCGTCGGTCGCCGGTTGCTCGCCGATCAGCAGCTTGACGCTGCGCTGAAACGCATCAACGCTCACCGGCGTCCGGTTGGGACGGCGGGCGTCGAGGACTGTCGCGCCGCGCGGCAACACGTCGACCGGCGTGACGGCGACGCCGCGCACGATGCCGCCGCCGGGGCGCTGCACGACCTGCACGGTGATGCCGCGCCGGTTGGCCTCGTCGCTGATCGCCAGCTCGGCCATCAGGTCGGGAAGGGCGTCGGGGTTGAACAGCGCTTCCACGACGCCGCCGCGGGCCGTCAGCAGGCGACCGATGCGGTTGGCGAAATCATCGGGCAGGGCGTGCGATCCCAGCGTGGCCTTGACCATGGTCAACATCCTCCGTTTCAGATGGGTGCGGGCCGCGTGCAGGCGGTTGTTGACCGTCGCGACCGGCAGGCCGAGGAAAGTGGCGATGTCTTGGTGCGAGCATTCGTGGACGAAGAACAAGCTTGCGACCTCGCGCTGCCCGGCCGGCAGGCCGGCCATCGCGGCCAGGACCGCCGTCGCCTGCTGGCGCTGGTCGAGCTGATGATCCGGCGCCGGCTCATCGCTGGCGACGTCGTCGGCGGCCGAAAGCGGCAGGTTCTCCAGGTGCCTGCGGCGCAGGACACGAAACGCCTGGTGCCGCACGATGCCGCGCAGCCATCCCGGGAACGCCGCCGGGTCGGCCAGACCGGGCAGCGAGGACCAGGCGGCGACGAAGGCCTCCTGCACCACGTCCTCGGCCAGCTGAAAGTCACGCACCAAAGCCAGCGCCGAGCCGAAGGCGAAGTGCTGGAAGCGCCGCGTGAGTTCCACGAAGGCTTTCACGTCGCCGCCTTGCGCGGCCTTGACGAGCGGCTCCAGGTTCATCGTCATGTCCTCACACTGGAGGTGCCGGGAACCCGGGGTGACCTTTAGAGATTTTTCTCGCTGGCGTCGCGCGCAAAGGTCAGCGGAAACTCCGGCGTGTCGTAGGCCATCATGCGGGCGTAGTGGGCCTCGATGTCGGCGCGGAACAGGTCGCGGGTGAGGGCGGCGACCAGCCGTGGCACCGCGAACTTCATGCCGTTGATCGACGATCCGGACGGGCCGAAGCTCAGGGTGGTGCCGAAGTCGAAGACGTGGATGTCGCCGATCCACGGCGCGGCGCCCGGTGTCTTCTCCACCAGCTCGAAGCCCGGCCCGAGATAGGGATAGCGGGCCAGCCGGTCGTCCACGTCGCCGGGCGGCGGTACGTAGCGGTCGGCCCAGGTGGCGACGTGCGGCAGGGCGGCGGCGATCTCGCGCCGGCACGACAGGTCCATCTCGAAGCCCGTGCCGCAGATCAGGAAGTCGGCGACGTGTGTTCCCTTGGGCGTCGCGATCTCGACCGCCGCGCCGGCCACCCGCACCGACTGCCACGGACTACCCGTATGCAGGTGGAAAGCGCGCTGCCGCGTCACCCGCTCCCACGTCTCGCGCGGCAGGGCCTCGCGGATCGCCAGCAGGTGGCGCATGAAGCGCCAGCGTTGCGCGTCGGGCAGGTCGCCGAAGTGGCGCAGGAAGCCGTTGAACGAGATCGCCTTGTAGGGCTGCACGCGCTGCAGTTCGGGCCGGCGGCAGAACAGGCGCACCTCGGCGGCGCCGGCCTCCAGCGCCGTGGCCGCGTTGTCGAACGCCGAGGCGCCGGCCCCCAGCACGGCGATACGCCGGCCGCGCAACGCACCGAAATCGATCACGTCGGCGGTATGGGCACGCAGGTGGGCAGGCAGCGCCTCGACGTCAGGCGGCATCCACCAGCGGCCGCTCCGGTCGATGCCCATCGCCAGCACGACCTTGCGCGCCAGCACGGCCGACTCGCTGCCGTCCGCCGCACGCAGGCGGGCGCGCAGATACCCTGCCTCGGGCTCGACATGCTGCAGCGCGACGCCGTTGCGCACCGGCAGGTCGAGCACGTGGCGCAGCCATAGCAGGTAATCGTGCCACATCTCCTTGGGGATCTTGATCATGGCGGCGAAGGCGGCGGCGCCGAACTGCGCCTCGTACCAGGACTGGAAGGTCAGCGACGGCATGCCGAGATCGGGGCCGGTGACGGTCTTCCAGGTGCGCAGCGTTTCCATGCGCGCGAACGTGCGCCACGGGCCCTCGCGGCCGGCCGCCGCCTGGTCGATCACCAGGATGTTGTCGACCCGCTCGCGCTTGAGCTGGGTGGCGACCGCTTGGCCGCCCTGGCCGGCGCCGACGATCAGTACGTCCAGCACCTTCTCGCCGGTCGGCGTGTTCCGCGGCGGTACCCAGGGCGGTTCGGGAAAGCAAACGAGCGCGTGGTCGCGTTGGATGCGCGCATTGAGCGCAGCGAGGCCTTCGATGGTCATGGCGTAAGATTGAAGTCAGGCCGACCAAACTGCAAACCGAGCGCACCACACGTGGCGCCGACAGAGGTGCATCGCCATGAACTGGCAAGACGCTGCCCTGGCATCGGCCGGAATCGTCGGAAGCGGCGTCGCGGTCTTCCACGGCATCCTGGTGCAACGGCTCATGGTCAGGCCGGTCGAGGCGCTCCTTGCCGCAGGCGGCCGCATGGCCGCGCCGGTCAGAACGATGATTCCACTGCTCCTGCATTTCAGCACGATCGTCTGGTTCCTCGGCGGGCTGGCCTTGATCGCCGCGGCGATCTGGTTCGGCCAGGACACAAGGCGCGCGACCGGCCTGTTCGTGGGCAGCCTCTATCTGTTCGGCGCCGTCGGTAATCTCTGGGCGACGCGCGCGCGCCATCCGGGCTGGATGCTCATGGCAGCCGCCCTCGTTCTGATCGCCATCGGCTTGAACGAGCCTGGCGGGTAGGGCGAGTTTCGCCGGCGGCAAACTGCCAGCCGTCGATGCCGACGCAATCATCGGCCACTGCAAGCAGCAGTTCGCCCCTACAAGGCGCCGCGCGCCGTTGAGGTCGTCGCCGACCTGCCGAACACCAGCACTGGCAAGATCATGCGTCGTAAGCTGAAGAGATCGTGATGCCTGCAATCGCTTGGGCTGGTCGTCGCGCCCCGATGCGCTTGGCGTGGCCTACCGTCGCAGCGCGCGGAATATCCCTTGCGGTTCCAAAGCCGCACGTACCGCGGCCGGTATCTCGGCCCGCTGCTCGTGTTGCACACCGGGCACGAGCCCCGCAGACCGGGCCGCACTGATGAACGCGTCCATGTCCTGGTGTCTCACCTCGGAGGCGGTCCTCAGGCGAAAGCCGTCAAGGATCATGTGGAGTCCGAGGACACCCGGTGAGCCGGGGTGACGGTACGGGACCCGCCACTCCCATCGACCGCCGTGCGGCGGCGGTGACGAGAATTGGTTGGCCTCGTCGCGCACGCCCTCGGATATGCCCGCCTCGTGGCCAAGGGCGGTGCGGTGCGCCGTAGCGAAGGCCTGGTTGCGGTTCGCGACGCCGCTCAGCGTGGTCTGAAGCTGTATTTGCTCGGCCAGTTCGTGAATGATCGCCGCCGCCGCCACGCGCGGCGGTAGGGGTTCAATATCGCCGACGTCGATCGTGGCGGCATTCGACCCGATGACGGTCGATCTGAGGCCCTGTCCGATGAGCGCCAGCGGCGTGTCGTAGTCCAGATTGACGTTCACGCTCGCCGCCACGCCCAGCAGCCGGCGAAGGTTGAGGGCAAACACGCCCTGCCAAGGAGCCTCGGGACCGGGCGTCGGCGGCGTCAGTTGGCCCCGACCTGGAGTCGCCGGCGTGGTGAGAGGTAGTGAACCGGGTTGAGGTCCGGTAGCTTGCCGCGTCGGCGTTGGCCTCGGCGCCCACGCGAAGCGCCAGCGTGGTGGCAGCGACCGTTGGATCAGGCGTTCAAATGCCTCGCTGGCGCGATCGCCAGCGGTGCTGAACAGAATAGGCATTGGATGTTCGCGCTCCGCGACCGGGGTATGCCAAGCCGACTGTCGAATATCGGCAAGTGTCGCATATCCGGCGTCACAATACAATTAAAAAGTGCGCGCATACTCATTATCAGCACATGCAGGCGGGAAGACCGCGCGGTCCCCGGCGCATTCCTGTCATGCCGGCGGGTGTGAGACATCTCAAGCCCGCACCGTGCGGACAATGTCAGGATGGCGCGACGGCAACATTGGGAGATCTCGAAATGCAAAGTCGCATGGACGGCCGCGTGGCGGTAATCACCGGTGCCAGCATGGGGCTGGGCCGGGCCATGGCGCAGAAATTCGCCGGCGCCGGTGCCAAGGTGGCGCTGCTGGCGCGCCGGCCGGAGGTGCTGGCCGAGGCCAAGGCCGAGGTCGCCAAGGCGGGCACCAAGGTCGAAGGCTACAGCTGCGACGTGTCGGACAAGGCGGCGCTGGAGAAGACCTGGGCCAAGGTGGTGGCCGATTTCGGCCAGGTCGACGTCCTGGTCAACAACGCCGGCGCGTCGGCGGCCAAGCCGTTCGAGAGCGTCACCGACGCCGAGTGGGAGACCGATTTCGCGCTCAAGGTCTGGCCGGCGATCCGGCTGTGCCGCCTGGCCCTGCCTGGCATGAAGCAGCGGCGCTGGGGCCGCATCATCAACGTGCTCAACATCGGCGCCAAGGCGCCGACCGCCAACAGCACGCCGACCAGCGTGTCGCGTGCCGCCGGCCTGGCCTTGACCAAGGCGCTGGCGCATGAGGGCGCGCCGCACAACGTGCTGGTCAACGCCCTGATGGTCGGCATCATCGACAGCGACCAGTGGATGCGGCGCTACAAGGCACAGCCGGGCAGCAACAAGACCTACAAGGAATTCCTCGAGGAGTTCGCCAAGGAGCGCGGCGTGAAGATCGGCCGGCTGGGCGAGGCCGAGGAGTTCGCCAACACAGCCTGCTTTCTGGCGTCGGACTCGGGCTCATACATCAACGGCGTGGCGATCAACGTCGACGGCGGCATGTCGCCGGTGGTTTAGGCCGGCGACCGCCGCATCTGAGGCACCGCAAGCGCGGTCCTGAGCACTAGACTGGACCCTCGCCCGTGCCGACCCAGGACGAACTGCGGGTGCGCGCCTGGGCGGAGGTCCGGGAGCCACTGGAACGACAGCTGGCGCCGCTGGGTCGGCACGCCTTGACCGCGCTTGCTCCCCGCCCCGGGGAGAGCGTCCTCGACATCGGCTGTGGCGGGGGTGAGACGGCGTTGGATCTTGCCCGCGCGGTCGCGCCGGACGGCACGGTGGTCGGGATCGACCTGTCGGCTGCGGTGCTGGCGTTCGCGCGGCGCGCGGCTGAAGGGTGCCAGCGCCTGCGGTTCATCCAGGCGGATGCCCAGTCGTTCCCGTTCGAACCGGCCTCGTTCGACGCGGCCTTCTCGCGATTCGGGGTGATGTTCTTCACAGACCCGACCGCGGCGTTCGTCAACATTCGTCGCAGCCTCAGGCCGAACGGGCGGCTTGCCTTCGTCTGCTGGCGCGCGCTGGAGGAGAACCCGCTCGACAGCCTGCCGCTTCAAGCGGCGGCGGCGCATCTGCCGCCGCAGCCCGCTGCCGATCCGGAGGCGCCCGGCCCATTCGCG
>DATFGV010000175.1:0-13207 GCA_035249115.1 Vineibacter sp.
AGCGACTCGCGCAATACGAGTCGGTGCATCGCGTCATTCTCTTTTCGCCTCCCAAACCGCAAAAAATCACAAACTCTGAGCGAAGCGAAGGATCCATTGGACTGCCGGCCCGCGCGAACGTCACGAATGACGCGCGCGTGTCGTCCCATCGGTCCGTGCGGTCGAGGGGCACAATAGGTCCTTCGCTTCGCTCAGGACGACAAGTTGACCGTCAACTGCATCTTTTCCTCTCGATTGCTATTCTGCCACCGCACGCGCCGGCTCGCCGATCGCCGGCTGCTCGGCCATGCCGGCGAGCACCTCGGCGACGTGGCGCACGCGCACATGCCGTCCTTGGCGCTGCAGCTTGCCGGCCATGTTCATCAGGCAGCCGAGATCGCCGGCCAACAAAGTATCGGCGCCGGCGGCAGCGATGTCCCGCAGCTTGTCGCCCAGCATCGCGTTCGAGATGTCCGGGTACTTGACGCAGAAGGTGCCGCCGAAGCCGCAGCACACCTCGGCGTTGGCCATCTCGACCAGCGTCAAGCCCTCGACGCCCGCCAGAAGGGCGCGCGGCTGCGCCTTGACGCCAAGCTCGCGTAGGCCGGAACAGGAATCGTGATAGGTCGCGGTCGCGCCACAGCGCGCCTCGATGCGCCGCACGCCCAGCACGTCGACCAGGAACGACATGAGTTCGTGCGTGCGGCCAGACAGCGCCTCGGCGCGCGTCCGCATCGCCGGATCATCATCGAACAGCGCCGGATAGTGGTGCGCGATCATGCCGCCGCACGAACCCGACGGCACCACCACGTAGTCGAAGCGCTCGAACACGTCGATCACCTGCGCCGCCACGGCGCGGGCGTCGGCCCGGTCGCCCGAATTGTAGGCCGGCTGGCCGCAGCAGGTCTGCATCGCCGGCACCACGACGCGACAACCCGTGTCCTCCAGCAGCTTGACCGCCGCGAAACCGACCGACGGGCGGAACATGTCGACCAGACAGGTGACAAACAGGCCGACGGTCTTGCCGCGGCCGGGCGGTATCGACGGAGGTGCGGGAGCGACGGCGTTCATGTCTCAAGGCGCGGCGAGGGGCAGTCCGTCGGCACAATGGCCGGCCCGCACCGTCCGTGCAACGGCCGCGGTTCATGACTTCTCACCGGCAGGGAGAGCTCTTCAAAGTCTCCGCCGGCGCCAATCAGCTTTTCTTCGGCACCAAGATCCACCAGCGGCCGGAGCTGTTCATGCGGCCAGCGGAATCGGCGGCCGCCGTGCCGGCGCCGAAAAAGACGTCACCGCGCACCGGTCCCTTGATTGCCGCGCCAGTGTCCTGCCCCACCATCAACCGCCGCAATGGCGTCGTCTCGCCTGGCCGGTTGGGCGTCGGCCGCGACGTGTCGATGTAGATCGGCAGACCATAGGGTACGAAGGCCGGGTCGACCGCCATCGAGCGACCCGACGTCAGCGCCACGCCCTGCGCGCCGACCGCGCCGGCACCACGCGTGTCCTTGAAGAACACGTAGCGCTCATTGCGGCGCATCACCTCGCGCGCCTTGGCCGGGTTTTTCTGCAGCCAGGCACGGATGCCGGGCCACGTCGCCTCTTCCGATTTCAGCGACCCGTCATCGATCAGGACCTTGGCGAGCGCCGTGTACGGCCGATTGTTGGTACCATCGTAGCCCAGCCGCAGCACGCCGCCCTCGACCAGCGCGACCCGGCCGGAGCCCTGCACCTGCATCTCGAACAGCGCGATGGCGTCGTCGACGTAGGCGACCTCCAGGCCCTTGCCGCGCAGCGCGCCGTTTTCGATCTCGGTCCTGGTCAGGTACGGCTGGTCGGCCTTGAGGTCAGGCGGCCGGCGGTAGACGGGAATGGTGAAGCGACGGCTCGGCACACGGCTGCCGCGAATCTCCGGCTCGTAGTAGCCGGTGAAGCGGCCATCCCCGCCCGAGCCGGTCACCGTCATCGGCTGGAAGTAGCGCTCGAAGTAGGCGCGGGCGGCGCGATGATCGTCGCGCGCGATCGGTTCCGCCGCCGCGCAGGCCCGGCGCCATTCCTCGGCGGTGGTCACGACGTCACCGCCGGCGTTGCTCAGCCGCGTGCCGCCGCCGCTTACCAGGCGCGGGCAGGAGCGCCGCAACGCCGACAGCGCATCCGCCTGGCTATCCAGTTGCCATCCCGGCAGATCGCTGAAGTTGGCCACGCCCAGGGCTGCCGGCCGGGCGCCGCCCGGGCCTTCACCGGTACAGGCGACCAGAGCGCCCAGCGCCACCACGGCGGTCGCAATACCCTGCCACGCCCGGCGTTTTGTCCCGCCTTCGGCCGTTTCCATGCCCGTCATCCGCCCGATCCTAATGCAATTGGCGGCACGTACAACCCGTGCCGGCGCAGCCTAGAGCCGACAATCATGGCGCCGCGGCGGCAGTTCGTGCGCTGTCATGCGGATGGTCCGGCACCACACTCGCCGAGACTAGCCTTCATGGTGAGCCTGTCGAACCATGAAGGCCTCGCACGCGCGCGCCGATGCGAACCGCTTCATGGTTCGACGGGCTCACCATGAAGCTGTCACGTCAAAAATGTCGCAAAGTCAGGCGGCGGCGACCGCCGACGGCGTCGCTATTCCGACGCCGTGCGGATCAGCAGCCAGTTGGGATCGCTCGATTGCGTGTCGCGCGCGAACGTCCACAGATCGGTCACGCGCTCGACCGTGTTGGGATTGCCATCGATCGCCAGGCCGTCGACGTCGCGCGTCACGTTGATCTGCTCGGTGACGAACCGGACCGTCACCAGCGCGCGCGTGCCCTCCATCTCGGCGGCGGCGATATCGGACGACAGGAAACCAATCAGGTTGGTTTCCAGCTTGTGCTGCTTGGCCAACCTGTCGCGAATTGCGCCGTCAAAACTGGCGAAGGTCGGCGGATCCAGCAAGGTGCGCAAGCTCGCGGCATCACCCTTGGCAAAGGCGCCAACGATCATCTCGAAGGCGCCGCGCGCGCCGCGTCCGAAACCGACCGGGTCAAATGACGGGTCGGACGACCGGATGCGATCGACGCCGGCCCTGGCGGCAGGCAGCACTTCGATCGGGGCGCCGCCGGGCATCGATGTCGGCCGTTCCGCCGGCCGCGGCATGTTCAGGACATTGCCGCCTTCGCGCCGCGTGTCGCTGCCAGGCGGAAACGATGGTGGTGCCGCCGGTGGCGGCGCGAACGGATCCTGCGTCGGCGGGCGTTCATTGCCAGTGCGGCGCCCCAGCACGGAGCGGAGCCGCAGCACCAGAAAGATCGCGACCAGCGCGATAAGGATGATGTCGATATTGCCCACGGGAACCCTCGGACTATATCGGCCCCGGACCGTCCTGTTTACATAGGCGGTGCGGCGCCAAAGGGCAAGGACGCGCGCCTGGCGACGGCCTCGATTCGACCGGAATCGACACGACCGCCGCCGAATCAGGCAGTCCGTCCGTGTCGGCGCCACAAAAGAAAGGTCGACTATGGCTTTTTTCCGTCGTTCCGACGGAATGCCACCGCCCGAGCGGCGGGAGCCCTGCGCCGCGCCATCGATACCGGCCGTCAACGCATGGACCCTCGGCAGGACAGCGCAGATCGCATGAGAACCATGGCGACTTCTAAGGCGCCAAAACGACGAGGTCCTGGGGTGTCGACACGCCGCCGACGGCGCGCCCGGCGCGGGTCTCGCGTTCGGCTGGCGGCGCATAGCCCTGGCGCACCGCCAGGGTGTAGGTCGCGGAATCGCATAGTGCCCGCACGTCCTCTGCCTTGGTGTGCTTCTCCAGCTTGGCCGTCAGGTTCACGGCGTCGCCGATCACCGTGTACTCCAGCCGATCGCCGTCGCCGACCGCGCCGAACACCACCTGGCCCGACGCCAGGGCCATGCCGACGCGCATCGGCGGCAGACCATCGCCAGCGCGCTCGGCGTTCCAGGCCTCGACCGACCGGACGACGGCGTCCGCGGCGCGCAGCGCATCGGCGGCGTAGGTGTCGCTGGGCCGTGCCGCGCCGAACGAGCAGAGGATGCCGTCACCGAGGTACTTATCGATGCTGCCGCCGGCGGCGAGGATCGGCGGGCATACCCGACCGTGGTAGTCCTGCAGCAGCTTCATCACCATGTCCGGCGCCAAGTTCATCGACAGTCGGGTGAAGCCGCGCAGGTCGGTCGCCAGGATTGTCACGTCGCGCAAATCGCCCTCGCCGGCCGCGATCCTCATTTCACTGCGGCGGATCCGGTCGGCCACTTCCGGTGCCAGAAAGCGCGACAGGTCCTGCGCCGCGGTGCGCTCGGCGGTCGCCCGCACCAGCAGCCGCCGGGCGCGCGAAATCGCCAGTGCCAGGATCAGGGTCACCAGCAGCAAGGCGACCATCTTGTCGATCTCGGCGCCAACCAACGTGGCGTTCGACGTCAGGTAGGTCACGAAGTCGCGCGTCCGATTGGGCGGACCGCCGATGCCGCTGAGCGCGAACAGCAACAGCAAGGTCCAACCCACGATCCCCATGGCGCCGGCCGTCAGCACGTAGCGCACCTCGAAGCGCAGCGCCCGCAGGGCAACGAAGATGAAGACATACACGAAGGTCGGCGCCTTCAAATAGAACGACGCCTCCTGGCCGTACTTGATGTGAAAGCTCCAGATCACCGACATCAGGAGCGCCATGTCGATGGCGGCGGAGCCATAGAGCATCCAGGGCGTCAGCCGGCCGCGCAGCGCCAGGACGAGGCGGAACAGGCTCGCCATGGTGTAGATCGCCAGCACCCCGAAGACGAACTCGATCCGTCCCAGCAGCCCGCGCAGCGCCGCGACGCCGGTGGTGTCCGGATCGATTGCCAGCAGGCCGACGACGAGATCCAGCGGCACCGCCAGGGTCGCCGCCTGCACCTGACCCTCGGCCATCGGCGCCACGGCATAGAGCGAGGTGAACAGCGCGGCGGCGGCGAGCTGCGCCACCGTGACGAGGACCTCGCTACGGTCCTGAGTGGCGCGAATCGCCTCTAGCACGCGCGCCGGCGGCGGCTCGGCGCCCGCGTCGTCCGTCAGCCACATGCGCAGGCGGCTGATGACCCGCTTGGCGTTCATCGGCTGATCCTAACCCGTCGCGCGCGGCGTCACGATCACTTCATGCCACGCGGAGCAACTTCAGCCGGACGCGGAGAGGCTTGTGGCGGCCCCTCCTTGCGAAGCCACAGGCTGGTGGGGAAGCCGGCTGCGTGGCGCGGCAGGCGTGCCGCCACCGAGGCCGCGACGCGCGCGGCCAGCCGCGTGCGCGCGAAATGGCTGGCGAACAGCGGTGTGTAGGCGCCAACAGTCAACAGCGGCAGCACGGCGAGTTGCTCGTTGTAGTTCCGCCAGGCCCAGGCCGTCGGGTAGTCGTCGGGCAGCAGCACGTCGTGGATATGGATCACGACGCCAACCGGCAGCTCGGGCAGGACGCGGTTGAACAGCAGGTCGACGTCGCCGCCCGGCATCAGGATGTGGCTGGAGTCGATGAACAGCACGTCGCCCGGCGCCAGCGTCGCGAAGACCGCCGGA
The DNA here is from genome assembly GCA_035249115.1 of Vineibacter sp. Lineage (GTDB taxonomy): Bacteria > Pseudomonadota > Alphaproteobacteria > Reyranellales > Reyranellaceae > Vineibacter. The sequence continues at coordinate 5,516 of DATFGV010000175.1, forward strand.
TCGGCGTCGTGCACGGCGCGTTGCGCCAATGTCACGGCCGGCAGCGCCGCGATATCGGCGCGCGGCGCGGGGTCGATGGCGACGATCTCGCCGGCGCAGCGCGCATCGGCCAGCGCCCGCGCCAGGAAGCGGGTAGAATGGCCTGACCCGACTTCGACGATCCGCCGCGGCGCCAGATCGCGCACCAGGGTGTAGGCGACGCAGGCATCCAGGGTGGGAAACCACGCCTGGTCGAAGCGGGGTGGTTTCGCGCGCCATGTCACGCCGTCGGGCGGTGCGCCGTCGGCGATCGCCTGCAGCGCCGCGCCCATCGCGTCGACACGATCGAGGATGGCCGCGAAATCGCCGGCGCGCGCCCGCAGCAATCGTTCGGCAGCGGCATAGGCCGGCGATTCACCGGCGCGCGGCAGGCGATCGGCGTAACGATAGGGAATGAACCACCCGGCGCGGCGCCAGCCGGTGACGGTGGCTAGGCCGAGGCGCAGGCGGCGCCAGGTGTCGCGCAGGGTCACGGCAGGTGGCGGGAGCGCGCGGCCGCGCCGTCAGGGCGCGATCACCATGCCTTCGCGGGCGACAATGACGCGCGGCTGGCCGTTTGGCGCCACGCCCGGCCGTGCCGCCTGCGCATCGCGCGCGACGCCGTCCATGAAGTCGTCGTCATGCGCCGGATCGTGGTGGAAGACGACCAGGCTGCCGACGTTGGCCGCATCGGCGACACGCACGCCCTCCTGCCAGGTCGAATGCCCCCAGCCGCGGTAGTTGGGGTACTCGGCGTCGGTGTAGCTGCAGTCGTAGATCATCACCTCGGCATCACGGCAGAGATCGACGATCGCCGCATCGGGTGGCCCGCCGCGGTGCTCGGTGTCGGTGATGTAGCAGATCGCCTTGCCGTCATGCTCGATGCGGTAACCGGTGGCGCCGTTCGGATGGTTGAGCGGCACGGTGCGCAGACGCACGTCGGTCGACGGCCGCAGCGTCTCGCCGCTGCGGAAGTCGCGGAACTCGACCTTGGCGCTGAAGACGTCGAGAGTTACCGGATAGAGCGGCGCCATCATCAGCTGCTTGACGACGTCGACCAGTCGCAGGATTGGCGCCAGGTGGCCGGCCCACAGTCGCACCCGGTTCTCGCGGGTGAACAGCGGCTTGAAGAACGTCAGCCCGCAGATGTGGTCGAAATGCGTGTGGGTGAAGAAGATGTCGAGATCGAGCTTGCCGTCGCCGTTCAGCTCGTCGCCCAGCGGCCGCAGGCCGGTGCCGGCATCGAAGATCAGACGATGCGCGCCAGCGATCACTTCCAGGCACGACGTGTTGCCGCCGTAGCGCACGAACTGCGGCCCGGCGCAGGCGATAGATCCCCGCACGCCCCAGAACTTGACCGCGAATTCGCTCGCCACGCGGAACTCCTTCCGGCGCCCGCCGTCTCCCGGTAGGCCGGCTCCGGTCAGCGTATAGTAAGGCCGCGATACCGCCGGAGTCAGGCGCAAAGACGACGCCGCCCGCCACCGTAGTGGGCCACCGCACGGGACCAGCGACACCCCGACCGGCCGGCACGTCGCCACCCTCCGTCCCGAGCGGCAACTTACCTTGCGTCAGCGCACGGCGCAGCCGCGGTCCACGGCGCCGGTGGCCTGCACCGGTTACACCGATCAGGACGTCGCGTCCAAGCCGGACGTGAACCATCTGCGGACGTTGCCTTGTTGGTGGATCGAGGGCAAAATATAGTGGCGCACAAGGTGCGGTCGGCCCGCTGGGGCCCGTGCAAGGTTCCCCGGGTCGCACACGCGCCGAGTGCGTAGCGTGCCGCGGGGTTTTTATCATGAGAACCGCCAAGTTCGGGATCGGTCAGGTGGTAAAGCACCGGATCTACCCGTTCCGGGGTGTGATTTTCGACATAGACCCGGTGTTCGCCAACACCGAGGAATGGCTCATGTCGATTCCCGAGGAGGTCCGCCCACGCCGCGACCAGCCGTTCTACCACTTGCTGGCCGAGAACGAACAAACCACCTACGTCGCGTACGTTTCAGAGCAAAACCTGCTGGCCGACAAGAGCGGCAAGCCGGTCGGGCATCCACAGATCGGCGAGCTGTTTGCCGACTTCGACGGCGCCCACTACGAACCACGCCACATCCGCGCCCACTGACGCCATTTCCGAGTGACGGCAAGACTGCCGGCTCAGAGAGGGCCTGGCAGCGTCGCGCGGTTGTGATCCGTGGCCGCGGCAGGGTCGGATAGCGTCGCGCCGGCCATGGAGGAGCGGCGCATGTGGCGGGTCGGATTCATCATTGGGCTGCTCGGCGCTCTGCTGGTCGCGATGCCCGCAACCGCCCAGGAACATCCTGTCTTCAACACCAAGGTCGACCCGCCGCAGGCGCCGGTGCTGCGCGACCGGCTGAAGGCTGGCGGCCACGTGATCTTCTTCCGCCATGGCGCCACGCCGGACTACCAGGAGCCGACGCCGGTCGATTTCACGAAGTGCGACGCGCAGCGCAACCTCAATGCGCTCGGTCGCGCCCAGGCCGTCGCCATCGGCGAGGCGTTTCGCGAATTGGGACTGCCGGTCGGCGACGTGGTGTCCAGCCCGTTCTGCCGCTGCCTTGACACCGCACGGCTGGCGTTCGGCCGCACCGAGATCGACGAGGCGGTGCGCGGCGACAAGGACAAGGCCGACCGCTTGCGGGCCCTGTTCGCGACGCCGCCGGCCGCCGGCGGCAACCGGATCATCGTCGGCCACGGCACGGCCGGCGGCATGATCGGCGAGGAGTTCCTGCGCGAGGCCGAGGCGATGGTCGTGAAGCCCGAGGGCGACGGCAAGTTCACCCTGATCGCCCGGGTGCGGGCCGAGAGCTGGGCGCAGTGGCTCGAACGCCACCGCCAGCCGCCGCCCGGCACGCCGCGCGCCGGTCAATAGGGCAGGTACCGCTCCGCCGGCCACGCGGCAACCGCGTTGGCGATGGACAACGCCCGGCCCCTGCCGCACCAATGCGTCGCGGCGGGTAAGGCGGAGAGCGCGGCATGCGGTGGCTGAGGGCGGTGACGGGCGCGATGGCACCGTTGGTGCTTGCGTCGACAATGATGGCGCCGGCCCAGGCGCAGATCCCGCCGGAGTGGCCGGAGGCGGCCCGCGCCGTGCTGGGCGAGCTGGAGCGGGGCACGCCGCTAACCGACCGTCCCTTCAAGGACGAGGGACGGCAAGGCTGGGCCCTGGCGCGCAAGTGGCGCATGCACAACAACCGCAACACCGAGGTCGTGCTGCCCGAATACCTGGCGATGGTCACCCTGTGCCGCTGGTCGGGTTGCGCCAAGGACATGGTGGCCAGCAAGCCGATCCCGGCCCGCGCCGCCGAAGTGCTGGGCGAAAAGGGACGCTACGGCGATCCCTACGGCGCGGTCGACGCCTCGCACACCTGGCTGAATGGCCTGAGCGGACCCGGCACCGAGCCGGCCAAGAAGAACGCCGCGCTGTGGGCCAGGGACAAGGACGCAGCCGCCGCCGACTTCGCCATCTCCAACATCTACGTGCTGGGCTGGCTGCTGGCGCGCGAGCAGCCGGACCCGGCGCGCCAGGCCGCGATGCTCGGCATCTTCGGCCTCTTCGTGCATGGCAAGGCGTGGATCGGCGAGCGCTGCCTCGACGTCAGCAAGCTCGCCGTCGTGCTCGACGCGCCGCAAACGGTCGGGGTGTGCAAATAGCGGCGACGCTGGCCGGAACGACCATGTCATCCCGAGCGCAGTGAGTGATCTTGGCGGTGCCCTCCAGGAAGACTCGCTACCCTCGGCACGACAGTAGCCAGCGGACGGCGCACCGCAATTTGGCTACCAGGTGAGCTGGGCGCAGACGGCCATCGTCGGATTGCCGACGCATCGCTGCTTCATCTGGTTCGCCACCCTCGCCGCCGCGACCCGTTCAGTCATGATATTGGAGATCGAGGTGCAGACCTGATGAAAATACGGGTTCCGAACCGCGTCCGTCTCACGCCTTGGCGGCGTTACGCAAAACCCGTAGCGTGCGCTGTCGGCTAGCATCAAGTCGGCGACGCGCAACAGGATCTTCGCGACCGCTTCCGAGGCCTGGCCTAGACCGGCAAATCCGCCTGACGCTGTGCCGATCTGTCCGCTGCCTGCCTGCGTGCCGGTCTTGGTCGCGGTCTCGCCGGCGGCTTCTGGCGTCCCGGGGGCCGACGGATCACCTGCTGCCGGGCCTTTGACGCTGGCCTTGGCACTGGTATCGACATTGACCGCCCCGGCCGCGATGGTCACCGGCGGCTGCAGTTTGAAACCGGCGACCGCCTCGATAATGATCAGCGCCGTCATCACGCGATCATAGTTGAACAGGATGGTGTGATACTCCTCCTTGTCGATGGCGCCGTTCAGGTAAGCCTCACAGGCGCGGAATAGTCCGTCGCGCAGCAGCTGGATGGTCGGGGTCCGGACACCAATGCTGGCGGCCGCTTCCGAGATCGAGCCGCCGAGGCTCGCCGCCACCTGGGCATTGGTCGCGCTGGCGGCGATCGCCGCCGCCTTGGCGACCAGCGCGTCGGGACTGGGCTCGGTGCAGACCACCCTGTCGCGATGATAGGAGCCGTCGTCCAGCCGTCGACTGACTTGACGGTCGCCCACCAGCACCAGCCGCTGGCGCGCGTCGATGCTCAGGCTTTGGCCTGACCTCAGATCGAAGCTTTTGAAGATCGTGCCATCGCATGCAACGACGGAAGCAGCGACGCCGACGGCCATCGCCGCCCGCAATAATCCGGACATGCCTGAGCTCCCCCACTTGGCCGTGCACGGTCCGCAACCATAAGCTGATCAGTACTCGCCCCAAACACCGTTGATTGCGCTTCGATGTTCGGGACTGGTGCAGGCATTGTCAAGACGCATGCCGAACGCAAACGCGGCGCTGGCTCACGCCAGCGCCGCGCCGTTCAGGCATCAGCCTCGCCCGCAAGCCGGCGAGGCGACAGTGGCTACTCGGCCGCGATCGACTCCTGAACGAAGCGCTTCTTGTCGAAGTCGTCGGCGACCTTGAGGTCGTTGTCGAGGATCGCGCGGGCGTCGATCTTGGCGTACTCCAGCACGCCCATGTCGCCCAGCGCCTTCTGCACCTTGGGACCGAACAGGCCGATGTCCTTGAGGATCGGCACGATGCGGGTGAACAGCCTTGTGCGGAACGCCTGCATGACGCCGGAGTTGAAGGCGTACTCCATCAGCTTGTCGACCGGCAGGCCGGAGCGCATCCAGACCTCGGCCTGGTTGAAGCGGTCGCGCATGAAGTACAGCGCCTCGACGCAGAACTCCTCGCGCTCGGCGCGCTCGGCGTCGGAGAGCTGCGGGTAATAGTCGCGCAGCGACATGCGGCCGAAGGTGACGTGGCGCGCCTCGTCCTGCATGACATACGCGTTGACCGACGCCGCCAGGTTGTTCTTGGCGGTGTCGCGGATGCGCTGGAAGGCGGCCAGCGCCAGGCCCTCGATCAGCACCTGCATGCCGAGATAGGTCATGTCCCAGCGCCGGTCGGTCAGCGTCTGTTCCAGCAGGTTCTTCAGCGGCTCCGAGATCGGATACGCCATCTTGAACTTCTCGTGGATCAGCCGTTTGTAGCTCTCGACGTGGCGCGCTTCGTCCATCACCTGGGTGGCGGCGTAGAACTTGGCGTTCATGTCCGGCACGGTATTGACGATCTTGGCGGTGGCGATCAGCGCCCCCTGCTCGCCGTGCATGAACTGGCAGATGGTGTGCGCCTGCAAATTCCAGCGCAGCCAGACCTTCTCCTTCTCGGTCATCTTCTCCCAGAACGGCGAGCCGTAGATCGGGATGGTCTCGTCGCTCATCCCCATCGGGTTGTCTTCCTGCAGTTCCAGCGACCAGTCGAGCCGGTCCGAGGCGTTCCACTGCTGCTTCTTGCCCTTTTCGTAGAGGTCCAGCAGCTCGGCCGAGCCGTCCTCGTACTCCCAGTTGAAATGCATCTCGGTCTTGCCGTCGAATTTCCACTCGGTGATGTCGACGGGCAGCTCGTAGATCTTCTTGGTCGTCATCCTGCTGGTCTCCCGGGCTTGTAGCCATCCATCCCGCGCCGTTGCCGTCCCGCTGTCAATCGCGGGCCCCGGCTGCCGTCGCCGCGTCCTGAACGGAAATTATGACGCACCGTTCATATTTCGCGGGCGGCCGTATAACATGTTCCGCTGGCAGAGTCAGCCGCGATTCCGCATAAGCCGCTGAGGGCGCGCCACTCCAATGGCGCGTCTTGCCTTGGCACCACACCGACGCGTCACTGGCGTGACGCGCCCCCGGCGAACGAGAGTTTCGATGTCGTACCACCCGCTGCGCGTCGCGCGCATCATCCAGGAAACGCCGGACGCGCGCTCCTTCGTGCTGGCGGTGTCGCCGGACCTGGCCGAGCGCTTCAAGTACCGCCCAGGCCAGTTCCTGACCTTCAAGGTGCCGCATCCCGACGGCGCCTTCACCCGCTGCTACTCGCTCAGTTCGGCGCCCGAGACCGACTTCGAGGCCAAGGTCACGGTCAAGCGGGTCGATGGCGGCAAGGGCTCCAACTGGTTCCATGACTCGCTCAAGGAAGGCGCGACCCTGGACGTCATGACGCCGGCCGGGCGGTTCGTGCTGCACGACAGCCAGGCGCCGCTGCTGATGTTCGCCGGCGGCAGCGGCATCACGCCGATGATGTCCCTGATCAAGAGCGCGCTGAAGACGACCAGCCGCAGGATCCGGCTGTTCTACGCCAACCGCGACCAGGCCTCGGTGATCTTCCGGGCCGAGTTCGATCAGTTGCTGCTCGCCGATCCCTACCGGCTCTCGGTGATCCACCATCTCGACGACCGGCAGGGACTGACGACGGCCGACGAGATCAAGCGGGCCCTGGTCGGTTTCGAGGCCGCCGAGGCCTACATCTGCGGTCCCAATCCCTTCATGGTGCTGGTCGAGGACACGCTGTTGAAGGCCGGCGTGCCGCGCGGCCGCGTGCTGATCGAGCACTTCGAGGCCTCCGGCAATCCGTCGGTGCCGATGGCGCCCATCGAGGGCGCGGAGGTCATCCCGGCCTTCATCACCATCCATTTCGAGGGCAAGGCGCACAAGGTGCCCTACAGTAAGGGCCTGTCGATCCTCAACGCCGCCCGCGCCGCCGGCCTGTCGCCCAACTCGGCCTGCGAGGAGGGCTTCTGCGCCTCCTGCGCCGCCAAGAAGATCAAGGGCAAGATCGTGCTGGCCAACAACGACATCTACACCGAGGAGGACTTGGCCAGCGGCTGGATCCTGACCTGCCAGGGCCATGCCTTCGGCGAGGAAGTCGAGATCACATACGACGTGATGTGAAGCCTTCGCCACAGAGGGAGGAAAGTGGCCGGAAGGACCGGATGAGGACCCGACGTGGTCGTCGTACCATAACTCGGGTATCCCGGTTGCCACGGCTTTAGCAGGAGTAGCACGATTAGCAGACGTCGCTGCGCTCATCCGGGGCGCGCGGACGTACCGACGACCCATGAGCCGGCCGGCGGCCCGTGCTCGAAAGGTCCCGCAGATCGCGGCACACTCTGAAAATTCAATTAAATCAACGACTTTCACACGATTAGCAGGATTAGCAGGATTAGCATCGGCGCGGTGCCAAGGGGTCGCCCGGCGTCACCCATGGATTCGGGACCTGGACGGCGCGCCCAGCGGCTGAACGGCGGCAACAGGGCCCAC
>DATFGV010000176.1:0-7184 GCA_035249115.1 Vineibacter sp.
GGCCAACGCCACAGACCCGTTCACGACGCCCTTCCTCGATCATATCGAGCGCGGTGCCGGCGTCATTGGCCTGGTCGTCCAAACGCTGAAGATCACCGCCGTGGCGGACTACGAAGCCGCCTTCGACGCCATGCGGCGCGAGCGGGCCGATGCCTTTATCCACCAGCCCAGCCTGCCGCGCCGGCGCGCCATCGCGCTGGCCGCGACACATCGACTGCCGTCGCTGTCGCCGACCCGGGTCTTCGCCGAGGATGGCGGTGTCGTGTCTTATGCCGCCGACCTGGCCGCGCAGTACCGCGCCGCTGCGCTCTACGTCGACAAGATTCTCAAGGGTGCCAAGCCGGCCGATTTGCCGGTGCAGCAGCCGACCCGCTACGAGCTGGTCCTCAATCTCAAGGCCGCCAATGCGATCGGTCTCACCCTGCCGGTGTCGATGATCGAGCGCGCCGACGAGGTGATCGAATGATGCGGCGGGCCCTCATCGTCAGTCTCGTCGGTGCGGCGGCCAACGGGCCACGCGCCGTGTTGGCGCAACAGGGCGAGCGGATCCGGCGCATTGGTATCCTCATCGCAGTGTCTGCGGACGATGCTGAAACACAGGCTAACTTGGCGGCGTTCCTGCAGCAGCTCCGGCAACTGGGCTGGACCGACGGCCGCAACGTGCGGATCGACACCCGCTGGGGCGGCGGCGATGCCGAGCGCGTTCGCAAACACGCGGCGGAGATGGCAGCGCTCGCGCCCGACGTCGTCCTGGCCCCGGGTGGCGTGACCTTGACGCCGTTGCTGCAGGCGACGCAGGCCGTACCGATCGTGTTCGCGAATGTCGCCGATCCGGTCGGTGGCGGCCTGGTCGAGAGCCTGGCACGGCCGGGCGGCAACGTCACCGGGTTCACGACCTTCGAGTTCAGCGTCAGCGCGAAATGGCTAGAACTGCTCAAGGAGGTTGCACCAGGTATCACGCGGGCGGCTGTGCTACGGGATTCTACCCTGGCCTCCGGGATCGGCCAGTACGGCGCGATCCAGTCCATGGGGCCGTCGCTCGGCGTCGAGGTGAGCCCGATCAACCTGCGCGACGCCGGCGAGATCGAGCGCGCCGTCGTGGCCTTTTCACGTGCCGCAAAAGGCGGCCTGATCGTGACCGGGAGCGCGCCATCGCTGATTCATCGCGACCTGATCATCTCCCTCGCGGCCCAACACAAGCTGCCCGCCGTCTATTCCCGGCGCGTTTTTGTCACTGGCGGCGGCATGATCTCTTATGGGCCGGATTACCTCGACCAGTTCCGCCGCGCCGCCGGTTACGTCGATCGAATCCTGAGGGGCGCCAAGCCGGCCGACCTGCCGGTGCAAGCGCCGACCAAGTACGAGCTGGTCGTCAACCTCAGGACGGCCAAGGCGCTCGGCCTGACCCTTCCGCCCGCCGTGCTGGCCCGCGCCGACGAGGTGATCGAATGAGGCGGCGGGTCCTGGTCGCGCTTGTCACAGGCGCCGCCGTCGCGTGGCCTGTCGGCGCACGGGGCCAGCCGCAATCTGGTGCAAAGGTCTATGGCGTCGCCGTGCTCTTCCCGGCCGGCGATGAGCCGGGGGCCCGCCAACTCATCGAAGCCCTGGCCGCGCGCGGCTACGTTCCGCAACGCAACGTCACTTACCACATGCGTGCGGCAGGCCAGGAGACAGGGCGGCTTCCCCGGCTCGCACGCGAACTGGTCGCGCAGCGCCCGGATGTCATCGTCACGGCGACCGAGCCGGCGGCGCGCGCCCTGACTGACGCGACCCGCGAGATTCCGATCGTGATGGCCGTGATCGGAGATCCTGTTGCGCTCGGAATCACACAAAGCCTCGCGCGCCCCACCGGCAACGTGACCGGTTTCACCAGCGGCCACGAAACGATTGCCGCGAAACGCCTGGAGTTGTCGCTTGAGGTTGTTCCAGCGGCGCGCGTGGTGGCGCTCCTGTGGGTCTCGACAAACACCACGAACCGGCTGTCCATGGAACGTTCGCATCAAGCGGCAGCGACGCTCAAGGTCGGCCTCGTGTCGCTTCCGGTGGCGGTTGCCGAAGACATCCCACCGGCGATCGACAAGGCCCAGAAGGAGGGCGCGGCAGTGCTTCTCGTCGCCGCCGATCCGCTGACCATCCGGAATCGTCGCACCATCATTGACGAATGTCTGCTGCGCAACTTGCCGGCCATGCACAGCTATGCCCTCGAGGTGCGCGATGGCGCGCTGATTTCCTACGGCAGCGACGTGGCCGAGGACTACGGTCGCGTCGCGGGTTATGTCGATCGCATCCTCAAAGGCGCCAAGATCGCCGAGCTGCCCTTCCAGGAGCCGACACGGTTCGGGCTCAGCATCAACCTTCGCACCGCGCAGGCGCTCGGCCTCACCATCCCGCCATCGATCCTCGCCCGCGCCGACGAGGTGATCGAATGAGGCGGCGTGCCATCCTCATCGCGCTTGGTGGCTCAGCGGCCACGTGGCCACTCGCTGCACGCTCGCAGCAGAAACCTGTCGCGCGGATCGGCTTCCTGGCGACCGGCGACCTTGGATCCCACGATCAGCAGCTCATGTTCGATGCGTTCCGAAAGGGCTTGCGTGCGAGCGGCTACGTCGAGGGGCGGACCATCCTCATTGAACCCCGCGGTGCGAAGGGCGACATCACGCGTTTTCCAGGCTTGGCGGACGAACTGGTCCGGCTTGGGCTCGACGTCATCGTCGCCACGAATTCGCTCGCTGCCCGCGCCGTCCAGCGAGCGACCACCACGATCCCTGTCGTTGTCCCGGTGATGGGCGATCCGGTCGGCGATGGATTAGTCGCCAGCCTGGCGCGGCCGGGCGCTAACGTCACCGGGTTGACGTTCCTCGGCCCGGAGCTGCTGCCCAAACGGCTCGCCCTGCTCAAGGAAGCGTTGCCTGCGGCGTCCCGGGTCGCCGCCCTCTGGCATCCGGGCGCCTATGGCGAGCGCACGATGCGCGAGATGATGAAGGAGGCCGAGGCTGCCGCGAAGGCGCTGGCTGTGCAGCTTCGCCTGGTCGAGACGCAGGGACCGGACGATCTGGAACGGTCGTTCGCCTTGATTGCCGCCGAGCGCGCCGAGGCGCTGATCGTGTATCCAAGCCCGATGCTGTTCGCCGAACGTCGGCGGATCGTCGACCTCGCCGCCCGGCAGAGACTGCCATCGATGGCGATGGCCCGGGAGTTCGTGGAGCTCGGCGGCCTGATGTCCTACGGCGCCAGCCTCGGCGATCTACATCGGCGCGCCGCCGGCTACGTCGACCGGATCCTGAAAGGGGCGAAGCCTGCCGACCTGCCGGTCGAACAGGCCACCACGTTCGAGCTCGCCGTCAACCTCAAGACCGCCAAGGAGCTCGGCTTGACGATCCCGGTCGCGATCCTGGTCCGCGCGGACGAGGTGATCGAATGAGGCGGCGTGCGGTCCTGGCATCGATCGGCGCATTGGCCGCGGCACCAGCGCGCGGTCAGGGGCCGGCGCTACGGATCGGCCTGCTGTCTATCGGGGCGGTGCCGCAGCGGCCGGTGGTCTGGCTTCCGTTCTTCGAGCGCATGCGCGCGCTCGGCTATGAAGAGGGCCGCACCGTCACCTATCTCCGGGGCTTCGCCGCCGGGCAGGAGGCGCTCATCGAGGGGATGGCGCGCGAGCTTGTCGACGCGCGGCCGGCGCTGATCGTGATCACAGGCGCGCGCGAGGCCCTTAGCGTGCAGCGGCTCGGCCCGCCGATGCCCTGCGTCATGATCGCCAACCCCGACCCGGTTGGCCTTGGCAGTGTCGTGAGTCTGGCGCGGCCCGGCGGGCGCATGACGGGCCTCACCACCATGGATTCCGAACTCTACGGCAAGCGCCTCGAGCTGCTGCGCGAGCTGGTACCGGGCCTTGCCCGTGCCTGCGCGCTGACCAGCGGCACCAGCCCGATCTACCGTCCGGGCACAGCCTGGGCGCGCGAGCTGGAAGCGGCGGCCGGCACCCTGGGGATCCGGCTCGACGTGGTGCAGGCGGACGCGCCCGACGGCACTGAGCGGGCGATGGCCGAGGCAGTCGCCGGCGGAGTCGGCGGCCTGCTCGTGACCTTCGACGGACATTATCTGGCACACCGCGAGACCGTGGCGCGCGCCGCGCTGCGCCACCGGCTGCCGGCGATCTATGGCGTGTCGGAATTCGTCGCCGGTGGCGGCCTGATGTCCTATTCCGCCAAGATCGCCGACCTGTCGCGCCGCGCCGCCGACTTCGCCGACCGCATCCTGCGCGGCGCCGATCCGGCCACCTTGCCGGTCGAGCGGCCGACGACCTTCCAGCTCACGATCAATCTCGCCGCGGCGCGCGGCATCGGCCTTGCGGTGCCGGCGACCTTGCTAGATCGCGCCGACGAGGTGATCGAATGAGGCGGCGTGTCATCCTTGGCGCGCTATCTGCCGGCGCTCTTGGGGCTTCCGCGGCAGCGCAGAACGTCGGGGGCAGACGGCGGGTCAGCGTGTTGACGCCGGCGGATGCCCAGTGGGACGGTCCGGCGTTCATCGGCGAGCTGCGCCGGCTCGGCTTGCGACCAGGCGACAACCTGGCGCTGGACGTACGGACGGCGGAGGGGGACTTGCGGCGCCTGCCTGACCTGGCGCGCCAAGCCATCGCGGCGGGTGTCGAGGTGATCGTGGCCGTCAACACGCCATCGGCGCAAGCGGCGATCCAGGCGGGCGGCACGCAGCCGATCGTTGCCGTCGGCATTGCCGACCCTGTCCTGCTGGGGTTGGTATCAAACTTTGCGCGGCCCGGTGGACGGCTCACGGGCGTCGCCAATATGGCTGGCGACATCGCCGCCAAGCGGCTTGAGATCCTGAAAGAAACGATTCCCTCCGCGCGGCGCGTAACGGCGCTCCACCATCCTGACGAGCCGATCGGTCCGCCTCAAATCCGTGACCTGAGCCAGGCGGCGCCGCGGCTGGGCATCGAGATGAAGTTTCTGTCCGTACGCACGCTGGCCGATATGGAACAGGCGATGTCGCAGATCGTCGCTTGGCCAGCCGATGCCATTCTGCGATTGGCGGGGCAGGGCGCCACACTGGACGCTGACCTGTCGCGGCTCGGCCTGCGCTATCGCCTGCCGACCATGGCGCTGACGTCCGCTGGCGTGCGGCTGGGCGCGCTTCTGTCCTACTTCGCCGACCAGACATTGCTGTGGCGTCGGGCGGCCCATCAAGTGGTCCGCATTCTGAGCGGAGACAGGCCCGGCGATCTGCCGTTCGAGCGGCCGACCCGGTTCGAACTGGCGATCAATCTCGCAACGTCCAAGGCGCTGGGCATCATCATTCCGCCGTCGATCCTGCTGCGAGCCGACGAGGTGATCGAATAGGGTGGAGCCGGCCGTCTAGCAGGCGGCCAGCGGGCAACGCGACACGGGCGTCAACGAAGTCAGCCCTTCGATGCGACGCGACGAGCTATGGTGTCCGGGCGAATGCGGCCGATTGCTGCGATTGAGTGCACAATCACGGGTTGATGACGGCTCTATTTTTCCACCGCCCGGCATCACCGCGGCCTTGAACGGCTGACCGGCTTGCGGCTCAATCCTCCGGCATTCAACACGAGATAGGCGCGGCGACCGCCGCGCGTCATTGCATCCGACGTCATTGATTTTTCCGCCGGCGAAGCGCCGCGCTGCCAGTCGCTGTCGTCCTGATTGTGTCCGCAGCGATGACCCGAAGGGATGGCCGACACGCCAGCCACGACATAGGAGGAGCACATGAGCGAGATCATGGGCATGGGCAGCCGGGTCAAGCTGAAGAACGGACAGGCGGGCATCTATCTGAAGCACCTGCCGTTCGACAAGGCGGAGGTCGCGATCGAACCGCTGCCGGCCGGCGTGCTTTTCCCGCGGCCCGAGGTCAAGTTGCACGCGCCCGGGCATGATGCCGACAGCTACTACCGGCATCAGCGCCACGTCGTGCGCCGGCAAGTGGGATCGAACTGGTCCGACGTCGAGAAGTTCGACCAGGAATTCGAGAAGATCCAGGGGTACATCGCCGGCCGTACCGGCATCGAGTGCGAACGCGTCTTCCGCCAGTTCAAGAAGCGGGCCTCGGGCACCTACGTGTTCATGGGCATGAAGGGCCTGACGGCGAGCGTCGCGCGCGCGATCCAGGACAATGGCCTGGTGGCGCTTCGCTTTCTCGAGAAGAAGACCGGATTGACCGACGCGCCGCGTCGCGACGACATCCTGGTCGACACGCACGGCAACTCGGCAATCCGGGCGAAGTTGAAGGCGCTCTATCCCGGCGTGTCGGCCACCCTGGACGAGTTCGCGCTGCTGCAGGCGTGCAACGCCCACAAGTCGGGACCCGGCGTCGACAAGTCGGGCTTCCACTCGACCAGCGGCAAGCCGGACTATGCGGCGCAATATTCGGACGGATCGGCGGAGCTGTTCGACCAGGACTACTACAATCTCGGCGTCGCGATCTCGGTCTCGGAAAACTGCCTGCCGGTCATGATCGCCTACGCGATCCAGAGCTGGAACGAGCGGCACAGCAAGGACAAGCACATCGAGATGGCCTTCGAAAAGACCCCGCAGGTGTCCGAGGGCCAGACGGTCAACCTGACCAAGCGGGACTATGAGTCGGAGATCCTGCTGGGCGGCGCCAGCACGGCGGGCGACATCGGCTACCTCGGCCTGTGGCGCGTGCGGCGCAAGAAGACCGAAAGCGGCAATGCGCTCCTGGACTCGATTCAGGGCTTTGGTCGCGGCAAGCTGAAGTCCACCGTCACCGTCGTGAAGCAAGCGCCGCTCACACGTGACAAGGATTAGCCGCCGCGCCAGGCCGCTGGACTGCGGAGTGCCTCATGGCGGCGGTCGTCAATTGTGATCTGTGGGTTTCCACCCGCCTCACCCTGAGGAGCGAGCGCAGCGAGCGTCGCGAAGGGTGTGCCGCATCACCGGTGGACCGAGCAACGGTCATTCGATCCGCCGGTGCGTGAACCCCACCCTTCGAGACGCCGGCCGTTGGCCGGCTCCTCAGAGTCTGACTCAAAATGAATGCAGCCAAATTAGAGCCTTACGATCGCATTGCCAGGATGACTTCATGGTGAGCTTGTCGAACCATGAAGCCTCGCACGGCCGTAGTGCGGGCCACTTCATGGTTCGACAGGTGTCTAGCACGGAGACATGGTGGACGGGTGTACGGAGACA
>DATFGV010000177.1:0-5961 GCA_035249115.1 Vineibacter sp.
CTGCTGGAGGTCTTCACCGGGCTGGGTGGCCTGACCGTGGTGGTGGTCGGCGCGATGTTGGCCGGCGTTGGCGCAATCGACGTGGCGATCCTGCCACTGCTGACCCTGCTGGCGATGGCGGCGTTCCTGCCGGTGTCAGAAATCGCCCAGGTCGGCCGCCAGCTGGCCGACACCCTGGGCGCGACGCGCCGGCTGTACGCCCTGGCGCACGAGCCGGTCCCAGTGGCCGACGGAACTGGCGTGTCGCCGCCGTCGGGGCCGGTGGCGCTGGCGCTCGAGGGCGTGCGCTTCGCCTATCCCGGCCAGAATCGCCTGGCGCTGAGCGACGTCAGCGTCGCCATCCCGGCCGGCAAGACGCTGGCGCTGGTCGGCACGTCGGGCGCCGGCAAGACCACGTTGGCGCAGCTGTTGATGCGCTTCTGGGACCCGGACGCGGGCCGGGTCACCCTGGACGGGCGCGACCTGCGCGACTGGCGGCTCGACGAGCTGCGCCGACAGATCGCCCTGGTGGCGCAGGACACCTACCTGTTCAACGACACCTTGCGGCACAACATCATGATCGCCCGCCCCGACGCCGACGAGGCCGACCTGTCCGCGGCGGTCGAGCATGCTTCGCTCGCCGAGCTGGTCGAGGCGCTGCCGGATGGACTTGAGTCTCCGGTCGGCGAGCGCGGCACCAGCCTGTCCGGCGGTCAGCGCCAGCGCGTCGCGATCGCGCGGGCGTTCCTGAAGGATGCGCCGGTGCTGATCCTCGACGAGGCGACGTCACACCTCGACGCCGTCAACGAGCAGGCGGTGCGCCACGCGCTCGACCGCCTGCAGGCCGACCGCACGACCATCGTGATCGCGCACCGGCTGTCGACGATCCGCGACGCCGACCTGATCGTCGTGCTCGACGGCGGCAAGGTGGTGGAGTCCGGCACCCATGGCGGGCTGCTGGCCAAAGGCGGCCTCTACGCCCAGCTTGTGTCGCGGCAGCTCGGCGGCACACTGACGCCGGTCGCTGCGCAGTGATCATCATCCCTCCCCAACGACGTTGGGGAGGTGCCCGAAGGGCGGAGGGGGGACATCGTGGTCTCAGTGACCTGGACTCCGTCAGCTCCCCATCCGGCCTTCGGCCACCTTCCCCACTGCGTGGGGAAGCTTGTCATCGTCACTGCGACGTGCGCAGGCGCGAGAGTTGCACGACCACGACCGCCAACAGCGGCAGCGCCACGGTGAGCAGCAACACCACGATCAGCAGCCAGCCGAGATCGCTGTAGTTGGCGGCCGCGGTCACGGCGCCGCTGGCGCGGTCGCGCACCTCGCGGGTGATGACGAAGATCTCGTTGAGGTACTTGGTGCCCAGCGCGGCGGCCTGCAGCGCCAGATTGGTGAACGAGGCCATCACGGCGAAGAAGGTCGCCTTCAGATGCGCCGGTGCGTTCTTGGCGATCCAGGCGAGCATCGGGATCATCGCCACCTGCGACAGCGGCGATTCCAGGGCCGTGTTGAGGATGGCGATGAAGCGCGCGTCGACGACGCCGCCGGTCAGCCGCCCGGTCCACACGTGCAGGCCGTAGAACAGGCCGATCAGCGGCAACATGAGGACGCCGGCGGCGATGGTCAGCACGACCACGACATAGGCGATCGAGTGCCTGGCCATGAATGGCCGCAACACGATCATGCCGGCCAAGGCCACGCCGGAGGTGATCAGGCTCAAGACCGCGAAGAACTGCTGGTCGAAGCCCAGCACGTCGATCTCCCACCATTCGACGCCCGGACCCGGCAAGGGCGTGGCACGAAAGACGAAGATGATGACGGCGGTGCCGACCAGCGCGAAGCGTACCCCGGCCGGCAGCTCGAGAATCAGCCGGCGCATCAGAAACAGGACGATGGCCATCGAGCCCGCGAAGATGATCTCCTCGTCCAGCGGAATGCGCGCCAGGCCGACCGCCAGGGTGAAGGCGACGAACACCAGGCCGCCGCCCAGGATCCACCAGTCGGGCTTGGTCGTCCCGGCGTGCGCATCGAGCAGCGCGTCGACGCGGTCGCGGCTGAGACCCTGGCGGCGCAACAGCACGGCACGCCGGCCGCGCAGCACGCCGGCGAGGACCACGCCGAACACGGAAATGACCGGTATGCCCATCGCCAGCAGGTAGATCAGGGCATACGTCGCCGTCTTGTCGGCCGCCGACATGCGCTCGACGCCGGCGAACAGCGTGATGTTCAATGCCGCGA
This sequence comes from Vineibacter sp., assembly GCA_035249115.1. Taxonomy (GTDB): domain Bacteria; phylum Pseudomonadota; class Alphaproteobacteria; order Reyranellales; family Reyranellaceae; genus Vineibacter. The sequence continues at coordinate 2,221 of DATFGV010000177.1, forward strand.
CCAGCACCGAGCCGGAAATGATGGCGACTCGGCCCAGGGTCTGCATCGTGGTGTGCATCGTCCTGATCGCTTCGTCGCTGTAAGGCTGGCCGCTGTTGTCGACCGTCGGCACCGCCTCGACGGTCATGGCGTCGGCCACGATGTCCTGCAGGACATAGCCGATCGGCGACAGCAGGCTGCTGACGATGAACCAGTGATCGAGGCTCATCACCGCCGCCATGCGGTCGGGCTGCGTGATGATCGCGTACATGATCGCCAGGCTGAGCGCGATCAGGGCGGCGCCGAGATAGACCATCGCCCCCTTCCAGCGCCAGATCAGGTCGACCAGATGACCCAGAGGCATCTTCAGCGCCCAGGGAATGCCCACCCAGAATCCCAGGCTCGCCAACGCCGCCGCCGACAGGCTGAGCTGCTCCTTGACGTAGAACGTGCCGACGATGCTCGTCAGTCCGGCGACGCCGGCCGCGAGATAAACCATCAGCGGCGGCAGGTAGGAGAAGCGCAGCTCGCGCCCGAGTTCGAGGAACGTGCGGTCGAACCAGCGGGTGATCGCCGAGGGGCTTGCGGCCGCCATGGCTCAGCGCACCATGAAGACGCGGATGTGCACCTGCTCGCCGACCCGGCCGGCGTCGGCGACAAAGATGCGATCGCATAGCCAGGCGTGCGGCCCGTCCGGCCCGTCGAACACCGGGCTGGTGCGGAAGTAGACCTCGTGCGGCGCCACCGCCTCGCCGCGACGCAAACGTTCGAGGACCGCGCCCTCGGCGACCCGCAGGCCGCGGTTGTGGACGTAGATCGGCGTGCCGTCGTCGGCCTGCACCGTGTAGTGGGCATCGACGATCGAGGCGCCGTCGCGCCGCGCCAGCGCCCAGTCGGAGCCGCCCGGCAGGATGCGGCCGTTCAACCGCGGGCCGGCCACCGAGCCACCCAGGATCGCGATGTGCCGCCGTTCGCCCAGCTTGCCGGGACCGGCCTGCAACGCCGGCGCGATGTCGGCGCGGATCTCGAACACGAACTCCAGGGCCGGCGGTTCAGGTGGCATGTCATTCCCCCTCGCGCATAAACCTCTCCCCACCGGGGAGCGGTCGGCACGCGACAGCGTGCCGGGTGAGGGGTCGTGCGACAGGCTCGGTGTCCGACCAGCAACATCGTTGTTGCAGCACCGCCCCCTCACCCGCCGCGCTGCGCGCGTCGACCTCTCCCCGTTAGGGGAGAGGTTATCAAACGGTGCCGGTCAAACACAGCATCAGCCGGCCGCGAGTTTTGTCCGCACCAGCGGCATCACCTCGCGGGCGATCGTGGTCAGGCCGTCGACCGCGGCGCGCAAGGTCATGCCGGGCATGCGCGGCTGGTAGATGAAGTGGTCGACTCGGAACCGGCGTTGCCAGGTGGCGATCTTGTCAGCGATGTCGGCCGGCGCGCCAAGGAACCAGCGGCTCTGCATGAAAGCTTCGGACATGTAGTCGGGATGATCGCTGGTGTAGGGCCGCCGCTCGCCGGTCGCCGGGTCGCGGTAGGTCAGCGCAGTGCGCTCCGGCGCGTACTGGACCCGATAGATATGGTCGAGGAATGGTGTGTGGCGGACGATCGCGTCAGCCGGCGAGTCGCCGATCATGATCTCGCGCATGATTGCGTGCGGCAACGGTCCCGTCGCCTGCCGCGCCGCCTCCTGGTCGAAGGCCTCGATTTGCCGCGCGCTATGCTCCAACTCGGTCAGCGGCCCGACGATCAGGCCGGCCCGGTGACGCACCGCCCGCTCGCGCGGCGCTGGCGCCGTGGCGCCGATCCATAGCGGCGGCGCGCCCGGCTTGACCGGCGTCGGCCGCAACAGTCCGCCTTTGACGGTGTAGACCTTGCCCGCGTAATCGAACCGCTCGCCGCGCCAGGCCAGCTGCAGGATCTCCAACGCCTCCTCGAAGGCGCGGGTCCGCCTTGCGTAGGGCAGCCCGAACATGTCGAACTCGGCCGGCCGATAGCCCTGCCCCAGGCCGATCTCGATCCGCCCGCCGCAGAGATTGTCGAGCACCGCCAGGTCCTCGGCCAGGCGCAGCGGATGGCCATGCAACGGTGCCAGGGTGATGCCTTGCCCGATGTGGCAGCCTGGCGCCACAGCCGCAAGCGCCGCGCCGGCCACGACCGGCGACGGGCAATAGCCGTCGGCCTCGCCGTGATGCTCGCTGACCCAGATCGACGCAACGCCGAGAAGCTGCGCCTCCGCCGCCAGCTCGACATTCTCCCGATAGATCTTGTCCCAACCGACGTCGAGCTGCGGATGATTCTGAAAGCTCATCGAGATGCCAAGATGCGGCGCAGCTGTCATCGGCCTTACCTCAAGTCTCCTGGGAGCGCGGGCGTCTCGCCCGCTCAAAGGCGGGCCGGAGGCCCGCGCTCCCAGGTTCCTGAAACAGCGGAACGTCGTCGGTCCAGCATCAATCGACGCAGCAGCTCATCTGGCTTTTGGCCGGCGGTACGTCGAGCGCCGGGTTTTCATCGAAGAAGCCCGACGGATGCAGGGCGAAACCGGCGGTGGCCACTGGCTGCACCGGGAAGTCCTCGGGCCGCGGCAGGTGGTGCAGGCCGAAGCTGTGCCACACGACCACGTCGGAATCGACCAGACTCCGGTCGGCCGCTGTCCATGCCGGCAAACCGTCGCCACCCGCGCTCTGGTTGGGGTAGCGCCCGGCTGCGTACATCTCCTCGGGGTGGAAGGCCGTCACCCAGAGCTGCCGGGTCATGAAGGCGGCGCGCCGCGACACCATCGACTGTGGGCTCGACAAGGTCGGCACCGGGCTGAGCGGCAGCAGCCGGTAGGCGGTCGGCTGGCCGAGCCCGTTTCGCCGATCGGCGTTCTCTATCTTCCAGAAGCGCGCGGCGTTGAAATCGACATTGCGCTGCGCCAGCTGTTCCGATGCCAACACGGTCTCGCGGATGGTGAAGGCGTTGCCGTGCGGATTGTCGGGTCCGACCGGCAGCGCCACGGTGTCGACCTCGACGACCCGGTTGCGTTCGCCGTCGACGGCCATATCGAGGCGCATGTTGAAGACGTGCTGGTGATAGTGGGCGTAGACTCCCGGCGACACGATGGTGCCGTAGTCGGGCGATTCGCCCGGCTTGAGCGCGGCGGTGTTGGGAATGCCGGTCGCCTTCATCTCGAAGTGGATCGAGCCGTCCTGATGAAAGTACCAGAAGAGCCCGTACTCGTAGTTGCCCACGGTCGAGATCGACGACACCACCAGCCGGCGCGACCGGCGCACGTCGACCTCGCCGGTGAACAGGTCGGTGTGCTTCCACAGGATGCCGGTGTCCTCCTCGTGCAGGCAGATGGCGCTTTCGATGCAATAGGGATCGCCCTTGCTGTCGGCCAGCCAGGCATCGAAGTAGCGGACGACGCCGAGGCAGTCGCAACCCAGCGCCAACGAATTCGCCAGCACGCCGATGCCATACTCGCCGACATCGAAGGCGTTCTTGCGGAAATGCCCGCCGCCGGGGTGGCCGTAAGGCACAACCATCTCCGACAGCGCGGCGCGGTGCAGCACCGGGCGCAGCCGCCCACCGTCCTCGTAGCCGACGGTGTGCAGGATGAGGCCCTCGCGGGCGTTGAAGCCGACTCGCAGCCGCCACTTCTGCCAGCCGATCTCGTTGCCTTGCACCGTGAAGCTCGGCCCATCGGGCTGCACGATCTCCAGCGGCCTGACGTCGGTGCGGAAATGCTTGCGGTAGCGCGCCGCGTAGTTGCGGTCG
>DATFGV010000178.1:0-15889 GCA_035249115.1 Vineibacter sp.
CCCGTCCTGCTTCGCCCAATTGAGCGCCGCCCGCAGATGGACAAGCTCGCAATTGACGCTGCGGTTTGAGACGAGCGCCCGGCGTCGCGCGGCGTAATTCCGCAGATCGGTGATCGTCAGGTCGCGCACCCGTTTGTCGGCGCCGATGCCCTCCATCTTGATTTTGCCGCGGTGGTCCGCAATGCCGTGCAGCAACGTGCGGGTCATCCGCTGCATATCGCTGGCCGACGGCTTGTGCTGCGCGTGCTGCAGCCAGTAAGTGCCGAAAATCTCTTCGAGCGTTTCATCCCGCGGATCGACGACACGACCGACGATCGGCGCGCCCGGTTCCAGCGGGGCAAAAGTTACTTCGGCCGGCCCGACTTCGGCGCGGACGGCGGCTTCGTAAGCTTCGGCGCTGTGGACGGCGGCCGCATAGCGGAGAGCGGCGCGCGTTGCCGCTTCCTGGAGCCGGTCAGTCGCAAGGCTTCCTCGAAACCGATGACCACGCGCGGAGAAGTTTTCGTAGTACCGCTCGCCTCTTCTAACGAAGAGTTGCCGAGATTGTCTTCCCCGTGGCATCGCCCCTGCCTTTCAATGTACGACGTCAAATCGTCGGGTTTGAATTTTCGCCGCTTGCCGACCAGGACATAGCGTAAGCGGCCCCGCTCGATCTCGGAAATCAAGGTTAACCGGCTGATGCCAAGCTGGCGCGCCGCCTCACCCTGGCTGATCAGAAGCCGCTCGGTCATCGGTCGAATCATCTTGTCCAGGCCCGGCGCGCTGGCAACTGCGAAGGATGGTTAACGCACTCCATCACGGCGGCGACGAAGGCGGCGGCGGCTTGCGCGACGATGGCGTTGCCGTAGGCGCGCAATCGTCCCACGCGGCCGGAAACCCCACTGGCGAGCGGACTGCCCGTGAACTCCGCAAGCGATGCCCAATCAAATGACAGGCTATGCAGAGCGTCTGCAAATTCGCTGGCGCATTGTTGTGGTAGTTCCCATCCAGATGATGGACATGCAGATGATCCGTTCGGCCGCAGTTCTCGCAAGCCGCCTTCGCCAATCTTTGCGAGACACGATGTCGGGCCGTTGAGGATTTCCCCCAGTTCCCTCTCGTGTTGGCGCAGCGCAGCGAACAGAACTGTCGCTTTCGGAAAACCGATGCATCTTCCAAGCGACTGCCAAACCGCCGCCGCGTCATGGCCTTGCCGCAGCGCGCGCAATACTTCTCGCCCAAGTCCAGAGGCATGCGAGGCATCGATTACCTCATCTTGCTGGTCGGGGCGCAATCGTCCCAAGCATCGGGAAATCCCATGAGCCATCTGCTCATCTGCGGGTTGAGTGCGCCTCGCCTTGCCGTCGAGGCAGGGGAGCCAGGCGGCGTCGGCCCAGAATGGACGACTTGGTTCACGAGTTGCGGCCCCTTGCTGCCACGCCCTCTCTCCTCGTCCGATCTCCCGTTCGGATGCCGGTAGTCCCGTTGCGTCGGCGTCGCCCAGCCCGCCAGTTGCGCCGTTACCTGAAGCGAGGTGATGGCCGTTCGGTTGCCGCCCATGCGCGCCTTCATCGCGAGGTGCGCCTCGACCGACTTGTTGTCGTCGTTCGCCACGGGCGTCGGCCATCCAGAGAGTGCGATCTGATCCTTGAGGTTTAGCATCCGGCCTTGCCGCGATTGGAGGTCGCGAGGACCGTCCGTCGCATCGTCGGCTGTCGGACTGCGCCACCCAGAACAGGCGCTGCCGGATGTGCGGCGCGCCGACGCCCGCAGCCGGCAGATCGGCGGGCCCCGACGGCATATCCCAGGTGCTCCATGTCAGCGCGTACTCCGGCGAGCCATTCACGTCCATCTGCGCTCGCAATCTGCTCTCCAATGACCGCTGGAGGGCGGCACTCGGCGATGAGGCGGTAAAAAGCGGGCCAGAGGTGTCGTTCGTCGGCATGGCCCTTGCGCTGTCCCGCGCTCGAAAGCGGCTGACACGGGCAGCTTCCGGTCCAGACGGGGCCGGTCCAGCCGGCGAGGCCGAGGGCGTAGGGCCAGCCGCCGATGCCGGCGAAGAAATGGCACTCGTCGTAGCCGTCGAGATCGCCGGGCTCGACGTCGAGGATGCTGCGCTGGTCGACGTCGCCGGCGGGCAGATGCCCGGCAGCCACAAGGTTGCGGAGCCACCGGGCGGCGTAGGGGTCGTTTTCATTGTACCAGGCTACCATCACGCGGCCTGCGCCTCTTGGCCGATCGGCTCGGCGACGCCGGCCTCGAGCCAGTACGAGCGGCCGAGCCCGATGGCGGCGAGATCGGGCGCCTGGTCCTTCCGCGACAGCGTCATGCAGACCAGCGCCGCCAGCCCTTCCTGCGTCGCCGCGTCGAGCATCTTGAACAAGCCGCTGCGCGTCGGCCCGTCGAGGATGTCGGCCTCGTCGAGCACGACCAGATCCGAGCCGTCGATGATCGCCATCGCGACCTGGAAGACCGCGCGCACCCGGTACTGCTCGGACTTCGACAACAGCGGATAGGGCAGGCCCATCGACACGTTCATCTCGGCGTCGATCGTGACGGCGGCCCAGCCGGCCGCGTCGGTCAGCGCCTTGAGCTGGCGGCCGACAAAGACGTCGAGCACGCGGCTCAATTTCTTGGCGCGCAGCCCGTCGCCGGCCAGCACCTCGAGCAGTTGCTCGTTGCGCTCGATCTGCGCGTTGATCTCGTCGGCCTCGACCTTTGTCCGATATTCGGCGAGGCGCTTTTCGGTGCGGGCGACTTCGGCGCGCAGCGCCTCGACGCTCATGCCGGGCTCGGCCGATCCCGGGTTGGCTGCGATTCGTTCCTGCGCGCGCCGGGCGTTCTCGACCGCCGCCTGCGCCGCCGCCAGCTTCTGCCGCGCCGCGTTCAGCGCATCGCCGGCGTGCGCGATCTTGCCGTCGGCGTCGGCGATCGCCAGCCGCCGCGCCTTCAGTTCGCTGTCCTGCAGCGGCGCGACCTCCGACTTGACCAGCCGCGGCCGGGCGTTCTGCACGATGATCGGCTCGCTGCAATAGGGGCAGGGATGCGTCGCCGGCTGCTCGGCCGACGGCAGCGCGGCGCGCGCCTCCTGCGCCGCCGCGACTTCCGCTTGAGCCCGGTCCACATCGCCGGCGGCGATAGCCTCGGCTGCGGTCAGCGCGCCGACGAGGCTCGCTTCGGTGCGTAGCTGCGCCTGCTCGACGCTCGACACCGCCGCCGCAGTCTGCGCCTTCTCCAAGCCGGCCCGCGCCTCTCTCACCGCGTCGATCAGCTCGCCCTCGTCGAGGTCGGCGAGATCGGGCCGCCAGGCGGCGGCGATGCGCGAGCCGTAATTGGCCCCGGTCACCTGCCGCCAGCGGCCCTTGAACTCGGCGCCGCGGTCGCGCCGCGCGGCGTGCGCACCATCCCAGCCCTGCTCCTCGATCAGCTTCCAGGCGGCCTCGCACCGTTCCGGCGCCCAGCCCACCTCGGCGAGCGCCGTCGACACGTCGTCGTGCGTCGGCAGCGCCTTCAGGACGTCGGACAGAACCCGCGCCCGGTCGCGCTGGGGCAGCGTCAGGACGCTGGAAAGCCCGGCGGCGTACTGGGAGGCCTGCGGCGGTTCCCCGCCCTCCTGGCGCGCCGCAGCGGCCGGCCAGGCCATCCAGACCGTGCCGCCGTCTCCGACGAGTTCGACCGTGCCGTTGGCGGCGCCGCTGCGGACCAGCATGCCGGTCATCGCCTTGGTCAGCCCGGCGACCGGCAGCGCATTGCCGGAAGCGGCGGCGCCGACGGCCTGGGCGACCGAACTCTTGCCGGCTGCATTAACACCCGCCAACAAACACAAGGGGTCGACGATAAGGTCGGCCCGCTCGCAGCCGCGGAAGTCGCGCAGGCTGATCGCGATCATCGGTGCCCAACCCGACAACAAAATGCGTGGAAAATATTCCTCATTTTATTCCTCACACGTCGAAGTCCACCTGTCGCCGTTGGGCCGGCGGCGGCTCGGGCTGTTGGCCGGCGGTCTCCTGTTCCGATTCCGCCCCGTCGCGCCACGTCTGTTCCAGACGCTCCTGAAAGGCGCGTTCGTTATCGCTTGGCTGCGGCGGCGGCTCCTCCTGCTGCCGTCGGGGGCCGGGCGGGCGGCCACGTCGGGCGGCCTGGGAAGGGCCGGCCGAACCCGATGCGGCCGGGGGTTGGGTGACATCAGGTGCCGCCCGCCCGGTTTCCTGCGCAGCCTCCTCGCCGACCGCGACGTCGAGGCCCAGCGCGTGCGCCGCGTTTACAAAAGCCGGAACCTGGCCCTGGCGCGCCGCGTCGCCGAGCCCGCCGATCTGCTCCAACGTCAGGTGCTCGATCGCGCGCCGGTCGAAGGCGAGGCCGTGCTGGGTCGCAAAGCGCAGGACGCCGGATCGCTTTTCGTCGAGCACGCTCGAGGTGATCGTGTCCGACTTCCGCAGCTTCAGCATTTCCTGCTTCCATTTGATTATGATGTCCTGCGGAATTAATGATAGAACAGCATTTCTATAAGCCTTCGATTGAGCAATAGTCTGATAATGAGGTCGTTCAAATTTTGATCCATCGCGACGGCTTTCAAAGCGTAGCTCCCGACGCTCAACCATTAAGGTATTGCCGCTTTTGACATCGGTCATTTCAACGAGTGCGGTGTAAAAGTCGGGTTCGTCTTCCAGTTCCGGCACCGTCTGCGCCGACACTTGCATCGGCGTATTTTCGCTCGGGTACGACTGAGCCACGAACAGCGATCCGGTCTTTTGCATCGACGCAACCAGTCGGTGTTTGAGGCCGCGATAATGCGCCGCGAGGTGGCGGGCACCGATGACCGAGATGCCTGCCACTTGCTGACCGCTAACTACAAAATCATATACGAAGGTACTACTGCCCGCACCGTGTAGGATTTCGTCCGCAACGAGCGCATTATCTCGCTCGTCCATAACATGCCAGGCATCAATATCGAAACTGCCACCAGTAACCGATCGCACCATTTCGATTTGTTGCACCGCACGGGGCTGCGCCAAAGTAGGACGGGGATATGTCATCGTTGTTGCCATGTCACTTTCTCCAGTTCGCCTGCCTTGCCGTGCCTAACCGATCCTTGACGCCCCATGCCAAGGCTGCCATGCCGGACCCTGCGCTGCGCAGCCCCGCCGTATCGGGCCGTGCCACGACCCGCCTGCCGGGCCTTGCCGAGCGCCACCGAGCCGTGCCCGATCCAGACGTGCCATGCCTGCCCCGCCGCTCCGTGCCAAGTCATTCCCCACCTATCCCGGCCGCGCCACGCCGGGCCGGGCCACGCCGTGCCTGCCCTGTGACGCCGTGCCACGACCCGCCGGCCCGAGCCGTGCCATGCCTGCCGCGCCTGCCGAACCGATCCATGCCGATCCCGGCCTTTCCCTGCCCGGTCGAGCCGGGCCATGCCGGCCGCGCCGATCTCAGCCAAACCATCCCGTGACCCGCCTTACACCGCCGAGCCAAGCCTGCCGAGCGGTGCCCCGCCTTGCCGAACGCTGCCTTGCCGGGACCAGCCGAGGCTGCCGGGCGAAGCCGCGTCCTGCCAAGCGACGCCGTCCCGTACTGCGCCATGCCTGCGGAGCGATGCCCGGCCACACCATGCCCCGCCGTGCCGTCACGGGCCTGTCCGTGCCTGCCATGCCGAACCGCGCCTAGTCTTTCCCGGCCTTGCCCCGCCTCGTCTGCCGCGCCTTGCCCTGCCGAGGTCGCGTGCTGCCGCACCGGGCCGCGCCCTGACCCGCCGAGCGGCGACGAGCCTGCCGAGCCTTGCCATGCCCGTCCTGACCCCGCCCGACGATGCCATGCCACGGTTACGCCGCCTCGGCTGAAGGCGATGGCCCCAGCCGGTTCGTCGATCGCGTGATCGCCCGAAAAATTGACGTAAGTTCTGGCTGCAGGCGCTTGTGCCGGTCCTGCCACCGCTGCAACTCGGCGAGAGCATCCTGCAGCGCCGCATATCGCAGATCGGCATTGTTCAGCACTTGGCTCGCCGGCCGATACCCGCCGCCGTCTGGGTAATCGAGCGTCAGCGCGATCGTTTCTCGTTCCCCGGCATCAGTAACAACATAAACGGAGATCAACCTGCGCGCCTGCCAGAGCCAATGTGCGTAAGCGGCTTTGTTAACGTCCCACTGAAAGTGCTTGTGCAGTTCCGAGTCCGGGTGTGTGCGCGCCCACTCGACGACCCGGCGCGTATAGATCGTGTCATCCGCGTCGGAGAGCGCCAGCAGTTCGTCGCGAACCGTCATCGCACCATCTCCCAAAGACCCCAGCCGAGACCGTTGCTGTTCGGGCTAGACGGTCGCCCTTCACCGACACCAACCTGCAGCCCGGCGCGGCTGAATAGATTGAAAATGTCGCTGGCGCTGAACTGGTCGCCGTCCCAGCGAACCCGCAGCATCACTTCCCATGTTTCCCACATCGGTCGCCACCTCAGATCCGCGGTGCCGTTAGCGTTACGCGCCCAACCCTTGTGACAGAAGTGCTCGCCGATGATTTTGACCAACGGCGTTCTGTCGTTCGCGTCGTAGCCATCCTCCTCGATGAACAGAGACAGCTTTGCCCGAGCCATCACGAACCCGACCAGGCGACAGGTGTCGATCGCAGCGCAGCGGAAGCCGGTGGCCGGGATGCCGATCCATCCCTCAGTGCTGATGTGCTGGGCGGCCCGGTAGGATTCCTCGAAGTCGCGCGCCTCGCGTTTCTTTCGGCTGCGAGCCTGGGTGCCGGCACGCTGGGTCGCTTCCATTTGCGCCTGTGCCTTTTGCGAAAATGCATGCTGGCAGTAGGGCGAGATCCCGCGCAGATGCAGCATTGCCCGCTGCGTGTTGACCGGTTGGATGACGACGCTTTCGGTCTTCCCGTTGGTAAGCGCCGCGATTTCCTCGGTCGTCAGCGGCGGAATTTTGCCGCGCAGGTCAACCGTCGTGGCTTCGACCAGACCGCCGCCATTCCGAGCGGCGTTGTGGCTGCCCTGCGCGTTGTCCAGCGTTCGTATCCTCGCTGCGAGTTCGCGCTTCTCGGTGCCGCTCATGACTGGTGTTTTTCTCGTCTTCATGATTCCCTCTCCTGTTGATCAGCCTCGTATTCGAGCTGCTGCGCCCGCAGCAGCAGCGCCCGGTCGGCGTTGTGGCCGCCCTGCGTCGGCACCAGGGCCAGCGCCCGCAGCCGCGCCGCGAGCGCGCGTTTCTCGGCCGCGGTCATGACTGCCAGTAACTGACGGTCAGCTTCGGCTCGACGACGACGCGCGAGCCTTTGATCACCGGCGGCGCCGCCACCGTGCAGTTGACCGGGGCGCCGCGGTCGAGCGCCTCTGCGATGCGCGGGTTGGTCTGCCGCGGGATGTAGCCGACGTGCACGTCCCTGAAGTAACAAGCGACGGCGCGCGCATCCGCCGGGTTGTCGGGCTCGCGCTGCAGCTTGATGACGCTGCCCTTTATCATGCGCGACATCGCGTCGATGGCGACGGCGCCCTTGAAGTTGCCGCCGACCAGCACCGTCGGGATCGTGCGTTCGATCATTACTTTTTCCATTCATGGCAAAACTCTGATCCCCATGCGGCGCACCACCGCTCGCTGCACAGGTTCGAGCTCGGGTTCGCCTGGAAGGCCCACGGGTCGCCCGGCGCGATCCGCCGCACCGGGTCGCCGTGCCGGAAGGTCTCGAGGCTCGTCGCGATGTGCTTCAGGATGGCCGCGGCCGCCGTCTCGGCCGCCTCGAGCGCCACTTCCTCGGTCACCGGCTCGGGCTGCGGCTTTCCGGTCGCGACGCGCTGCAGGTAGTCGATGCGGCCGGCGTCGATGTCGAGGCCGTTCGAGCGCGCCAGCAGGCTGTAGCCGCCGACCTGCGGCGCCCAGGACGCGCCTCGACGCACGCCGGTCTTCAGATCCCGCACCGCCCGCGGCTCGCGCGCCACGACGTCGGGCTGGCCGCTCAGCACCAGGCCGTCGATCTCCGCTTCCAGCCGTTCCTCGACGATCACCGGCTCGATCTGCGGCGCCACGATGCGGTGATAGAGGGCGGTCATCGCCAGCGTCTGGCCCTCGGCCTCGCGGGCGGTGTGCGTCATGCCGCGCGGGCCGTCGAACTCGATCTCCCCCTGCGCGAGCTGCAGCTTCAATTCGCCCGCCGCGGCGTCGAACGCGACGGTCGCCGGCGGCAGCGTCCCGGCCCGCGCCTTCTCGCCGAGCGTGACCTCGGCCGCCTTGTGTACCGAGGTGCCGATCGCCGCACCGATGCCGCGCGCCGTCTGCCGTAGCCGGAAGCCGGCCGCCTCGATCTCGGCCCGGAACAGCCGCGCCGCGCCGCGCCGGTTGCAGTCGGGCCAGCCGGCCAGCGCGCTGACCCGGATGATGGTCTCGCTCATCGCGGATGTGTATGCTGTGCGGGAGACGTGCGATCTTCAACATCGCGGATCTCCTGAAGCGGCGCCGGGCGGTATGTGCCCGGCGTTTCGCGTTGCGGGCACTCGACGCTTGATTCCTGCGTCCAAAATTCGCTTGATCGCGGCGGCGATCCGGCGATAGCGTCGGCCCCGGCCTTCAACGGCTCTGCAAGCAAGACCCTGCGTCGGGTCGCCGCTGTTATAAAATACCTTCGGGGAAGGCAGCGGGTCGGCTTGCAGCCGAGTTGAACGGCCCGGCACCCGGCCATCATGATGTCGCGCCTTCTTTCACGGCTGCCCGGGCGCGCGCGATGGCGTCGTTGAGGTCGCGCAGCCGCGGGCTGCCTTCGCCGGCCGCGCGCGCCAGTGCCCGATAGGCGGCCTCGGCGACGACCAGCGGCGCATTCTCGGCGACGCCCAGGATCTCATGCCACCCGCGCGCATCAGCCGGCGGCGGCAGCGCCTTTGCGCCCTCGACCGCGGCGACCAAGGTGTAGGCGCCGACCTCATCGACCAGCCGCAGCCGTTCCATCGTCAGGCTCAGCGCCCGCACGTTCTGCGGCAGTTCCTGAAAGCGGTCGCAGGCCAGCACCATCAGGCTCGCGCCGCCGGTGATGTCCTTGCCGGCCAGCGTAAACCACAGCGCGGCGCCGGGATCGGCGTGCAGTTGCGAGCGCCCGACATGCCAGCTCGACAATTGCCAATCGACCAGCCGCGCGCCGCGCCGGGGCCGCTGCCAGCGGGCGATCTCGGTCTCGATCGTCGCCATTGCCTGGCTGAACAGGCGCAGCGAATAGCGGCCTTTCTCGCGGCGGTCGGCCGGCGTGCGCTGCCGGTCCGGCGGCCAGGACAGCGGATAGGGAGCGGGGAGTTGCGCCGCGCTCACGACAGCAGCCAGAAGCCGACGAGCACCCAAACGGCGGCCAGGAAGGTAACGGCCGAATACAGCACGCCGCGCCGGAAGCGCGCGCGCTCTTCCTCGTGCCGCAGCTCCAGCCAGCGGATGTTGTCGATGGTGTCGCGGCCGCTCATAGCTGCATCGCCATCGCGACCAGCGCGGCGTCTTCGCTGTTGTACCGGCCGACGATCCGGTCGCCGAGCCGCCGGCTGTGGCGCAGCACTTCGCCGGCGTACTCGCACGGGATCGCGTAGCTCATCCGCCCGTCGGCGACGGCGAGCCAGACCGTCGAGCGCAGGCGCTGGAGCGGCAGGAACTCGTCGGCTTCCGGCGGGTCCGGCGGCTGGTTACGCCGGGCGTCGAGGTTCAGCTCGACCTCGACGGCGACGTCCTCGGGATACTGGACGACGGTCTGGCCGTTCGCCAGTAAAACAAAGTCCTCGCGCGTCAACAGGATGCGTATCGCCATCAGTTTGCTGCCTGTCGCAAGTCGGCCCAATGGTCCAGGTCGACGAATGTTTTGGTGCGCCGCTTGATCTCGGCCGCCTGGTCGAAGGTCGGCCTGGTGTCACCTCGCAGCCATCGCTGGACGCTGCGCCCGGAGACCGGCGGGTCCATCCACTCGCCGAACTGGGCCGGCGTCATGCCGTGCTCGGTGAGCCACTGGCGCAGCCGGCGAGCCCCGAGACTTGGCCGGCGGCTGGCTGTTGGCGTGCTTCTACGCGCTCTTCTCAACGCAAAGCCATCGTCCATCGGCAAGCTCTCCCGTTGAAGAGAAAAGCTTTTCAAATGCTGCGCGCCCGGCGCGGCGGATACCCTGTTCGGACCCGCCGTCTTGTCCGGTCGGCGGCCTCCATGAACGTTTGGTGTCAGGATTGTGGCAAGCGTTGTCGCGGGCGGCAACACCGTTTTTGCGGGATGTCAGGGCTTGGCGCTATTATCGGGCAACTGTGGAATGCGTTTTTCCTAGCAAATTCGCCGCATTGACGACTAGTCGGCGACAGAAGCTGTCGTAATTTCGAATTTTAGAGATTTAGACATTGTGGGCATAGTGCACCGTTGCGGTGCGTTGCGCCACGCATATGCGCTTTTTCTTTTGCGATACTTGCTTGACAGTTTCGCGGCAGCCGGTCCAGCCTTGCGCGACTCGCGTCTCGGGGGACGCATGCTCTCCACGCCCAGCTCAGCCGCCAGCCACCTCGGTCGCCCGCCCTCGCCGGCGGGCCGCATCGCCGACATCGACGCGACGATCGCGCTCTGGGAGCGCACCGGCGTCGACAGCAGCGACGCCTGGTGGGCGCTCGGGATGCGCCGGCCGTGCACCTTCGGCTGGCCCCAGGTCCGCTGGCAGATGATGCAGATCGCCGCCCGATGGGAGCGGTGACGGTGGCCGCGCCGCTGGTGCCGCCCGAGGTCGATTTGCGCGATTACGATTGGTTTCCGCTGTTTCGGCGCCGTCTGTTCGCCAGCCGCTTCCACTTGCTCGCCAACGAGGCCGAGTGGAAGGCCGGCGTAATCCTGTGGATCAAGAGTTGGGATGAGCGCCCGGCCGGCTCGCTGCCGAACGATGACCGCGAACTGTCGGCGCTTTCGGAAGTGCGTGATCTGCGCAAGTGGAAGAAGGTGAAGAAGTGGGCGATGCACGGCTGGGAACTGGCCGACGACGGCCGCTTCTATCACCAGACCGTCGCCGAAATGACACTCGATGCCTGGGGCCGGAAAGAGGCAAACCGGCAGCGAACGGCAGCGGCCCGAAAGTCTAGGTGGCCGAATAGCGACGGAAAGAGTAACGGATCTGTCGATCCCTCTGTCGCTGAAACGACCTTACCTAGACCAGATATTTTAAATACATATCTAGATTCAAATACCCCGCGCCCGCGTACTAATGGCGCGCATCCCCCGGCGGAACCGCCGTGGGCGGCAAGATTGCATTCGTGGGCGAAAGGGCACCGCTGGAACCCGATACACGGGCCGGCGCCGGATGAGCCAGGTTGTCTCGCCCCGCCAGACCTCATCGAGAAAGCACTTCTGACACGTCCAGTGCGAACGCAGCTGCGGGCTCGACCCATTAAAGCCATCGAGATCGATGGGCAGTCGCGGCGTCGCGATCAACGGGAGGGATAAACCGTGCAAGTGTACGAAATCAATTTTCTGGGGGTGACCTTTCTAGCGGTTAAAACCGGAATTGATATTGATGTGCCAATAAGGCCGGTCTGCGATGTTTTCGGGATCAACCGGATTGGACAACAGGAGCGGATACGACGCGATCCGGTTCTTAACGAAGGTAGTCGTATAAGACTACTACCTTCACCGGGCGGGCCACAAGAAATGCTGTGCCTGTCACTCGACGTTTTCCATCTGTGGGCCGCCACGCTGACGCCATCGCGCGTGCAAAATGAAGATGCTCACCCCTTACTGAATAACCTTCGGAAGCAAGCCGGGTATGCGCTTCGCGACTACTTTGTGCATGGCATCGCGATCAATGCAGATTTCACAGCTACCTTGGTACAAGCCGACCTGTTTGGTGATGAGGGGTATTGCCCGGCAGTGCGGCAAACCGACGGTGTAGCCCTTACTCTGCCGGATGATCGGCCGGCGACAAATGCCGACATTGATCGCCTCTATAGCCGCCTTGCCGACCTGTACGGACAAAAGCTGGACGGGATCAGAGCGGCATTCCTAATGATGCGGCAAACGCTCGAGTCGACCGGCGTCCGAGACGAACAAATTCTCCGCACTTTGGATGCCGTGGCTACGAAACTCGACGATATGGGTCAGTACGTTTATCGGCTCGTTCGGCCAATGTTGATCGGACCGCGCGTTCCATTTACCGCGCCGCCGAACCCGGATTGGAAACCAAAGCCAAAGCACTGAAGGGGAGTGGAGGCATGGACGGTGACACTGCACTCGGCAACATGGGCGCGCTGCAAGGTTACGTCGAGCGCGTCGCACATCTTCACGACAGCCGTGACGAAGTGAACGGCGACATTCGCGAAGTCTACCGCGAAGCGAAGGATGCCGGCTTCGACACCACGATCCTGCGCGAGATCGTGAAGGAGTACCGCACCGACGGCGAGGCGCGGCAGTCGCGCTATGCGCTGCTTGACCAGTACCGCGCCGCACTCGGCATGCTGGCCGGGACGCCGCTGGGCGAGGCCGCCATGCACGGCGCCGCCGAACTGCGCGTCGTCGACAAGCCGCGCCCGTTCGCCGAGCAGCCGCTGCACCGCCGGCCCGGGCGGCCGCGCAAGCCGGCCAACACCGACCCGTACCGGCCCGACCCGCTGGATGCGGCATGACCGTCCGGCTGCGCGTGCTCTCGCTCGGCGCCGGCGTGCAGTCGACGACGCTCGCCCTGATGGCGGCGCACGGCGAGATCGAGCGGCCGGACTGCGCTATCTTCGCCGACACGCAATGGGAGCCTGCCGCCGTCTACCGTCACCTGGATTGGCTCGGAAGCGTTCTGCCGTTTCCAGTGCGGCGGGTGACTGCGGGCGACATCCAGCAGAGCATACGCGAGCGCCGCAACACGTCCGGCGGCCGTTTTGCGGCGCTTCCTTGGCACATCGTCAACCCGGATGGCACCCTCGGCATGGGGCGACGGCAGTGCTCGTCGGAATACAAACTCACGCCGATCATGCGCGAGATCCGCTCGCTACTCGGAAAAGGGCGCCACGAGCATATTGCCGCCGGCACTGTCGATGTGCTGCTAGGCATCAGTCTCGACGAGGCGCATAGGATGCGCCAGGCCCGGCAGCGGTACATGACCAACCGCTATCCGCTCGTCGATCTCGGCATGCGGCGTTGGGATTGCATGCGCTGGTTGGAGCGGCACCAATATCCAGTTCCGAGCAAGAGCGCCTGCATCGGTTGTCCGTTCCACGATAATTCGTACTGGCGGCGCTTGCGCGACACTTCACCGGACGAGTGGCAGAACGCCATACAGATCGACCGCGAACTGCGGTGTGGTGATGCACGCGGCATGCACGGTGTCGAATACATGCACTATGACCGCGTGCCGCTCGACGAGGTGGATCTGTCCATCGACACCCGCCAGGCCGACCTATTCGGCAACGACTGCGAAGGCCTCTGCGGTGTCTAAGCCGTTCCGCCTGACCGCGCCGGAACCGGCCGAGCGCGAGGTCCACAAGTCGGTGGCGCGCCTGCTCGACGCGATCCTGCTGCCGCCGGCCATGTGGGCGTGCTACCCGGCCGGCGCCTCGATCCTGTCGCCGCAGCAGGCGGCGCGGCACATCGAGCTCGGCCTGAAGCGCGGCCTGCCGGACATCTGGATATTTCACCACGGCGTCTACCTGATCGAGCTGAAGCGGCGCGGCGGCACCCTCTCCAAAACCCGCACCGTCCGCACCCGCCGCGGCTCGCCCCGCATTCTGGAAGGCCAGGAGGACGTGTTCCCGAAGCTGCTGGCAACCGGCGCTGTCGCAGCGATAGCCGTCTGCTACGACGTGCCGGAAGTGATCCGGCAGCTCGACAAGTGGCAAATCCCGCACCGGAGGGCATATTGCGATGGGCACCGAGGAGGATTACCGACGGACGGTCATCCACGATTACTGGCTCAGCCGCGGCTATGAGGTCGACGTCCAAATCAGCTACTTCACCGCGTCCGGCCACGCCTCGCACGTGGTGCGCTCCGACATGGTGAACGGATTGCCGCGAAATTTACGGCCGGAACTGCCGGTCGACGTCGCGGTGACGGTGCCGGCCCGATGAGCGGCCACAACAGCGCCCGCTGGCTCGAGGTGCGCTGGCTGCCGAAGATGGGCGGCCGCTTGCCGGGTGGACATCACTGGCGGCCGACCGAAGCCGGCTGGTACGTCGTCCGCACCTGCCGCTGCCACAAGGATCAGCCGGTGACGATCCCGCTCTCCACCGAAGAGCGCGCCCATAGCGCCATGCGCGCCATGCTCGAGGCCTCGCGGAGGCTCGGCACGTGATCTCCGAATGGGCCAAGGGCTACGAGGCCGCGATCCGCGATGCCCGCACGATCTTCGCCTCGCGCCGCATCGACACCGCCGCGACCGACCTGGCCTTCGCCGATCTCGTGGCCGATGCGGCCGTCATCGACCACGCGCTGCTGAACGACCGGCAGCGCCGGGAATTGCGCGTCACGCGCGAAGTGCAGTTGGAGCTCCTGCCATGATGTACGTCTCGGAAAGCCACTGCGCGCGCCTGCACGGCGGCAGCGTGCGCGAGTGCATCTGCCTCCTGCCGAACAGCGCCGGGTTCATCGAATGCCCGCCAGCGGCGCGCGGCGAGCTCGTGCGCGTCGAGGTCGCGCATCAACTCGCCCAGGCGCCGCCGCGCAACCTGACCGGCGACATCTGCGACCATTGCGGCAGCCCCAACATGGTCAGAGCCGGAACCTGCATGCTCTGCCACGATTGCGGCTCGACCAGCGGCGGCTGCTCGTGACGTTGACCGCCCGCCGCGCCTCACCAGATACGGGTTCTCCGAGCCCGGCGACGGCAAGTCCCCCGCCCGCCAGGCGCCGGGGCAGCGGCCGGGACGTGCAAGTCGCCGGCCGCAACTTCGAAGGGCCGACGCCCGAGCGCCAGCAGCACAACCGCATCACCCGCGAGGCCGATCAGGTGATGGACAGCGACGGCGGCATCGGGCTGCCCTGGCGCGCCGAGAGCATGCTCGAACGCATGGAGCGCAACGGCGACATCAGCCATCGCGAGCGGCACGCCGGCGAGGAGTTCGGCCGCCTGTTCCAGCTTGCCCATCTGGACCCGTTGCGCTCGGCCGATGCTCGCAGGGAAGGGGCAGGAACCAAACCCGACGAGCCGCACGGCAGCGAGCGCGCACGCCGCCGGGTGATCGCCGCCCTCGATGCGCTTGGCGGGCAATCATCGCCTTGCGGAACCTGCGCCTGGTTCGTGCTCGGCTGCGAACTCAGCATCAGGGCATGGGCGCTGCGCGAAGGCTGGGGCGGCAAGCCGCTCAGCCCGCACACCGCCAAAGGCACTTTGCTCGGGGCATTGGGTGTGCTGGCACGGCATTTCGGGATGTGATTATTTCCTCTTGACAGGTGTGCCATACATCACAAACGCTAGATGTAGTTTGGGTTTCGCGCCTCTGGCGCAATGATCTCTGCCCAACGCATTGATTTAATTGACAGCTACCGGCTTCTACCATTCCCCCCGCTGGCGAGCCCTGCGCCTGGTGGCGCTGCGGCGTGACCGCTGGCGCTGCACCATCTGCGGCGTCAGCGTCAGCGCCAAGGGCCAGGCCAGGGTCGACCACATCCATCCACGCACCACGCACCCGCACCTCGAGCTGGCCCTCGACAACCTGCGCACTATGTGCCCGAGGTGCGACAACCAGGGCCATCGGGAGAAGGGGTCGCACAGTGCGAGGCGAGAGGTGCGGTTCAATGCGTTCAATGCCAGTGGCATGCCGCTCGACCCAAACCACCACTGGCGGAATGGTTAAGTTAAATTAGAAAAGTTGTGCAGCGTAACCCCGCGCCCAACAACGAAATGTAACAAGAGTGGAAAAGTCAGCGAATGGTTAACGAAAGGTTAATGTAACAGAATGGTTAACATTAACCATATCGGGGGGGCGGGTCGAAATATGGGAGCCGACCGCCGAGTAAC
>DATFGV010000179.1:0-13518 GCA_035249115.1 Vineibacter sp.
AGGAAGACACTGCGCTCCGGCCGCGGCTTCAGGTAGCGGCCGGTCAGCAGGCGGCCGAGCTCGCGGAAGCCAAGCAGCTGGCCGATCTCGACCGTGACGTTGGCGGCCAGCGACACGGCGCTGGAGAACAGCAGGATCTCCAGGAAGATCCGGTTGAGGCCGAAGGGCTGCGGATTGACCGGGTAGAACAGCAGGCGCGCCAGCTGGGTCGAGGCGACGATCAGGACGGCGTAGAGCAGCACCTTGGCGAGGAACATCGCCCACAGCGGCCAGGCGCGCATGAACCGCAGGCTGCGGAAGCGGCCGCCCGCGACTTCCAGCCAACCGATCGCGACCGAGACCATCAGGGCGTTGACCGCGCCCTGGACACCGCTCAGCCAGGCGAGATCAGGATTGGGCGACAGGCTGGCGCCGAAGAAGAAACTGGCGATGGCCGCAGCCGACGCGATCGCCCAGATCACCCGCCATTCGGCGCGACGGCGGTTGCGGTCGGCGGCGTCGAGTAGCGCCAGTTCGGCGATCGCGTCGGCTGGCGGCGACGCCGGCATCAGTCCGCCCGCGCCGCGGCTAGCGCGGCGCGGAACGTCTCGCCGTCGACATTGCCGCCGGAGCACACCACACACACCTTGCGGCCCTGGATCGGCAATTTGCCGTTGAGCACGCAAGCCAGCCCCACGGCGCCGCCCGGCTCGAGCACCAGCTTGAACTCGCGGAACGCCAGTTCCATCGCCTTGCCGACTTCGGTGTCGCTCGCCGTCAGGCTGCCGCTGAGGAGGCGCTTCGCCAGCTCGAAGGTGATGTTGCCGGGAGACGGCGCCAGCAAGGCGTCGCAGAAAGAGCCGGTCAGGCGGTCATTGCGCTGGATCGTGCCGGCCGCCAGCGAGCGCGCCAGATCGTCGAAGCCGTCCGGCTCGGCGGCGTAGCAGGCGCTTGCCGGGCTCAGCGCCTTGACGGCGGTGGCGATGCCGCTGCTGAGCCCACCGCCACTGCAGGGGGCGATCGCGACGTCCAGTTGCGCGTCAAGCGCGCGGGCCTGCTCGATGATTTCCGGCCCGATCGTGCCCTGGCCGGCAATGATCCAGGGATGATCGTATGGCGGGATCGGCGTGCGCCCCTGACGCTCGGCGAGGTCGCGGGCGATCGCCTCGCGGTCGTCCTTCAGGCGATCGAAGCTGACGATCGTGGCGCCGCTGGCGCGGGTGTTGGCCACCTTGATGGCGGGCGCATCGGCCGGCATCACGATGGTGGCCGGCACATTCAGCAGGCGCGCCGCCTCGGCGATGCCTTGCGCATGGTTGCCTGACGACCAGGCGACGACGCCGGCCTGGCGCTGCGCCTGGGTCAGCTGGCTGATGAAGTTGTAGGCGCCACGGAACTTGAATGAGCCGGTGCGCTGCAAAGGTTCCGCCTTGAGCAGCAGGCGCCCGCCCAGGCGGTCGTTGAGCCGCGGGTTTTCCAGCAGCGGCGTGAGCACGGCGACGCCGGCGATGCGTCGCTGGGCGGCCTCGATGTCGGCCAGGGTAGGCAGGGGAAGTTGGTCTGGCATGACGCGCACAGTAGAGCGCGTCCGGATCGATGGGAACCTGGGAGCGCGGGCCTCCGGCCCGCTGATGAGCGGGCGAGACCCTTCGGCAGGCTCAGGGCAGGCTGCCCGCGCTCCCAGGGTTGATCGGAACCCGCGCACATGATTCTTCCGTCGTCCCGAGCGGAGCCACGCGAAGCGTGGCGCAGTCGAGGGACCTTGCGTCACCAACAAACAACGCCAGCGACGACACAAGGTCTCTCCACGCGGCCCTTCGGGTCTTGGTCGGGACGACGGGAGATAAGACCGCTAGCCCGCGTCGCGCATGCAGCGACCGTCGGCACAGCGTCGCTTGACCGTGCCGGCGGCAGCTTGTCAGATCGCGGCGGCAAGTTTTGTGGGGAGCGCTTCATGGCCGTGGTCGAAGCCGACTTCGCGCAGCGCGAGGAAGACAAGCGCGCGTTGCTGGCGGCCGGGCTGGACGGCGCGCGCAGCCAGGCCTGGATCGCGGCGCGGCCGGCGGCGCTGTCGAGCTTCGAGGCCGATCGGATCGCCTACAGCCGCTTCTGGGAGCTGGGGCGCGAGCTGCTGGCGGGCTTGCCGCGGCGGCCGCTGCGCAGCGCGGTGCAGCAGGACGCCGCGACACGGCTGCTGCGCGCCGGGCGCGAGTCGCGGCAACGGTTCATGGCGGGGCATGCGCTCGACGCCTATCGGGCGCTGACCGACGACCTGCGGCAATTCGTGCGGGTCGAGCGCCTGGTGGTCGAGGCCGCGAAGTTGGTGCCGGGCCTGTGCCCGCTGCCGCGCGACGTCGCCGCCGAGGCCGAGCACAAGCAGGGCGACAAGGACGGCATCGAGATCGACCAGGGCATCTTCTGCCACGCCGTTTTGGCGCGGGCCGATACCGGCACGCATCTCTGCCACGCCATGCTGCTGCCGCGGCCGGAGGCGCGTCAGCACCTGGCGGCGCTGCAGGCCACCGGCAAGGTCGACCTGACCTACGCCGAGGTCGAGCGGATCGGGGCCGCGTCGTACGTCACCTTGAAGAACCCGCGTTACCTCAATGCCGAAGACGACACGACCATGGATCCGCTGGAGATCGCTGTCGACCTGGCGCTGCTCGATCCGGCGACCCAGGTCTGCGTCATGCGTGGCGGCGTGGTCGAGCATCCGAAATACGCCGGGCGGCGCATCTTCCAGGCCGGCATCAACCTGACGCACATCTACAACGGCAAGATCCCTTACCTGTGGTACGTGCGGCGCGACCTCGGCTGGGTCAACAAGGTGATGCGCGGCCAGGCCAGCGAAGGGGTCTCGCCCGACGAGGTGAGCGGCGACACCCACGAGAAGCTGTGGATCGCGCAGGTCGACACCTTCGCCATCGGCGGCGGCTGCCAGGCGCTGCTCACCATGGACTACAACGTCGCCGGCGCCGACGCCTACATGACCCTGCCGGCGCGCAAGGAAGGCATCATCCCGGGCATGGCGAATTTGCGCCTGCCGCGCTTCGTCGGCGACCGCATCACCCGCCAGGCGATCCTCTACGAGCGCGGCCTGCCGTGCGACAGCCCGGAGGGGAGGCTGATCATCGACCGCATCGTGCCGCCCGACCAGACCGACGCCGCCGTCGCCGAGGCGGTCGCCGGGCTGACCAGCTCCGGCATGGTCAGCGCCCGCGGCAATCGGGTCGCGATCCGCGCCGGCCAGGAGCCGCTCGACCTGTTCCGCCGCTACGCCGCCGTCTACGCCCGCGAGCAGGCGTGGTGCCATTTCAGCCCGGCGCTGATCGCCAACCTCGAGCGCCACTGGAACGCGGCGCAGCGCAAGATGTGAAGGAATCCTTCGCCACGCAGTGGGGAAGGTGGCGCGAAGCGCCGGATGGGGACCCGACGTGGTCTAAGTGATCGACACCACGAGCGGGCCCCTCCGCCCTTCGGGCACCTCCCCACTGCGTGGGGAGGAAACGCTACGCCAGCCCGTGGACGCCCATGGCGGCGCCTCACTCCGGTGCGGCGTCGCGGTGGTGCGGTTTTCGGGTGGTGACGGCCGGCAAGACCGGACAAACCCGGCCCGGGCGCGTTGCGGCACTATGCGAAGTTCGCTTGGCCGAACTTGACTCGCTGGACCATCAATCCGCCGCCGCCAAAGACGTAGCGCCTGGGATCGAGTTCATCCTTCTCGTGTCCCGACATGATCCCGACGACATAGGGCTTGTCGTTTTCCCACAGCCACAAGGGACCGCCCGACCAGCCGCGACCCATGTCCGCCGTTCCGTGCGTGGTTTCGAGCTCGAGACCGTCGCCGTCCCAATCGATGTCATCGATATCGATATCGAACTCGACGGCCGGCTTGCCGCCGAAGCTACCGGGATAGCCGACGCTGACGTATCGGCGCGCGAAGTAATCGTCCTCGTAGCCGAACGACCGGGTGCCCATCCATCCCAGCGCGTTGCCCAACGGCCGATACAGCTTGCAGATGACGTAGTCCTGCCCACTCGCCTCAAAATCATCGATATCCGAGAAAGTGCCGTAGAACCGCTCGACGTAGGAACTCGAGTGGGGTTCCGGGTCGCGGTCACCGTAGCGATAGCCGGGAACGAAGCGCATCCACCATTGGCCAGGCCCACGACCCCACGGCGCGACATGGCTGGCCGTCAACATCAGGTTGTGTCCGACGAGTACGCCGGAACCGGAGGCGATCGGATTGGCGAAATCGGTGCCGTCGCCGACGAACACGCAACCGATCGTGCACCACGGATAGCTGTATCGCAGAAGAGACTCGCTGGTCAGCGGCACCAGACCGGTTTGAGTATTGCGCGTACGCGAGAGCGGTTCGACGAACTGGTGAAGCGCGAGGCGCCCGTTCCTGCGATCCGTCACCGCCGCGCGGAAGGGCACCAGCTTCGGCAGGTACTCGAGATCGAGCCACAACGGACGATGGCTGTCGCTGAAGCCATTGCCCCGGTCGACGCGGCCCGCGACCGCGCCAATCTGCTTTTCACCTGGTAATCCCGCGTGAAGCTCCCTGCCATCGGCGCGGACCACGACGCGCCAAGCTTCGGTGGCGCCCATCCGCTCGGTCGTCATCTCGATTTTTGGAGCGCTCGCCGACAGCGCGTACAGTGCGTTCTCCGGCCGCAACAGACTGAGAACAGCGTCCGGTATCGCTTCGGAAGCGCGGATCGGCTCGGCGCGGACCATGTCTTTCAGGGACTTGCCGGCTGGCGTCGGCGCGCGCTCCGAAGGATTGTCGCCGGAGTTCGGAGGATTGCCGCTCATGTTCTGCCTCCCGCCTGGGCCGCAGTCTGTGTGAGCCCGGGAACAAAGTCCACGTCGCGCACGGCCGCTAGCCGAAGCGAGGATTGGGCTCTCGCGCTGTTGCGCCGCCGCGCCGCCGTCCACGCCCGCGACCGGGCGTGGTGCCGTTTCAACCCGGCGCCGATCGCCATCCCCGAACGCCACTGGAACGCGGCGCAGCGCAAGATGTGATGGAATCCTTCCCCACGCAGTGGGGAAGGTGGCGCGAAGCGCCGGATGGGGACCCGACGTGGTCTAAGTGATCGACACCACGATCGGTCCCCTCCGCCCCTTCGGGCACCTCGCCAACTGCGTTGGGGAGGCATGGACGGTAGCAATGCGCACCAACATCGACATCGATGACCGGCTGACGGCGCAAGCCTGCAAGGCAGCCGGACTGTCCACCAAGAAACAGACCGTCGAAGCCGCGCTGCGATTGCTGATCAGGCTGCGGCGGCAGGAGGCTGCCGACGCGGCGTTCGGCAAGTATCGCTGGCGCGGCGATCTTGGCCGCAGCCGTCGGGGGAAGTCGGCCAGGTGATCTCATCGGAAAGTTTCCTTCCCCAACGAAGTTGGGGAAGGTGCCCGAAGGGCGGATGGGGAGCCGACGGGGTCTGCATAACTGAGACCACGAGCGGTCCCCTCCGCCCTTCGGGCACCTCCCCACTGCGTGGGGAGGAAACGCTACGCCAGCCCGGCCACGTTCATCGCGGCGCCGAAGCGGCGGGCGCAGTCGAGGAAGTCGCCGTACTTGCGGTGCCGCGCCGTGTGCTGGGCGCAGGCCAGCAGCAGCCAGTCGCGGCCCTCGCCGCGGTTGCGCCGCCAGTCATCGATCAGGCACTGGGCGAGTTCCTGGTTGTGCGGATCGTTGCCCATGCGGGCGCCGAGCAGCGCCAGCCGCTCGGTCAGGGGCGCGCGGTCGGCGCCGCTGTCCAGGTAGGCCCGGGTCCAGGCCACCGATTGCGGCCCGTCCAGCGCCAGGATCGCCGTGTCGAGCCCGCCGAGGATCTGCGCCGCCGTCATCTTGTCGGCGCCGGCGGGCGCGCGCACGTCGACCGGCCGCAGATCGCCGGTGTTGCGCTGGTGCCAGGCGTTGCGGTTGATGAAGGCGGCGGCGACGTACAGCAGCTTGACCCGTTGCTGGTGCTGGAAGGTGTCGTAGAACCAGCCCAAGGTGCTGCAGTACTCGGCGCAGTGCTGCGGGATCGAGAAGTTGACGTCGTCCTGGGTGCGCACCAGCACCTGGGCGGCGGCGATCTGCAGCACGTCGAGGACCTGGCGCGGCCCCTTGCCGGCGCGCAAGAGCGCGCTCAGGCGCTCGATCCAGTCCGGCTCGTGCGCGTTCAGCAAGGAGTCGATCAGGCCGTCGGCCTCGGCCGGATCGAGCGGCGCGGTGTTGGCCAGCAGCGCCCGTTCGCGCTCGCTGGTGCCGCCGTAGGGCACGGCGTGCAGCGCCTGGCCGTCGATATAGACGGTGATGGCGTTGCAGGCCATTTCGTAGGTCGAGTACCAGCGCGGGCCGACCGCGATGTCCAGCGCGCCGGCGTAGAGGATGTCGTGCGCCTTGTCCCAGCCGACGAAGTCGCCCAGCTCGACCGTCGAGCGGGCGCGGAACGATTTGTGGCCGGTGGTGTAGGAGCGGTTCTGGAAGGCGCGGTCCTGCACGTCGATCAGGCCAGCGAACACCAGCTCGGCCAGCGCCGCGCGGCGTTCGGCCGGGTTCTGCATCAGGCCGAGGAAGACACGGTAGGCCTCGATGACGTTGCCGCGATGCACCAGGGTCATCCACTGGCCGAGCCGGCTCTTGAGGTCGCCGTCGATCGTCAGTGGCTCCTGGTCGGGCCAGTACACGACCGGCGACGGCGGCGCGCCGGCCGGCATCTGGAAGCCGCGGGTGTAATGGCCCGGTGCGCGGCCGATCTTCTGGTTCCAGATGTCGAGCCCGGTGGGGATGTACCAGATGGTCTGCGCCATCGGCAGGCCAGCGGCCGCGGCCGGCACCAGCTTCGCGAGGTTGATGGTGGCCCGCGCGCTCAGCAGGCAATGGTCGTTGTTGACGAAGTTCACGTAGCCGTCATCGATCCGCTCGTGATAGGGCACGTGGGTGTAGGGTGCGTGGATGCGCACCGCTTCGGCCACCAGCTCGGCCAGCGGCCGGCCGGCCCGCAGCAGATCGTAGTAGACGGCGCTGGCGCCGACCTGGTCGCGCTGCAGGATACGCTCCTCCAGCGCGGCGTAGAGCGACGGCGCCGCATCGAGCGAAGCGCTGCGGGACGCGGTAGCCAGGGTCATGCACCACCTCCGAATGGACCGGCCTAGTTGCGGTGGCGATGGTAGCGCCGAACGGGGCGGGGGAAGCAAGGCCCGTGGGGCAAGCCGGCAGCGCGGCCGGCGCATGGGGCGCCGCCGGTTGCCTGCTAAAGCCGCGGCGGCCAGCGCTGGGCGCCGTGCAGCACGCGCAGGATAACAACGGCAGCGGGCTCGACCCTATACACGACAACATAGGGCGTACCAGTCACGACCAGCTCGCGCGTGCCCCTGAGCCTCCCGGGTCGTCCCATATGCGGATGGTCGGCCAGTCGCGCCACGGCGGCCTCGATCTTGTCTCCCATGGCGAGCGCGGCTTTGGGATTGCGTGCGGCGATGTAGGCGACCTGATCCTCGACGTTGCGCTCCGCGGCTGGCAGCCAGTCGAGTCTCACGTCGACTTTCCGCCGACCCGCTTCACCAGTTCAGCCCGGCGGCGCTGCCACTTGGCTTTCACCTCGCGATGCGGGATGCGTCGCACCTTGGGGTTGTCGGCCTCGCGCATTCCCTGCGCGACCTCGGCCCGGAACCAGGCGTCGTGGTCCCGCGCCTCGCGCTGGCGACGGACGAAGTCGCGCATGAACTCGCGGACAAGCTGCGAGGCCGGCCGATCAGTCGCCGCCGCTTCGGCCATGAACTGATCACGCAGCTCCGGTTCCAGCTTGAGGGTAAAGACGGCTTCTTTCGGCATGGTCCAGCCTCGTACTAACGTCGACTATACGAGGTTAGGTTCGGTGCAGCAACGTGCCCAGCCAGTTTACTCCGGCGCCTGCGTCAGGTGCCGCAGCCGGTCCAGCACCGCCTGCAGGATCCACGCCGCGGCGCCGGCGTCGATGCGCTGGCCGCGCTTGCGGCGCGACATGTCGTAGCCCTCGATCATCGTGCGCTCGACGCCGGCGGTCGACAGGCGCTCGTCCTGCAGCACCACCGGCAGGTCGGCGTAGCGCCGCCACGGCGGGCCGAGGTCGAGATCGAGCGCCTGCAGGTTGGCCACGAACTGGCGCACCGACTGGCAGCGCGGCCCCTCGCTGCCATCCATGTTGAGCGGCAAGCCGACCACCAGCGCAACAATCTCCTGCCGGCGGATGACGTCGGCGAGCTGCGTGGCGTCGCGGGTGAACTTGCTGCGCGCGATGGTGTCCAGTGGCGTCGCTAGCGAGCGCAACGCGTCCGACGTCGCGAGCCCGATGGTGCGGGTACCGACGTCGAGTCCGAGGAGGCGGCCGTGCGGCGGCAGCGCCGCCGCCAGCGCGGCCACGTCCATGACCGTCATGCGCCGTCCGCGGTCGTGCCCGGCGCTGGCAGCCGCTCGAGCCAGTCGGTGACGAAGGCGGCGACGTCCTGCCAGCCCGGCTGGCCCAGCACCCAATGGCCCTGGCCGGTGAATTCGTGGTGCTCGGCGCCGTAACGCCGCGCGACGCGGCGCACGACAGCGGCCGGGGTCAGCCGGTCCCGCGCTGCGCCGATCACCAGCACCGGCCCGGTGACGGCCGATGGATCGACCCGCGCGGCGCGGCGGGAGTCGAGGAAGGGCAGGCCGATCTCGAGCAGCACGCGGCCGGACTCGTGGACGAAGTGGGCGAACTCGTGCTCGCACTCGATCGCGTCGGTGCAGGTGTTGAAGCTGCCGTACATCGCCTCCTTGTACGACGCGCGGTGCGGCCGCTTCCACCAGCCCCAGCGCAGCTGGATGCGCAGGAAGGCGCGCAGCACCGACGGGTACAGGGCGAACACCCCGGAAGGCGGCGCCGGGCAGAGCAGCACGGTGGCTTCGGCCAGGCCGCGCGCTGCCAGCATCTGGGCCAGCAGTCCTCCCATCGAGTGCCCGACCACCACGGGCCTGGCGGGCAGGCGGCGGATCAGGGCCTCCAGGTCGGCCGCGTAGTCGAGCAGCGATGCGGTCCCCAGGGCGGCCGGCGGCTTCAGCGGTGGCGCGTCGTGGTGGCGCAGCGCCGGCGCATGCACCGTCCAGCCACGCCCCTCCAGGGTCTGGCGCCAATGGCGCCAGACATGCGGCGTGCCCCACATGCCGTGGATCAGGACTATGTTGCGGTCCATGCTGCGCCCCGACGTTCCCCGGGCGAGCGGTCAACCTACGCTTTTGCCCGTGTGAACGAAAGGTAGGCTGCGATCTTCAACCAACCCTCCATCTGCGTATTCGCAACGCAGCAAAGTGCCGCGACAAACCAGCTGCAAATTTGTTGCGCAGCATGGACTTGCGGCGGCTGGCTGCCGCCCTATCGCAAGACGGACCGACGAGAAGGCCGGGCGTACAACCGGCGGTCCGCGATCATCGTCACTCGCCATGTTGCATGAGGTGATGGCCGTAACATCCCGGCTTGGTGAGTGTCTTGACGTGCCACCTGAGCGCTTCAGCGCCAGGGCTGACGTGTCACGGCGTGTCGACACTGCGCTTGCCGCGCGACCGCGAAACCGGGTAGGTGCACGGGCCGGCGCCAACGCGTGCGGCCGGTGGGAGTTGCGTGCATGTCGATTGACGTCAAGACCGTGGCGAAGATCGCCCGGCTGGCCCGGCTCAAGGTGCCGGAGGCCGACCAGCCGCTGCTGGCCAAGGAGCTGTCGGGCATCCTGACCTGGATCGAGCAGCTCAACGAGGTCGACACGGCCGGCGTCGAGGCGCTGGCCAGCGTCTCGGACGTGACCCTGCCGATGCGCCAGGACGTCGTGACCGACGGCGGCATCGCTGGCAAGGTGCTGGGCAACGCGCCGGGCGGCGCCGTCTACCTCGAGTCCGGCACCCCCGATGCCGGCGGCTTCTTCACCGTGCCCAAGGTGGTGGAGTAGGCGATGGCCGAGCTTGCCGGGCTCAGCATCGCCGACATGCGCACCGCGCTCGCCAAGGGCGAGACGACGGCCGTGGCGCTGGCCGAAACCTTCCTCGGGGCCATGGACAGCCATCGGCGGCTGAACGCCTTCATCACCGAAACGCCGGAGAAGGCGCTGGCCATGGCCAGGGCGTCGGACGCGCGACGCGGCAAGGGCGAGGCTGGCCTGCTCGACGGCGTGCCGCTGGCGATCAAGGACCTGTTCTGCACCGAGGGCGTGCGCACCACGGCCGGCTCGCACATCCTCGACGACTTCAAGCCGCCCTACGAATCGACGGTCTCCGC
The DNA here is from genome assembly GCA_035249115.1 of Vineibacter sp. Taxonomy (GTDB): domain Bacteria; phylum Pseudomonadota; class Alphaproteobacteria; order Reyranellales; family Reyranellaceae; genus Vineibacter. The sequence continues at coordinate 10,257 of DATFGV010000179.1, forward strand.
CAATCTGTGGAAGGCGGGCGCTGTGATGCTGGGCAAGACCAACCTCGACGAATTCGCCATGGGCTCGTCGAACATGACCAGCCATTTCGGCGGCGTCGAGAACCCGTGGAAACGCCAGGGCGACAACCGCAAGCTGGTGCCCGGCGGCAGTTCCGGCGGCTCGGCGGCGGCGGTGGCGGCGCGGCTGGCGCCCGGCGCCACCGGCACCGACACCGGCGGCTCGATCCGCCAACCCGCCAGCTTCTGCGGCATCGTCGGCATGAAGCCGACCTACGGGCGCTGCTCGCGCTGGGGCATCGTCGCCTTCGCCAGTTCGCTCGATCAGGCGGGGCCGTTCGCCCACAGCGTGCTCGACGCGGCGCTGCTGCTGCAGGCGATGGCCGGCCACGACCCCAAGGACTCGACCTCGGCGCCGCTGCCGGTGCCGGACTTCGCCGCCGCCTGCACCGGTGACGTGCGCGGCCTGAGGGTCGGCATCCCCAAGGAGTACCGCGTCGATGGCATGTCGGCCGAGATCGACGGGCTGTGGCAGAAGGGCATCGACATGCTGAAAGCCGCCGGCGCCACGCCGGTCGACATTTCGCTGCCGCACACCAAGTACGCGCTCGCCACTTACTACATCGTCGCGCCGGCCGAGTGCTCGTCCAACCTGGCGCGCTACGACGGCGTGCGCTTCGGCCTGCGGGTGCCGGGCAAGGACCTGAAGGAGATGTACGACAACACCCGCGCCGCCGGCTTCGGCGCCGAGGTGCGCCGGCGCGTCCTGATCGGCACCTACGTGCTGTCGGCCGGCTACTACGACGCCTACTACAAGAAGGCGCAGCAGGTGCGGGCGTTGATCGCGCGCGACTTCAAGCAGGCGTTCGACAAGTGCGACGTGATCCTGACGCCAACGGCGCCGACCGCGGCCTTCGCGGCCGGCGAGAAGATGGACGATCCGGTGACGATGTACCTCAACGACGTCTTCACCGTACCGACCTCGATGGCCGGCCTGCCGGGCATTTCGGTGCCGGCCGGGCTCGACGGCGACGGGCTGCCGCTGGGTCTGCAGCTGATCGGCCGCGCCTTCGACGAGGAGACGGTGCTGCGCGCCGCGAGCGCGCTGGAGCGGGCGGCGGCCTTCACGGCAAGGCCGGCGGGGTTCTGACGGCGCCGGATACTTCCAAGAGACCTCGTTCATGACACGTTGCCGCAAGCCTTCATGGTGAGCATTGTCAAACCATGAAGGCTCTCGCACCGACGGCCGTGCGACGCTTCATGGTTCGACAAAGCTCACCATGAAGCGGTCAACAGCAAGGTGAGTTGGTATTGGAGGCATCGATGGGTGAGCGCCAGCGAGCAGCGATCGAGAAGGCCCTGACCGACGGGCGTGTCGTGCACGACGGCGAGCCGACCAGGATCTGCACGCTCGAGGTCCAGCCGGCAGCCGGCGGAACCGCGCCGGCATGGGTGCAGGTGCTCGCCGGTTCGCTCAATTTTTTCTATCCGTTCGCCGACGACCCGGCGGCGCGCCTTGGCGCGAGCGGCGCGTTCGGAACACTGAAACCGAGCCTGATCGAGTGGCAGGCGAACGAGTACGCCACCTGGGACATCAGCGGCGTGTCGGTGCGCGACGTCGCCTTCGTGATCGACCAGGTGCTGACGCGCGTGCTGGGCTGTGACGACGCCAGTTACAGCGTGGCGTCGTCGATCGAGGACATCTGATCGCCGTAGGACCGCACCGGCGTTATTCCAGCGGACGCACAACCTCATCCTGAGGAGCCGGCGCAGCCGGCGTCTCGAAGGATGGGTCACAGTCTCGTTAGATCGTTTCAGCGACGGTTGCAGCGCTCGTGCGGTTGCCCACCCTTCGAGACGGCCGCTGCGCGGCCTCCTCAGGGTGAGGACAGTGTCACGCGCGATCGGATTGGTCGCTACTCCAGCGGCTGGAAGCCGGTCGATCTGATGATCGGCCCCCAGGTGTCGGCCTCGACCTTCATCATGGCCCGCAGTTCGGCAGGCGTGGTGGCCCTGGCAACCATGCCCGACTGCGCGAAGATCTCGCCGACCTGCGGATTGGCCAGGACCTTTCCGATCGCCTCGGACGTTGCCGCCACCGTGGCCGCCGGTGATCCCGGCGGCGCGAAGACGCCGAACCATTCCGTCACGACGATGTCCTTCACCCCTTGCTCGGCGAACGTCGCCACATCGGGGTGGAACTTGGAACGTGTCGTGCCGCTGGTCGCCAGCACGCGCGCACGGCTGGTGCGGGTGAACGGCAGGAAGGCGCCGTCGGGCAGCAGCAGCGCGGCGATCTGGCCGGCCGCCATGTCGGCCAGTCCCGGCGCGCCGCCGCGATAGGCGACCGGCTGGATCGCCACGCCCAACCCGCGCGCCAGTACCAGGGACAGGAAATGCGGAAACGATCCCTCGCCGGGGTTGCCGCAATTTGCCTTGTCCGGGTTGGCCTTGGCCCAGGCCGCAAAGTCGGCCAGCGTCTTGACCGCCTCCGGCACCATCGGACCGACGGCGAAGCCATGGACGAAAGTGCAGGCGAGCGACACCGGCTCGACGTCCGTCTCCGGATTGTACGACAGCCGCTTGTAGACGGTGGGATAGATGGTCACGGTCGAGGCCGGCGTCAGCAGCAAAGTGCGGCCGTCGGGCCGCGCGGTCTTCAAGGTCTCGATGGCGATGCGGCCGGCGGCGCCCGGCCGGTTGTCGACGATGGCGCTGCGCGCGAAGCTGGGCGCCAGCTTGTCGGCCAGCTGGCGGGCTGCGACATCGGCCGTGCCGCCGGGTGGAAAGCCGACCAGGATCTTCAGCTCGTCCACCTGCGCCTGGGCCAGCAGACTCGAAGGAAGGATGGCGGCCGTAGTCGCGGCCAGTGACCCTTGTACGGCACGGCGTCTGGTCAGTGAGTCGGGCATGCGGTCGCTTCCTCCGTATTCAGTGGCGGCGCCTCTGAGTCGAAACGCAACGCGTTGCAGCATCGCGCGCGACGCCGGCCCGATCAATGGCGTGGCGACTGCGATGCGACGAAGGAGGTGTCGACAACAGCCCGGCCGTCGGCCTCGGTGCCGAAGTGCGTCGGCCGCGCGCGTAGCCAACCGGGCGCGCTACGCTATCGCGCGATGTTTGAGAAGTCCGGCGTGGAGGCGTGTGTCGGGCATGCGGACCGTCGACTCCGATCCGTGTGCTCGACGCCACCTTGAACGTTGCGATCGCATGGCACCGACGCGCTTGGCGAACTTGTGGAACCTTCGGGAACGCTGAGAATTCG
>DATFGV010000180.1:0-2320 GCA_035249115.1 Vineibacter sp.
CGACTGGTAGCCGACGGCCAAGGCGAGCGCGACCGCCTGCTCGCCCATCGCGCGCCGCGTGGCGTCGTCGAGGAACGGGCTCGGCGCCTCCTCGACGACCTTCTGGTGGCGGCGCTGGATCGAGCATTCGCGCTCGTTCAGGTACAGCGTGTTGCCGTGGCGGTCGGCGATGAGCTGGATTTCGATGTGGCGCGGCTGGTCCACGAACTTCTCGATGAAGATGCGGTCGTCACCGAAGGACGAGATTGCCTCGGCGCGGGCGCCGTCGAAGCCTTCCTTGGCTTCCTTGGCGTTGTAGGCGATGCGCAGGCCCTTGCCGCCGCCGCCGGCCGACGCCTTGATCATCACCGGATAGCCGATGGCGCGCGCGATCTTCACCGCCTCGTCGGCATTGGGGATCACCTCGAGATGGCCGGGCACGGTGCTGACGCCGGCCTTCTTGGCGAGGATCTTGGACTCGATCTTGTCGCCCATCGCGCCGATGGCGTGCGAGTCGGGGCCGATGAAGACGATGCCGGCCTTGGCCAGCGCCGCCTGGAACTCCCGCTTCTCCGACAGGAAGCCGTAGCCGGGATGCGCCGCCTGCGCCCCGGTCTGCTTGCACGCCGCGACGATGCGATCGACCACCAGGTAGCTCTGCGCCGAGGGCGGCGGGCCGATCAACACCGCCTCGTCGGCCTCGCGCACGTGCAGCGCATCGGCGTCGGCCTCGGAGTAGACGGCCACGGTCTTGATGCCCATGCGCCGCGCGGTGCGGATGACGCGGCAGGCGATCTCGCCACGATTGGCGATCAGGATCTTGCCGAACGGCGGCTTGCCCGGCCGCGTCGCCTCGGCTTTGGCCGCGGCCGCCGTCAGGCTGGGGGCGCGTCGCTCCAGCGACGCGTCATGTGCGGTGGCGGGCGAGTCACCGGACTTCATCGCGCTGGGGGCGCGTCGCTCCAGCGACGCGTCTTGGGCAACGCCGCGAGAAGACGCGCCACGGGAGTGGCGCGCCCCCAGCGAAGGCGCCTTCGCGGCCGCAGACTTCGCGGTCTTGGCGGCCGGTTTCTTCGTTGCCGTCTTGCGGGCGGTGGCCATCCCCTTCTCCCTCCCACGCATCTCAGAGTCCGACTTAAGAAACGGATAATCGCTTCATGGTGAGCCTGTCGAACCATGAAGCGCCGCACCAACGCCGGTGCCAGGCCTTCATGGTTCGACAGAGCTCACCATGAAGGCAACAAAGGCGGGCATTCTCCGTCAGCATCTCACGTGACCGGCCGTACCGGCAGACCCAGCACCCTGACCACGAACGCCAGGCGCTCGGCGATCTCGACCAGCGCCTTGTAGCGCCCCGAGGCGCCGCCGTGGCCGGCTTCCATCTCGGTGTGCAGCAGCAAGACGTTGTCGTCGGCCTTCAGCGACCGCAGCCTCGCCACCCACTTGGCGGGCTCCCAGTAGGTGACCCGCGGATCATGCAGGCCGGCGCTGACCAGCATCGCCGTATACGCCTGGGCGGTGACGTTGTCGTACGGGCTGTAGCTGGCCATGTAGTCGCGATACGCCGGTTCGGCCGGGTTGCCCCACTCGACGTATTCCGGCGGGGTCAGCGGCAGGCTCGAATCCTGCATGGTCGACAGCACGTCGACGAACGGCACCATCGCCAGCACGGCGGCGAACAGGTCGGGCCGCTGGTTGGCGATCGCGCCCATCAGCATGCCGCCGGCGCTGCCGCCCATGGCGACGATCTTGTCCGGCGCCGCCACGCCCGCGGCGATCAGGTGCTCGGCGCAGGCGATGAAGTCGTCGAAGGTGTTGCGCTTCTTCAGCAGCTTGCCGTCGTCGTACCAGGCGCGGCCGATCTCCTGGCCGCCGCGGATATGGGCGATCGCCCAGACCATGCCGCGGCGCAGGAACGGCAGGCGGTTGGCGGCGAAGCCGGCATCCATCGACATGCCGTAGGCGCCGTAACCATAGAGCAGCACGGGCGCCGGCCCCGTGCCCGCCGCACTGCGGTGGCGCACCAGCGAGATCGGCACCCGCACGCCGTCCTTGGCCACCGCCCACTGCCGCTCCACGACATAGTCGTCGGGCGCGTGGGTTGGCACCTCGGTCTCCTGCACCACGTCGAGGCGGGCATCGGGCACGTCGTAGTCGTACCAGGTGCGCGGCCGGGCCGGCGATTCGTAGACCACGCGCAAGGTGCGGCGATCCCACTGATGACCGTCGAGCGCCGAGATCGTGTAGGCCGGATCAGGAAAGGCGATGACGCGGCTGGCCGATGGATCGAGATGCGGACCGGGCACGACACGCACCCGTTTCTGCGCCTCGGCGCGCTCCA
>DATFGV010000181.1:0-7423 GCA_035249115.1 Vineibacter sp.
GGGCGCTGCTGGCCGATCTCGGCGCGCTCGATGAAGCCGGCACCATCACGGCGCACGGTCGCGCCATGGCACGGTTGGGGGCGCATCCGCGGCTGGCGCACATGCTGCTGCGCGGCCGGGAGGACGGGCATGGGCCGCTCGCCTGCCTCGTGGCGTCATTGGTCGCTGAACGCGACTTGCTGCGCTTCGCGCCGGTCCAGCGCGATCCCGACCTGCGGCATCGCGTCGATGTCGTGCTCAACGAGCAGCGGCCGGTCGCCGGCGCCTCGATCGATCGCGGTACCCTTGCGGCGGTACGCCAGGGTGCGCGCGAGTTGCGACGGCGGTTGGGCGTCCGCGACGATGCGGCGATCGACAGCCGTGCCACCGGCCGCCTGATCGCTCTCGCCTGGCCCGACCGCATCGCACAGCGTCGGCCGGGTGGCGGCGCGCGCTACCTGTTGAGTGGCGGCCGTGGCGCGGCGCTGCCCGACGGCGATCCGCTGGCGGCTGACGAGTGGCTGGCGATCGCCGAGCTGGACGAGGGCGGCCAGGACGCGCGGGTGTACCTCGCGGCGCCGCTGGCGCTGGCCGATATCGAGGACCTGTTCGCCGACCGGCTGGCGGCGCGCGACGTGTTGCGCTGGGATGCGCGCGCCGGGGCGGTGGTGGCGCGCCGACAGCGCCGGCTCGGCGAATTGGTGCTGGGCGACCAACCCTTGCCGCAGCCCGATCCCGAGGCGGTGCGGGCAGCGATGCTGCAGGGCATCCGCGCGATGGGGCTGACCTGCCTGCCGTGGACCGATGGGCTGCACGCCTGGCGGCAGCGCATACAGTTCCTGCGCCGGCAGTTGGGTGAGACCTGGCCCGACGTATCCGACGTAGCGCTCGTGGCGCGCCTGGATGCCTGGTTGGGCGCTTACCTCGAGGGCGTGTCCCGCCGCGCTCATCTGGGGCGGATCGACCTCGCGACGGCACTGCACACGCAGCTCGACTGGCCACAGCGCCAGAAGCTCGATGAGCTGGCGCCGACGCATGTCGCGGTGCCCAGCGGCTCACGCGTACCGATCGACTATACGAATGCCGATGAACCGGTGCTGGCGGTGCGGCTGCAGGAAATGTTCGGCCTGGCGGAGACGCCCCGAATCGCCGGCGGCCGGGTGCCGCTGCTGATCCACCTGCTATCGCCGGCGCGCCGGCCGGTGCAGGTGACCCGCGACCTCGCCAGCTTCTGGGCCACCGGCTACCGCGCTGTGAAGGCCGAACTGAAGGGCCGCTACCCGCGCCATTACTGGCCGGACGATCCGCTGATCGCCGAGCCCACCGCCCGTGTCCGGCCACGGCCGAAATCGTGACGATCGACCCTGGTTCTCACGAGTGACCTGCGCCGTGCAAGGTGGTGCGCGACGCCGGGCGGCGAACGGCCGACCGTGGCCTTTCGCGCCTGCGATGCGTGACGCATGCTGCGCGTATCGCCGGCCGCTGGACGAAGGGACGCGGGATGTCGACCAGTGCCAGTTATCGCCAGAGCAGCCTCAGTCTGCGCTTCCTCGATCGGGCGGACGAGAGCGCGTATCAGACCTCGATCGATGGCAGCCGGCTGCGAATGTGCCGCGTCGGCGTTGTCGCGGGCATCATTCTTCACAGCCTCTATTACGTGTTCGACCGCCTCGCTTTTTCGGCCGATGCGCTGTTGCAGGTCGTCATCCTGCGAGAGGTGGTCACCAATCTGTTTCTCCTGGCGCTTCTTGCATCGACCTGGATTTCCCGCGTGGCGCGGCGCAGCAATCTGGTCGTGATGGCCGGCATCCTCGGTTTCGCGGTGTTTTTCGGCGGCATCAACACGCTGGAGTCAACGCCGTACATCTACGTGGCGAACGGAACGCTGCTCATCATCTATGGCTACATGTTCATCATCGGCGACTTTCGCCTCGCTGTGTTCACCGGCGCCGCGGCGGCCGTGATCCTGGTCGCCATCGTCGGATCGGCGCGGCCCTTCGACGTCGGCTTCACGTTGCTGTGCCTGCTGATGCTCTCGACCAACCTCTTCGGCATGTTCTTCGGCTATGTGCTGGAAGCGCTGCGGCGTCGCGACTACCTGAACGCCCGGTCCTTGGCGGCGGAGCGGGCGCGCTACCGCGATCTGCTCACGCGCGTGCTGCCCGAACCGGTCGCCGACCGGCTGAACCGCGGCGAGTCGATTGCCGACCTGCACAACCATGTCGTCGTCCTGTTCGCCGACATCGTGGGCTTCACGCCGGTCGCCGCGCGTCATGCGCCGGCCGAGATCGTACGGTGGCTCAATGACCTGTTCGAGGAATTCGATCACATCATCGAGCGACACGGCCTCGAGAAAATGAAGACGATCGGCGACGCCTATATGGCGGCCCACGGCCTGCACGGCGACGCCGGCGATTGTGCGCGCTGCGTCGACGCCGGCCTCGCTCTCGTGCGGTTGACCGAGGCGCGCTTCATGCCCGATGGCGCGAAGGTGCGCATTCGCGTCGGCGTCCACGCCGGTCCGGCCCTGGCCGGAATCATCGGCCAGAAGCGTTTCCAGTACGACCTCTGGGGCGACACCGTGAACGTCGCCAGCCGGATGGAGGCCGCCAGCCGGCCGGGCGCGGTGCTGGTGACGACCGACGTGCGCGACTTGGTCCAGTCCTCGTTCGATTTCGAGGAATGTCCGGCCACGCCGATCAAGGGCAAGGGCGAGATGAGTACCTGGATCGTACGTGGTCGCAAACCGGGCCGCGCCGGTGCGTCGTCAATGTCCGACGACGCTATGATCGACGCCTTACCGGCGCCGTCCGCCCTCTAGCCGCGCCGGCCGCGGCCCTCATACCTCCCCAACGAATGTTGGGGAGGTGCCCCCGAAGCGGGCGGAGGGGAGACAACGTGATCTTTGGTTCAAGGTCACGGTCCCCGTAACGCCTACCACGTTGGCTCCCCTCCGGCCCTTCGGGCCACCTCCCCACTTCGTGGGGAGGAAACTATGCCAGGATCCTTTTGCGCTCGGGATCGTAGGCGGCGGCGTCGATGCGGGTGACGGGGAAGCGGCGGGTGAAGGCCTCGATCTCGAAGTCGCGATGGGTCGCGGCGGATGCCGGCAGGTAACCGAAGGCGATCCATTTGCCGACGGTGTGGCCGTAGCCGGCGCTGGTCGTGACGCCCAGCACCTCGCCGTCGCGCAGGATCGCTTCGCTGCCGTACAGCGGCACGTCGGCCGACGACACGAAGACGCAGAGGCGGCGCTGGGGGCCCGCGGCCTTGGCGCGTTGAAGCGCCGCGCGGCCGATGAAGTCGCCTTTGCTCATTGCCACGGCGAAGCTTAGCCCGGCCTCGAACGGCGTGTCGTCCGGCCCGATATCGGCGCCCCAGTAGAGGTAGCGCTTTTCCAGACGGCAGGACTCGATGGCGCGATAACCGGCGTTGGCGACGCCGAGATCCTGGCCGGCCCGCCACAGCTCCTCGTAGAGATGCAGCGCGTACTCGACCGGCACATGCAGCTCGTAGCCCAGCTCGCCGACATAGGTGACGCGCGCAACCCTGACCGAGGCCAGACCCAGGCGCATCTCGCGCATGGCCATGTAGGGCAGGGCGGCGTTCGACACGTCGCCATCGGCCAGGCGCGCGATCAGGTCGCGGCTCAGCGGTCCGCAGCAGTTGATCACCGCCCAGGCGTTGGTGACGTCGGTCAGGCGCACCGAGCCATCGTCCGGCAGGTGACGGCGCAGCCAGCCCGTGTCATGGATACCGAAGGCGCTGCCGGTCACCATGTAGAAGCGATCGCGCGCCAGGCGCATGAAGGTCAGGTCGGCCTCGATGCCGCCCTGCTCGTTGCACAGCTGGGTGTAGACCAACGCGCCGTCTGGCTTGTCGAGGTTACCGGCGGCCAGGCGCTGCAGGAAGGCGGCGGCGCCCGGTCCCTCGATCTCGACCTTGGAGAACGAGCTCTGGTCGATCAGTGCCACGTGCTCGCGGATCGCACGGCATTCGCGCGCCACGGCGGCGAACCAGTTTGGCGTTCCCTCGAACGACGGCTGATCGACACGCGCCTCGCCGTCGGCGGCGAACCAGTTGGGCCGTTCCCAGCCGAAGCGCGAGCCGAACACGGCGCCGGCGTCCTTCAGCGCGCCGTAGAGCGGCGAGCGCCGGCCGCCACGGCCGCTCGCCATTTCCTCGCCCGGCCAGTGGATCAGGTAGTAGCGGTGGTAGGCCTCGACGGCGCGCTCATGCAGGTAGCGCCGCCCCGCATGGTGCGGCCCGAAGCGGCGCACGTCGAAGCTCCACAGATCGAACTCCGGCGCGCCGTGCAGGATCCAGTGCGCCATCTGCCGGCCGGCGCCGCCAGCCGCCGCGATGCCCGAGGTGAAGCCACCGGCGACGAAGACGTTCTCCAGTTCCGGCGCCTTGCCCATGATCGGCTCGCCGTCTGGCGTCACCGGGATCGGCCCGTTGATCAGCTGGCGCACCCCCAGCTCGTTGAGCAGCGGCAGGCGGCGCGTCGCCGGCGTGGCGATGTGTTCGAAGCGGTCGAAGTTGCCGGCGAACAGCTCGCGGCCGAAGTCGAACGGCACACCATCGCGGCCGAACGGCGGCGCGCCGGCTTCCCAACCGCCGATCGCGAAACCGCCGGCCTCCGGCTTGAGGTAGAAGTTGTTGTCGGGGTCGCGCAGCGACGTGAGTGTGCGCGGCACGTCGGCGCGTTTCTCGGTCACCATGTACTGGTGCTCGATCGCCGCCACCGGCATGCGCACGCCCATCATCGCCGCCACCTCGCGGGCCCAGATGCCAGCGGCGTTGACCAGCAGCTCGCAGCGCACGCGGCCCTGATCCGTGCGCACCGCAGTGGCCCGGCCGTTGGCGAGGTCGATGCCCGTGACGCGCACGCCTTCAACGATGCGCGCGCCGCCCTGCCGCGCCAGCCGGGCCAACGCCTGGGTCAGGCTGCTGGGGTCGATGTAGCCGTCGGACGGGATGAAGGCGGCGCCCTCGACGCCGTCGGTCTGGATATAGGGGAAGATCTGCCGCGCCTCGCCGGCCGACACCAGCTGCAGCTCGAAGCCGAAGCTGCGGGCGATCGTCGCGGTGCGTTTGATCTCGCTCCAGCGGTCCTGCGACGAGGCCAGCCGCAGCGAGCCGACCGGGTGCCAGTCGACGGAATGGCCCAGCTCCTTTTCCAGCTCGCCGTACAGCGCCACCGACTGCTGCATCATGCGCGTCAGGTTGCGGCGTGAGCGCAGCTGGCCGACCAGGCCGGCGGCGTGCCAGGTCGAGCCATGCGTGATGCCGCTCTTCTCCAGCACCAGCACGTCACGCTCGCCATGCTTCACGAGATGGTAGGCGATCGAGCAGCCGATGGCGCCAGCACCGATGATGACGATGCGGGCCTGGGTCGGGAGAGGCGGGGGCATGGCGCGCTGTCACCCCTGCGGATCGGCAACCGCCGCCTCACCCTGAAGAGCGGCCCGCAGGGCCGCGTCTCGAAGGGTGGGGGATCGCACAGAGTGTGGTCCCCATCCTTCGAGACGGCCACTGCGTGGCCGCCTCAGGATGAGGTCGGGAATGACCATCATTCAGCGGCCTTTGCATGCTCGGGTGCACGGCCGGCGAGCTCGCCGAGGTACCAGTCGACGAAATGCTGGACGTTCTGCTCGACATTCTTGGAGTACGGGCCCGGCACGTAGCGCGACGATGAGACGCCGAGCTGGTTGGCCTCGCAGATGAACCAGTCCTGCTCCGAAGTGCGCTGCCAGAACGGCAGCAGCTTTTCCAGGTCGTAGTCACGGCCTTCGACGGCGTCCTTGTGCACGAACCACCAGACGTCGATCGAACACGTCGTCGCGTCGAGTGGCGTGATGCGGGTGGCAACGGCGTGGTCGTCGCTGGCGTGCTGCCAGAAATTGGGGAACACCGTGGTGCGCAGGGTGCCGTCGCTCCACGTGTTCTTGTCGCGAAACACACCCATCAGCGGCGCCACCGGTGTGCCGTCCAGGCTCTGAGTTTTCCAGCCTTGCATCAGCGGTGTGCGGTGCGCCCGCCAGAAGGCGCCGGACATGCCCGACCAGGCGTCACCGGTGTCGACGCCCAGCGCCTGGAACCGTGCGTTGGCCAGGTCGGTCTGGCGCAGCACCTCGGGCGCGTGCTGCGCCTGGGCGCGCATCACGTCGTAGGTGCCCTTGTTGTATTCGGGATGTGCGCCCGGGCAGTGGTAGCATTCGCGGTTATTCTCGAACACCAGCTTCCAGTTGGCCTTCACCGTGTAGTGCTTTGCAGCCGCCACCTTGGCGTCGTCCAGGCCCTGGTGCCGCAGGCGCGAGGCGAGATCGTCGTGGGCCGCGTCGAACGGCACCGGATCGTCGGACAGCGCGATCCAAAGCACGCCGCCGGTGTCGCGCAGCTTCACGGGGTGCAGTCCGAGCTGCGACTCGGAAATACCGAACTCGGCCTGGGTGCGATTGATCAGGCGCCCCGTCAGGTCGTAGGACCAGCCGTGATAGGGGCAGGAGAAGACCAGGCCGTGACCGCTCTCGGCGTTGCAGAACCGTGCGCCCCGGTGGCGGCAGGTGTTGTGGAAGGCACGGATCTCGCCGTCGCGACCGCGCGCCAGCACCACCGAGTCATGGCCGATGCTCCACATCATCCAGTCGCCGGGCTTCGGGATCTGGCAGGCATGGCCGGCGTACAGCCAGTAACGCGTCCAAATGCGGTCCATATCGGCCTGGAAGACCACGGGATCGACGTAGAAGTCGCGCGGCAGCGGCCCGCCGGGCTGGTAGCTGGCGACAAGGTCCGCCACAATCCGCGGGTCATAGCGGTAGATGCTGGGCCGGGTTGGCGTCACTGCGTTCTCCGTCGCCCGCGATCGTGCCATGGGCTTGTTTCAAGCGGTTGTCACCGCCTGTGGATTCCGCTGTAATAAATCCGAAACCAGGGGGCGTTTCAAATACGCCGCGACAGCCGGCGTGACCGAAGGGGACGAATGATGTTGATCCGAAGACTCGCCTGCGCGGGCGTGTGCGCGCTCGCCGCGATGGCCATCGCCATGCCGGCGACGGCGCAGAAGACAAAGCTGACCGCCTACACGGCGCTGGAGAACGACCAGCTCAAGACGTTCAAGGAGACGATCGAGAAGGCGGTGCCCTCGGTGGAGATCACCTGGGTGCGCGATTCGACAGGTGTCATTACCGCCCGGTTCCTGGCCGAAAAGGCCAACCCGCAGGCCGATATGGTGCTGGGCCTCGCGGCATCGAGCATGACCGCCTTCGCGCAGCAAGGGCTGTTGACGGGCTACACGCCCAAGGGCGCCGAGGCGCTGCGGCCGAACTTCCGCGACACCGCCAACCCGTCGATGTGGACCGGCATGGACGCCTTCCTGGCGGTGATCTGTTTCAACACGGTGGAGGCCGACAAGACCAAGGCGCCTAAGCCGACCGGCTGG
>DATFGV010000182.1:0-3396 GCA_035249115.1 Vineibacter sp.
GGCGCGCGCGGCCAGGCGCTGCGCAATCCCATGCGCTACGCCTTGATCCGCGACCGGGCACGTCACGTCGGCGACACGGTGGCCATGGTAGTCGCCGAGACCGAGGCCCAGGCGGCCGATGCGGCGCTGCAGGTCGACGTAGATTGGGAGCCGCTGCCGGCGGTGGTCGATGCCGAGGCCGCGCTGGCGACGAGCGCGCCGGCGGTATGGGACGAGGTGCCGGGCAACCCGGCGCTGGACTGGGCGAGCGGCGACCGCACGGCTTGCGATGCGGCGTTCGCGCGCGCCGCGCATGTCGTGCGCCTGCGCCTGCCGATCAACCGCCTGGTCGTGGCGGCGATGGAGCCGCGCGGCGCCGTGGGCGAGTACGATGCGGCGTCCGACAGCTACACCCTGTGGACGCCGACCCAGGGCGGCGCGCCGGTGCAGGTCTCGCTCGCGACCTACGGCCTCAAGGTGCCGGCATCGAGCGTGCGCGTGGTGACGCCGCATGTCGGCGGCGGCTTTGGCATCAAGAGCTTCCTCTATCCCGAGCAGGTGCTGGTGACCTGGGCGGCGAAACGGCTCGGCCGACCGGTGAAATGGTACGGCGATCGCACCGACGGTTTCGCCAGCGACGGCCAGGCGCGCGACCACGTGATCGACGCCGAGCTGGCGCTTGACGCCGACGGCGGCTTCCTGGCGCTGCGCACCCGCACCGTGTCGAACATGGGCGCCTACCTGACGCCGTCCGGTCCGTTCATTCCGACCGATGGCGGCAGCCGCATGCTGGCCAACACCTATCGCATTCCGCTGACCCACGCCGAAGCGCGGCTGGTTTTCACCCACACCACGCCGATCGGCGCCTTCCGCGGCGCCGGCAAGCCGGAGTTCGCCTACGCCGTCGAGCGCCTGGTCGACGAGGCGGCGCGGCGGCTGGGAATCGATGCCGCAGAGCTGCGCCGCCGCAACATGATCGCGGAATCGGCCATGCCGTGGCGGACGCCGACCGGCCTGGTCTACGACAGCGGCGACTTCGGCAAGAACATGCGGGACGCGCTGGCGCTGGCCGACCACACCGGCCTGGCGGCGCGCAAGCGGGCGGCGCGCGACCGCGGCTGCCTGCTGGGCTTCGGTTTCGCCAGCTACGTCGAGCCGGACGGCTTCCGCGACAACCGGGTCGGCCTGTCGTTCGACCCGACCGGGCGTCTCACGCTGACCATGTCGTCGCAGGACAACGGCCAGGGCCACTTCACGACCTTCGCCCAGGTCGTGGCCGAACGCCTGGGGCTGCCGTTCGACGCCATCCGCGTAGTGCAGGGCGATACCGCTCGTGTCGGCCATGGCAGCGGCAGCGGCGGTTCGCGCACGGCGACCGTCTCGGGCACCGCGATCTGCGAGGCGTCCGACACGATTCTTGTCAAGGCAACGCGCATCGCCGCCCAGATGCTGGAGGCCGCCGCCGAGGACATCGTCTTCGCCGACGGACGGCTGACGGTGGTCGGCACCGACCGGTCGCTGTCGTTGCAGGCGGTGGCGCGCGCCTCGTTCAGCGGCGCCAACGTGCCGGTCGGCGACACGTTGGGCCTCGACGCCACCAGCCATGTCGTGGCGCGCGCCTACAGTTACTCGTCGGGTTGCCATGTCGCCGAGGTCGAGATCGACATCGAGACCGGCGCCGTCCAGCTTGTGCGCTATGCCATGGTCAACGACTACGGCGTGGTGATCAATCCGCTGTTGCTGGACGGGCAGGTGCATGGTGGTGTCGTCCAGGGCATCGGCCAGATCCTGTGGGAGGACTGCCGCTACGATGCCGAAAGCGGCCAGCTGCTGACCGGCTCGTTCATGGACTACTGCTTGCCGCGCGCCGACCAGCTGCCTGCGTTCGTCTGGGCGCGCAACGAGACGCGCTGCAAGACCAACCCGCTGGGCGTCAAGGGCGTCGGCGAGTCGGGCACCACCGCGGCGATGCCCACCGTGATGAACGCCGTCGTCGACGCGCTTGCCGGCTACGATGCCAGCGGCCTCACCATGCCGGTGACCAGCGAGAAGGTCTGGCGGGTGCTGCAGGGAAACCGGCCTTCCTCGCGGTAACAGGGGTTGGCTGGTACCGCTCGGGGCGGCGGTCCGGCAACGTCAAAAGCGGCCCCAGAAACCGCCACGCCAATCCACTCGAAAACATGCCCGCCAGGGCGCCTGGGAGGCCCGTACAGCATGGTACGGCGGGCCGGGGTATCAAACCCCCACCCGAGGGAGGAGGCTCTCCAGGGCACTCTGATTGCTCGCCAGAGGCATCACATTATTATGTCGTTCTGTCATGGTATTTTGAAATAATTAAAACGCTACACTCATTCTTTTTGCAGATACTATGACAGATCATGGTGGCAGGTGCTCGCGACCGCTGGCCTCACCACGCGCCGTAGCGCTCGACGAGGCTGCGCCACAGCCAGTACCGCTCCTCGCCGAAGCCGTCGCCAAGGCTGACCGGATCGCGCTGCGCAGCGGTGATGACCAGCGCCAGCCGCAGTTGCGGATCGACGAAGATCGATTGGCCGAAGACACCCAGCAAGGCGAAACGGCGGACGGTCCCGGGAAAAGTCCAGAACTGGTAGCCGTAGCCAAAGAAGCCGGTCGCGGTGCGCGGTGCGAAGGCCGGCGGGTGCCGGCGTGAATCGGTGGCCTCGAGCAGGTAGTCGCGCGGGATGATGGTCCTGCCGTCGCGCACGCCGTCGTCAGCCAACAGCATCGCCAGCCGCCCCCAGTCGCGCAAGGTAGCGTTGAAGTTGCCCCAGGCGAACTCGATGTCGCCCGGGGCGATGATCCAGGTGGCGTCGGCTTCGGCGCCCATCGGTTGCCACAGCCGCTCGGCGACATACGCCGCCAGCGTCTTGCCCGTGGCGCCCCGGACCACCATCCCCAGCACGATGGTCTCGATCGAGGCGTACTGAAAACGTGTGTCGGGCGGCCGCTCGCGCGTCGCGAAGGCGCGCATCGCCGGCACCATGCCCTCGCCGTACAGCTGGCGCACGAACTTGGAAAGATCGTCCGTACCATCGTAGCGCTCGCTGAACGTTACGCCCGAGGCCATGCGCAAGAGGGCGCGAATCGATGTTTCGCCGTACGGCGCGCCGGCGAGTTCCGGGACGTAGACGGCGGCCTTGTCGTCGAGCGAGCGGATGCGGCCTTCGGCCAGCGCCATGCCGACGGCGATCGAGGTGATCGACTTGGCCATCGAGTTCGACAACAGGCGGTGCGCCGGCGTGCGGTCGTACTGGTAGCGTTCAAGCTGCACGACGCCATCCTTGATCACCATCAGCCCGGTGATCCGCCGCCGTGCCAGGAAGTCGTCGATCGTGCGGCCGGTATAGACGTAGGCGGGCGCCGTGTCGGCGGCCGGCAGCGGCCGCGGCGCCTCGG